>NZ_AGUD01000035.1 GCF_000240225.1 Patulibacter medicamentivorans
GGCCTCGCGCCGCCGCCACCAGTCGCGGAAGCTCTCGGTCGGCGGCGGCAGGTCGCGGGTCTCGGTCCAGCCCTTGACCCCGGGCGCCCGGGCGGCGATCCCGCGGCCGTCGCGGGCCAGCAGCAGCGCCAGCCGCCCGGCCCGCTGCGCGGCCTCGTAGGCCCGGCGGTTGGCCATCACGCGACCGGCGACCCGCAGGCCCAGCCGCTCGCCCCGCGCGTGGTCGCCCTTGCCCGAGGCCGACGTCTCCTCCGTCACCCGCCCGCGCAGGTGGACGAGGATCCTCGGGATGTCGATCGCGACCGGGCAGACCTCGTAGCAGGCGCCGCAGAGGCTCGACGCCCACGGCAGCGTCGGCGCGGCGTCGAGCCCGCGCAGCTGCGGCGTCAGGATCGCCCCGATCGGGCCCGGGTAGATCGAGCCGTAGGCGCTGCCGCCGGTCCGCTCGTAGACCGGGCAGACGTTGAGGCAGGCCGAGCAGCGGATGCACCGCAGCGCGTCGCGGCCGACCGGATCGGCGAGCACGTCGGTGCGGCCGTGGTCGACGAGCACCAGGTGGAACGCCCGCGGGCCGTCGCCGCCGGGGTCGACCCCGGTCCACAGCGACGTGTAGGGGTTCATCCGCTCGCCCGTCGACGACCTGGGCAGCAGCGTCAGGATCGTGGCCAGGTCGTCCCAGCGCTCGAGGACCTTCTCGATCCCCATCACCGTGATCAGCGTCCGCGGCAGCGTCAGGCACATCCGGCCGTTGCCCTCGGACTCGACCACCGCGACGGTGCCGGTCTCGGCGACCGCGGCGTTCGCTCCCGAGATCGCGACCGGGACCCGCAGGAACTGCGCGCGCAGGTGGCGGCGGGCGGCCTCGGCCAGCGCCGCCGGATCGTCGCTGACGTCCCCCGCCCCGGGCAGGTGCTCGCGGAACAGGTCGCGGATCTCGCGCCGGTTGCGGTGGATCGCCGGCACCAGGATGTGGCTCTGGCGGTCGCCCGCCAGCTGCACGATCAGCTCGGCGAGGTCGGTCTCCTGCGGCCGGATCCCGGCGTCGAGCAGCGCCGGGTTGAGCTCGATCTCGTCGGTCAGCAGCGACTTGACCTTGAGCACCTCGTCGCTGCCGGTCGCTCGCACCAGGTCGACGACGATCCGCTGCGCCGCCGCGGCGTCCGGCGCCCAGTGGACCGTCCCGCCGGCGTCGCTCACCCGCTGCTCCAGCTGCACCAGCAGCTCGTCGAGCCGGTGCAGCGCGCGGTGCTTGGCCTCCGCTCCCGCCGCTCGCAGCGCCGGCCACTCGTCGACCTCGGCGACGACCGCCGCCCGCTTGCGACGGATCGCGGTCGTGGCGTGCGCCAGGTTGCTGCGCGTCTGGCTGTCGCGCAGCGCCTCGGCGGCCGCCTCGGGGAACGGCGTCGGATGGGCCGGCCAGCGCCCGCTCACGATCGTGACTCCCCGGCGAGGATCTCGACGTAGTGCATCGCCCGCATCCGCGAGCGCGTGCGCGACAGCCCGCCGGCGAGGTGCATCAGGCACGAGCTGTCGGCCGCGGTCAGGATCTCGGCCCCCGTGTCGGCCGCATGGCGCAGCTTGTCGGTCATCATCGCCGTCGAGACGTCGGCGTTGGTGACGGCGAACGTCCCGCCGAACCCGCAGCAGGACTCGGCCTGCGGCAGCTCGCGCAGCTCGATCCCGGGCACCCGCGACAGCAGCCGCTGGGGCCGGTCGCCGATCCCCAGCAGCCGCAGGCCGTGGCAGGTCGGGTGGTAGGTGACCGCGTGCGGGAAGCCAGGGGCCGCGACGTCCTCGACGCCGAGATCGTCGAGCAGGAAGGTCGAGAGGTCACGGGTGCGAGCGGCCAGCGCCCGCGCCTCGCGGGCCAGGCCCGGATCGCCTGACGCGTCGGCCAGCGCCGGGTAGTGATGGACGACCTGGGCGGCGCAGGAGGGCGACGGGCTGACGACGACCTCGGCGTCGGCGAACGCGTCGATCGTCCGCCGCATCAGCCGCCGGGCGTCCGATCGGTGCCCCGCGTTCTGGTGCATCTGCCCGCAGCAGGTCTGCTCGAGCGGCACGTCGACGGTCACGCCGACGCGCTCGAGGACGGCCACGGACGCCCGCCCGACGTCCGGGAAGAGGGTGTCGACCAGGCAGGTGATCAGCAACGACGCGCGCACGGGCTCCTCGCTGAGCATAGAGATGCGTGAGCGTTTCGTGTTTCTTTTTGTTCGTTCTTGATCGTTCCCTGGCCGGGCCGCTGATCTGCCACCTGCGTTGCGTTGAACGACGGTGAAGCTCGGGCGACTACGATCGGCCGCATGGATTCCACGGGCCGCACGGCGCGCGTGCTGATCGTCGAGGACGACGAGGAGATCGCCGGGGTGCTCGGGCGCACGCTGCGCCTGGAGGACTACGAGACGCGGATCGCCCGCGACGGCCAGGCCGCGCTGGCCGAGGCCCGGACCTACATGCCCGACGTGGTCGTGCTCGACCTCGGGCTGCCGGACATCGACGGGATCGAGGTCGCGGAGCGGCTGCGCGAGTCCGGCGACGTCCCGATCCTGATCCTGACCGCCCGCGACGCGGTCGAGCACCGGGTCGAGGGGCTCGACAGCGGCGCCGACGACTACCTCGTCAAGCCGTTCGAGCGCGACGAGCTGCTGGCCCGGATCCGGGCCCTGCTGCGCCGCCGCCCCCCGCGCGGCGAGGCGGCCCTGGTCGTCAGCGACCTGACCCTGAACCCGGCGACCCACGAGGTCCGCCGCGGCGAGCGCGCGATCGACCTGACGCAGCGCGAGTTCGAGCTGCTCGAGTACCTGATGCGCAACGAGAAGCTCGTGGTCCCCCGCCAGCGGCTGCTGGAGGAGGTCTGGGGCTACGACCCGCTCGCCTCGACCAACACGATCGAGGTCTTCATCTCCAACCTGCGGCGCAAGCTCGAGGCCGGTGGCGAGGAGCGGCTGGTCCACACCATCCGCGGCGCCGGCTACGTCCTGCGCACCGCACGCTAGCCGGGAGCCGCGTGAGCGCCGGCCACGAGCGCGTCCGCTGGCTGCGCTGGCTGGACAGGCTGCCGATCCGCTGGCGGCTGGCCGTCGTGTCGGCGATCCTGACCGGCGCGATCCTGCTGCTGTTCGCGGTCGGGATCGGCGGCTTCACGATCCAGCGCGTCCGCAGCGACTTCCAGACCCAGACCGCGGCGCGGTTCGAGTCGATCCGCGGTCGGCTGAAGCTGGGAGCGCGCGGCCGAGCGGATGGGCAGTTCGACTACAAGGTCCGCAACGACCTTGCCGAGCTCCGTGGCGACGCGGCGACCGTCGTCGCCGTGTGGGCGCACATCGGGGGCCAGTACATCCTGGTGCAGAGCTCGGACCCGCGACGACACCTCGGAGACCCGTCGGTCCTGGACCCGCGCGTCATCAACGGCTATCGCGTCGAGACGCGCGAGATCAACCAGCCGGCGACCGATTTCGAGGGCCGGCCCTTCCAACTGCCGGGCACGGCCCAGGCCCTGACGCTGAACGTGCCGTTGGTGGTCCAGGTCGGCCGGAGCTCTGCCTCGCTCGCCCGAACCGAGCGACGGGTCGAGACCGTGCTCGCGTTCGGCGTCCTCTTCGGCACCCTGATGGCGCTGCTCGCCGGCCTCGCCGTCGGCCAGCGGGCGATGCGCCCGGTCAAGCGGATGACCGGCACCGCCCGCCACATCGCCCGCACCCGCGACCTCGACGCCCGGATGCCGATCCCGCCGGTCCACGACGAGATCGCCGAGCTGGCGCGGACGCTGCAGGACATGCTCGACGAGCTGGCCGCGTCGCAGGCCCGGATCGACCAGTCGCTGCAGCGCCAGCGCGAGTTCGTCGCCGACGCCTCGCACGAGCTGCGGACCCCGCTGACCGCGGTCCAGGCGAACCTCGAGCTGCTGGCGCTGTCGACCGAGGGCGACGACCGCGAGGCCGCCGAGTCGGCGCTGCGCTCCTCGCGGCGGATGCGGCGGTTGGTCTCGGACCTGCTGCTGCTGGCGCGGATGGATGCCCAGCGCGAGTCGGCGCGCGAGCCGGTCGACCTGGACCGGGCGATCCTCGAGGCGGTCGACGAGCTGGAGCCGCAGTTCGGCGGCCACGAGATCGTCCTCGACCTCGACCCGGTGACCGTCGACGGGATCCGCGACGAGCTGGTGCGGATGGTCGCCAACCTGCTCGGCAACGCGCTCCGGCACACGCCCGACGGGACCGAGATCCGGATCCGCCTGCGCGAGATCGACGGCCGCGGCGAGCTGGTCGTCGAGGACGACGGCCCCGGGATCCCCGCTCCCCTGCGCGAGCAGATCTTCGAGCGCTTCGTCCGCCGCGGCGGCGAGGGCGCCGGCTCGACCGGGATCGGGCTGGCGATCGTGCGCGCGGCGGCGCAGCGGCACGGCGGCGACGTGCGGGTCGAGGCCACCAACGGCGACGACGACACCGGCGCCCGCTTCGTCGTGACGGTGACGCTGGCCCGCGACGACGGCGCGGCCGACGCGACGGCCGAGATCGATCCCTCGGGCCCGCCGGTGGCCGCCGCCCCCGAGGACGGCACGGCGGACGGCCCCGAGCCGGTCGCCGCGAACGCCGACGGGGGCCTCCTGGGACCCTCGCGGCGCGCGGCCCGGCAGATCCGCCGCCGGCTCCGCGGCACCCGGCCCGCGGCCGGCGGCGGCGACGTCGAGGAGCGGCTCGGCGGAGCCGCCCCGACCGACGACCTCTAGACCGCGACCACCACCGGCAGCACCATCGGCCGCCGCTTCAGCTTCTCCCAGACCAGCTGGGCGACGTCGTCGTGGAGGATCCGCTGGATCTCGTCGAGGTCGTGGATGTCGTCGGCGGCGGCGCGCTCGACCGAGGCGTCGACCTGGTCGCGGAGCGCCTCGAGCAGGGCGTCGGCCTCGTCCTTGAAGGGGACGCCGCGGAAGATCAGCTCCGGCTCGGCGACGGTCTTGCCGTCGTCGTCGCCGATCGTCGCCACGACCACGAAGAGGCCGTCGGCGGAGAGCGAGCGGCGGTCGCGCAGGGCCGCGTCGGCCGGGGCGCCGATGTCGGTGCCGTCGACGTACATCACGCCCGACGGGACCGGCTTGCCGAAGCGCGCGCCACGGGCGTCGATCTCGACCGGCAGGCCGTTCTCGGCGCAGAAGACGTTGTCCTCCTTGACCCCCACCGAGACCGCCAGCCGCTTGTGCAGCTGCAGGCGCTGGTAGTCGCCGTGCAGCGGCATCACGTACTTCGGCTTCGTCAGGTTGAGCATCATCTTCATCTCCTCCTGGTAGCCGTGGCCGGAGGCGTGGATCGGGGCGTCCTTGTGCGTGATGACGTTGGCGCCCGCCTGGTAGAGCTTGTCGATCGTCTCGTTGACCGCTCGCTCGTTGCCCGGGATCGGGGTTGCCGAGAAGACGACCGTGTCGCCGTCGTGGATCCGGATCTGCGGGTGGTCGCGGAACGCCATCCGCCGCAGCGCGGCCAGCGGCTCGCCCTGGGAGCCCGTCGACATCACCACGACGCGGTGGTCGGGCAGGTGCTCGAGGTCGCGCGGCTGGACCAGCACGCCCTCGGGGATGTCGAGGATCCCCAGCGCCTTGGCGATGTTGGTGTTCTTGCGCATCGAGCGGCCGAGCATGCAGACCTTGCGGTTCAGCTCGACGGCGGCGTCGATCACCTGCTGGACGCGGTGCAGGTTCGACGCGAACGAGGTCACGATGATCCGGCCGCGCTGGCGGGCGAAGACGTCGTAGAGCGCCGGGCCGACCAGCGACTCGCTCGGCGACCAGCCGGGACGGTCGACGTTGGTCGAGTCGCCCAGCAGCATCAGCAGCCCCTCCTTGCCGAACCGCGCCAGGCGCAGGAAGTCGGCCGGGGGCCCGTCGACCGGGGTCTGGTCGAACTTGTAGTCGCCGGTGAAGAGCATGGTGCCGGCGCCGCAGGTCACCGCGACGTTGCAGGCGTCCGGGATCGAGTGGGTGGCGTGGATCAGCTCGATCTTGAAGGTGCCGAGGTTGATCTCGCTGCCGGGCTGGACGTCGGTCAGCTCGACCTCGCGCAGGCGGTGCTCGTCGAGCTTGCTGCGGCCCATCGCCATCGTCAGCGGACGCCCGTAGATCTTCGGGGCGCGGCGGGCGCCGCCCAGCTGCTTGATGACGTAGGGCAGGGCGCCGAGGTGGTCCTCGTGACCGTGCGTGATCACGATCGCCTCGATGTCCTGGGCGCGGTCCTTCAGGTAGCTGAAGTCGGGCAGCACCAGGTCGATGCCGACCTGCTCGGCGGTCGGGAAGCGGACCCCGGCGTCGATCACGACGATCTTGCCGTCGTACTCCACGACGGTCATGTTCTTGCCGATCTCGCCGAGGCCGCCCAAGGGCAGCACGCGGAGCGTCGTCGGTGCGGTCATATCGGGTGTTCCAGTCGTTCGGCACGGCCACGGGCCGTGCACAGGGTTCGAAGCGCCCCGTCAGGACCCAGCTCGCACTCGTGGGGAGCGGTCCTCGACGGAATGCGCGGCTAATTGACCCGCGAACGCCATCAAGCGAGCAGCCCGAGCCCGTCGAGCACGGCCCGGATCTGGGCCCGCTCGTCGTCGTCGGCCTCGACCAGCGGCAGCCGCAGGCCGCCGACCGGATGGCCGGCCAGCTCCAGCGCGGCCTTGACCGGGATCGGGTTGACGGTCACGCCGAGGACGGCGTAGAGGTCCTGCAGCGAGGCGTCGATCTCGGCCCGTCGCTGCGGCGTGGCGGTGGCCAGCTCGGCCAGCTGGTCGCCGACCAGGTGGCTGGCGACGAGGATGCCGCCGGCGCCGCCGATCTCGATCGCCCGGGCGAGCGCGTCGTCGTTGCCGGCGAAGACCTCGAGGCCGTCGATCAGCTGCAGCTCGGCCGTGTTGGCCTGCTTGACGGCGGAGACGTTGTCGATCTGCGCCAGCTCGGCCAGCAGCTCCGGATCGAGGTTGAGCGTCGTCCGGGTCGGGATGTTGTAGAGCACGATCGGCTTGTCGGTCGCCGCGGCGACGGTCCGGTAGTGCTGCACGATCCCGCGCCGGTTGGGGCGGTTGTAGTAGCCGACGACGTTGAGCGTCGCGTCGGCGCCGAGCTCGGTCGCCCGCTCGGTCAGGTAGAGCGAGTGGCGGGTGTCGTTCGACCCCGCGTTGGCGATGATCGTGGTGCCGGCCGGCTTCTCGCGGATCGCCAGCTCGACCAGCGCCAGGTGCTCCTCGTCGCTGAGGGTCGAGCCCTCGCCCGTGGTCCCGGCGACGACGAAGCCGTCGGAGCCGTGATCGGCGAGATGGCGCATGAGATCGACGAAGGCGGCTTCGTCGACGCGGTACTCCGCATCGAACGGAGTCACGATCGCGGTGATGATCGTCCCGAGCTCGGACACGTGGTTCATCCTCCCAGAGCGGGCCGCGGCGTGCGATCACGGTCCCGGCCGTCGGCCATGCGCGGACGGCATGGGGCGGCGACGGGCCACGCCGTCGCGGGCGATACCGTCGTCGGGTGCCCGCCGAGGAGGAGACGCTCGAGCTCGAGGTGGCCGGCGTCCGCTTCCGCAGCGACGACGGCAGCTTCGCCGTGGTCGACGCGATCTCCGACGCGACCGGCCACGAGGTCCTCGTCGGCCCGCTCGGCCACCTCGAGCCCGGCGATCGCGTGCGGGCCACCGGCGAGCGCCAGCAGCACGCCAAGCACGGCGAGCGCTTCAAGGTCCGCGGGCTCCAGAGCCTCGCCCCCGAGGGCGACGAGGCCCTCTCACGGGTCCTGCAGCGGGTTCCCGGCGTCGGGCCGGTGGCCGCCGAGCAGCTGATCGAGCGCTTCGGCGACGAGCTGCTGGAGCGGCTCGACGAGAGCCCCCGCGACGTCCTGCGCCGCGTCCGCGGGCTGTCGGGCGAGAAGCTGACCGAGGCCGTCGACCACTGGCGGGCCGAGGCCGGGCCGCGCGCGGTGCGGCTGCTGCTGGAGCAGCACCAGGTCGACGCCGCCACGATCGGCCGCGTGATCCGGGCGCTCGGCGACGAGCCCGACGTCGCGCTGCTGCGCGCCGACCCGTACCGCCTGACCGAGCGCAGCGGGATCGGCTTCGTCACCGCCGACGCGATCGCGCTGGCGCTCGGCGAGGCCCGCGACAGCGCCGCCCGCCGCCAGGCCGGAACGCTCCAGGCGCTGCGCCTGGCCGAGGAGGACGGCCACTGCCACCTGCCCCACGACGAGCTGGTGCGACGCGCGGTCCGGCTGCTTGCCGGCCGCGACCCGTGGCAGCCGGCCGGCGGCGGGATCGACGGCGCGTCGGTCGGCGAGGCGCTCGACGGGCTGATCGCGTCGGGGGCGGTCGTCGACCGCGACGGCCGGGTCGCGACGCTCGAGCTGGACGAGGACGAGGCGCTGCTGGCGACGCTGGTCGCCGGGCTCGCGACCGACGCCCCGACGCTCGACGTCGAGGTGCCCGAGAGCGCGCCCGAGGCGCTCGACCCCGCCCCCAGCGCCGAGCAGTGGCAGGCGGTCGGCTCGGCGATCGGCCACCGGCTGTCGATCCTGACCGGCGGCCCGGGCACCGGCAAGACCCAGACGATGAAGGCGCTGGTGACCACGCTGCGCTCCGCCGGCCGGCGGGTGCTGCTCTGCGCGCCGACCGGCAAGGCCGCGCGGCGCCTGTCCGAGGCGACCGGCGCCGAGGCGACGACGATCCACCGGCTGCTCGGCTACGTGCCGGGCGAGGGCTTCCAGCACGACGAGGACGACCCGATCCCCGACGGGGTGATGCTGGTCGTCGACGAGGCCTCGATGCTGCCGCTCGACCTGGCCGTGGCGCTGCTGCGGGCGATCGGCCCCACGACCCACGTGCTGCTGGTCGGCGACGTCGACCAGCTGGCGCCCGTCGGCCCCGGCCGGGTGCTGCAGGACCTGCTGGAGTCCGGCGAGGTGCCGGCCGTGCGGCTGTCGCGGATCTTCCGCCAGGCCGAGCGCTCGCTGATCGTCCGCGCCGCCCACGCGATGAACCGGGGCGAGCCGCCGCAGACGGTCCCCGGCCCGGACGACGTCCGCGACTTCTTCCTGATCGAGCGACCGGATCCGTTCGCCGCCGCCGACGAGATCGTCTCGCTGGTCACCCGCCGGCTGCCGGCCCACTACGACGTTCCCGCGGTCGGCGGCGTCCAGGTGCTGGCGCCGCAGCGCAAGGGCGCCTGCGGGGTCGAGACCCTCAACGCCCGCCTGCGCGAGGTCCTCAACCCGGGCGGCCGGGCCGTCGCCGGCGGCGGGGCGCTGCGGGGGCTGCGTCAGGGCGACCGGGTGATGCAGACCCGCAACGACCACGAGGCCGAGGTCATGAACGGCGAGCTGGGGATGCTGGTCCAGGTCGAGCTCGACGGCAAGCAGGTGGTCGTCGCGATGGACGACGGCCGCACGATCCGGCTGCCATCCGACCGGCTCGACACCTGGGACCTGGCCTACGCCTGCACGGTCCACAAGGCGCAGGGGTCGAGCGTGCCGGTCGCGGTCGTGCCGGTGGTCGCCGAGCACCGCCACATGCTGACCCGCAACCTGCTCTACACCGCCGTCACGCGGGCCGAGCGCGCGTGCGTGATGGTCGGCGACCGGGGCGCGATCGCGGGAGCGCTGCGGAAGGTCGACGGCGCCACCCGCTACACCGCCCTGCCCGACCGGATCCGCGACGCGCTCAGCGGCTGAGCGGCGCGGTCGCGCGGTCGCGATCGCCCGGAAGCCGCACGTTCCGGTCGACGAGCGACCGGAACGTCACAGCGGCCTGGCGGCCGACCCGGCCTCGGCCTCGTGCCAGGCCAGCACCGCGCCGTCGAAGGCGTCGGCGGAGAGCGTCGCGGCGGTCCGCCGCCCGCCGTCGACCAGCCGCGCCCGCAGGTCCGGGTCGGCGGCCAGCCGGCGGACCGCGGCGGCGATCGCCTCGGGCTGCCCGGGCGCGACCAGCAGCGCGTTCTCGCCGTCTCGCAGGTACTCGGCGGCGCCGCCGGTGGCGCAGGCGATCACCGGCCGCCCGACCGCCATCGCCTCCAGCGGGACCAGGCCCCAGGGCTCGGGCCAGCGGACCGGGAAGACGAGCGCGTCGCAGGCCGCGTAGACCTCGCGGACGCGATCGGGAGCGGTCCGGGTCCAGGTGATCCGGTCGGCGACGCCGAGCTCGTCGGCGAGGTCGGCGACGGCCGCCGCCTCGGGACGGTCCTCCTCCTCCGCCGCCGCGCGCGGCGCGTCCGGCCCGTCGACGTTCAGCGTGGCGTCCGGCAGCAGCGCCAGGGCGCGAACCGCGTCGGCGACGCCCTTCGCCTCGTTGACGCGTCCGACGACCGCCAGCCGGCCCCGCCACGGCTCCGGCGCGACCGGTGGGAAGACCGCCGGGTCGACGCCCGGGTGGACGATCGACGCGACCTGCGCGAGCGCCGGATCGGCGCCCTCGATGTCGCGAACCCACCGCGAGATGCAAAGCCAGCGCGCGGCCGGCGCGATCGGCCCCGGGACCGGCAGCCCGGCGCGACCGGCCAGCGGCCGCAGCTGCCGCAGGCCGGCGCGGTTCCAGCTGCGCCCGCCGAGGTCGTGGTGCGGGCCGTAGAGGGCCCAGCCGTCCCCGATCACGCCGACGGCCGGGATCGCGGCGCGGCGGACCGTCTCCAGCAGCGACAGCGGCAGGCCGCCCATCGCCCACCACGAGACGACGTCGGGCCGGAACCGTCGCAGCCGCTCGCGCAGCGCCCGGTGGCTGGCCCACTCGACGGCGACCCGCTCGCGGGCCCCGAGCGCCGGCCAGGCGCCGTCGCGCCACCACCACCGCAGCGTGCGGTGGATGCCCGACCGCGGCGGGTCGTCGATCGGCGGCTCCCACGGATCGGCGCCGGTGGTCAGGACCTCGACCTGGTGGCCGCGGGCCCGCATCGCGGCCACCGCCTGGACGGTGATCCGCTCGTAGCCGCCCGCCGCCGCCGGTGGGTAGCGGTTGGCGACGACCAGGATCCGCAGCGGGCGGACCGGCGCCGGGGCGAGCGCCGGAGCACCGGGAGCGACGTCGATCGGGGCGCCGGTGCTCACCGGGCGCTCAGGAGTCGAACAGCAGCTTGTCGAGCCCGACCGTCGGCGAGCTCGGCAGGGTCGCGACGCGACGGATCGCCAGCACCACCCCGGGCATGAACGACGAACGGTCGAGCGAGTCGTGGCGGATCGTCAGCGTCTCCCCCGTGCCGCCGAGGATCACCTCCTGGTGCGCCACCAGCCCCGGGAGCCGGACAGAGTGGATCGGCGGCGTCGTCCCGGTCGCCTCGCCGATCAGCGCGGCGGTGTGGGCGGCCGTGCCCGACGGCGCGTCGAGCTTGCGGTCGTGGTGCAGCTCGATGATCTCGGCCCTCTGCATGTGGCGGGCGGCCTCGGTCGCGAAGCGCATCATCAGCACCGCGCCGATCGCGAAGTTCGGCCCGTAGAAGGCGTTCGCGGTGCCGCGACCCTCGAGCTGGGCGACGTCGAAGCTGGAGGTGCCGATCACGACGTGGACGCCCGCCTCGACGCAGGCGATCGCGTTCGCGAGCGCGGTGTCCGGCCGCGTGAAGTCGACGACCACGTCGGCGTCCGGCAGCACGTCCGCCAGCGTCGTGCCGAGCGCCGGGTCGGCACGGCCGGTCAGGACCATCCCGTCGGCGGCTTCGACGGCGTCGCACACCGTCCGGCCCATCCGGCCGGCGGCACCGGCCACGGCCACGCGGATCTCGCTGCTCATGGCGGCATCGTCCCAGATGCCCCGACGGACGCGGTCCGCGGCGACGCCTGCTTGACTTCCGCGGATCGCCCGCTCGCTCCGCACTCTCGCGTCCCGCTGGCCGGGTCGCACGTGGCCGACCGCCGGCGTGGCGCTGCTCGCCCTGGCGCTGGCGGCCGCGGCGTCGCTGCAGCCCCTGCGACCGCTCGGGGCGGCCGCGGTGGCCGTCCTGCTGGGGACGCTCGGGCACGGCCTGGTCGGCTCGGCGACCGGCGGCCTGCCGGGCCCCGCGCGGGCCGGGCTGGCGCTCGGCGTCGCGTTCACCGGGCTCGCCGTCGGCTACCAGGCGCTCGCCGACAGCGGTGGCTTCTCGCCGCCGACCGTGGCGCTGGTGGCGCTGGTCGCGATCGCGCTGGTGACGCGGACCGCCCGCGGACGCGGGCGGCGGATCGCGAGCGGCCCGCTGCTGCTGCTGGCGCTGCTCGGCGCCGGCGCGGCGACGCTGCCGGCCTATGCCTTCGACCTCGGCGGGCGCGACGCCGGCTACTACGTGATGGGGTCGGAGCGGCTGCGCCACGAGGGCGGGCTGAAGCTGCCGATCGATCCCGACGTCCGGCAGGGCCTCGAGCGGTTCGGCGGCGGCGCGCTCGGCATCGACCGTCAGCGGCCGTTCCCCGGGCTGTTCGTGACCTCCGGCGGGGCCGTGATCCCGCACGGCTACCACGTCACGCCGGCGGCGATGGCGGCCGGAGCGAGCGCGACCGGCGGCGGTGGCCAGTGGGTCGTGACCCTCGCCGGCGCGGTGCTGGTGCTGCTGGTCGGCGCGGCGGCGTCGCTGCTGGTCCGGCCCGGCGACCGCGGCGTCGCCCTCGGCGCGGCGATGGCCCTGATGGCGACCAACGCGGCGCTGATCTACTTCTCCCGCTACCCGATGACCGAGGTGCCGTCGGGGGTCGTCCTGCTGACCGCGGCGATCGCGACGGCGCTGGCGATCCGCGACGGCGGGCGGCGAGCCGCGCTGCTGGCCGGGCTCGCGCTCGGGGCCGCGCCGCTCGTCCGCCCGGACGCCTGGCCGCTGATCGCGGTCGCGCCGATCGCGGCGCTGCTGCTGGCCCGCAGCGGCCGCCGCGACGCGCTCTGGTTCGCGGTCGGCCTGACCCCGCCGCTGGTCTACGCCACGGTCCGCGGCCTGACGCTGACGCGGGGCTACACCGACGAGACGATCGGCCACGTGCTCGGCGGGATCGACGGCTCGTGGCTGGTCGCGGGGATCGCCGGCGCGGTGCTGGCCGCCTGCGCCGCCTGCGCGGTGCTCGGCGCCCGCGGGCTGCCGCGCGCCGGCGGACGGCTGGAGCGGCAGATCCTGCGGCTGCTGGCGCGCGTCCCCGCCGTGCCGCTGGCGGCGCTGCTGGTGCTCGCCGGCCTGGTCCTGGCCGTCGCCCCGCCGACCCTCGGCCTGCGGATCTTCGGCACCTACGCGACCGCTCCAGGCCTGGTCCTGGCCGGCGGCGGGCTGGCGGCGCTGGTGCTGGGCCGCGGCCTGCGGACCTGGCGCGAGGCGGCGGCGATCGCGCCGCTGCTGCTGCTGGCGGCGATCGCGCTCGGCCTGGTCGCCCGCGACCCGCAGGTGCTGATCCCGGACCAGTACTGGACCGCGCGCCGCTACCTGCCGCTGGCGCTGCCGCTGACCGCGGTCCTGGGCGGCACGATGGTCGCCCTCGCGTGGCGCGGCCGCCGAGGGCGTCCGGGCGGGACCGCCGTCGCCGCGATCGCCGTCCTGCTGGCCGTCGCCGCCGCGGCGGTCGGGCTGCGCGACGCGCGGCCGGCGATCACGACCACCGAGTTCGACGGCGTGCCGGCGGCGCTCGACGCGCTCGACCGGCAGCTGACCGGGCGCGATCCGCTGATCCTCGTCGGCCCGAACCAACGGGCGTGGGCCAGCGTCGCGCCGTCGCTGGCGATCCGCTCGGGCCGGGCGGTGACGATGCTCGGCAACGGCGCGCTCGAGCGGTTCCGCGACCGGGCGATGCTCGACGACCCGCGGCTGACGCAGTGGCTGACGACGGTCGCGGCGCGGCGCCCGATCTACCTGCTGACGGCGGGCCTCGGCCTGGCCGCGATCCACCTCGACACGCGCCGCTTCGTCGCGATCAGCGCCGGCAGCACCGACCTCTACGTCCGCCAGGTCGACCACCGCGTCGGCGGGCCGCCGCGCGGCAGCGACGTCCAGGCCGACACGATCACCGTCTGGCGGATCGTGCCGGTCGGCGTCGCCGGCCGCTGACCGCCCGGGAGCTCGTCGCCCGCGACGCGTCCGGCGGCCGCCCGTCGCAGGGTCGCGCGACCCTGCGACGGGCGTCGCTCAGGTGGTCGTGAGCGCGGCGGCGATCGGCCCGAGCGCGGACCGGAACGTCTGCTCGTCCGGGCCGACGCCGGCGGCGCTGAGACCGGCCGGGTCGTAGAGCTCGCGCGCCAGGTCCTGGACGTCCTGGGCCGTGACCGCGTCGATCCGGGCGGCGATCTCGTCCGGACGCAGCAGCGGCAGCCCGTGCAGGACGGCCCGTCCCAGCACGTGCATCCGCGCGTGGGTCGACTCGAGCCCGAGCAGCAGCCGCGCGCGGGCGTGGTGCTTGGCCCGTTCGAGCTCGTCGTCGTCGACCGGCTCGCGGCGGACGCGGTCGAGCTCGTCGGCGACGACGGCCAGCGCCGCCGTCAGGTTGTCGGCGCGGGTGCCCAGGTAGACCCCCGCCAGGCCGCCGCCCTGGTGCTGGTCGTCGAAGGTCGAGACCGCGTAGGCCAGCCCGCGGTCCTCGCGGACCGCCCGGAACAGCCGCGACGACGGGGTCCCGCCGAGGATCGTGTCCAGCACCCGCAGGGCGAACCGGCGGTCGTCCCCCATCCCCGGGCCGCGGCCGGCGATCGCCACCTGGACCTGCTCCGTCTCGCGGGTCCGGAAGATCACCGCCGGGTCGCTCGGCGCGGCGACGCCCGGCTCGTTCGGGGCGTGCTGCGGATCGCCGTCGTGCGCGTGGACGTCGGCGGCGAGCCGCTCGGCGAGCGCACAGAGGCGCTCGTGGTCGACCGCGCCGGCGGCCGCGACCACGATCCGGTCGGGCCGGTAGCGACCGGCGTGGAAGGCCCGCAGCGTCTCGCCGGAGGTGCCGGCGACGACCTCGGGGGTGCCGATCACCGGGCGCCCGAGCGCGTGGTCGCCGAAGACGGCCCGCGGCAGCAGCTCGAAGACGTACTCCTCGGGGTCGTCCTCGATCATCGCGATCTCCTCGAGCACGATCTTGCGCTCGAGCTCGAGGTCCTCGTCCCGCAGCAGCGGGCAGGCGACCATCTCGCCGAGGATCGGGAACGCGTCGTCGACCTCGTCCGCCAGCACGCGCGCCACGACCGCGGTCTCGTCGCGGCTGGTGGCCGCGTTGAGATCGCCGCCGAGGGCGTCGAAGCGCCGGTCGATCTCGATCGACGCGTAGTTGCGCGTCCCGCGGAACAGCATGTGCTCCAGCAGGTGCGCGCGACCGGCCTCGGCGTCGCGCTCGTGGCGCGCGCCGGTGCCGATCCAGACGCCCAGCGCGACGGACAGCGCCGAGCCGATCGGCTCGGTCGCCACCGTCACGCCGGACGGGAGCCGGGTGACCCGCGGCGGGTGGGGACCTCGTCCGTCACCGTTCGGGCGAGGTCCTCCGGCAGTGCTCACGCGCTACCGGCTCCGGTCCGGGTCGCGGTCGCCGCGGCTGCGCTCGCGGCCGCCGCGCTCGCCGTCGCGACGACGCGGGCCGCGGTCGCCGCCGCGCTCGCGGCCACCGCCGCCACCGCCGCGCGGGCCGCCGCCGTTGGACTTGCTGGCCGACAGCGCCTGCAGCTCCTCGACGGTCTTGCCGGCGACGTCGGGGTCGTCCGACAGCCGCAGGCCGACGCGGCCGCGCTCGCGGTCCAGCTCGGCGACGCGGACCTTGATCACGTCGCCCTGCGAGAGGACCTCCTCGACCGTGTCGACGCGCTTGCCCGGCGACACGTTGGAGATGTGCAGCAGGCCGTCGGTGCCCTTGATCAGCTCGACGAACGCGCCGAAGGTCGTGGTCTTGACGACCTTGCCCTCGAACTCGTCGCCCAGCGCCACGTCGCGGGTCATCGCGGCGATCCGCTGGACCAGCGCGTCGCCCTTCTCGCCCGAGGACGAGTAGACGTTGACCGTGCCGTCGTCGGAGATGTCGATCTGGGCCTCGAACTCCTCCTGGAGGCCGCGGATCGTCTCGCCGCCCTTGCCGATGACCATCCCGATCTTCTCGGGATCGATCTTGACCGACAGGATCCGCGGCGCGTAGATCGAGAGCTCCTCGCGGGGCCCGTCGATCACGGCCTGCATCTTGCCGAGGATCTCCAGCCGGGCGTCGCGGGCCTGGGCCAGCGCGTCGCGCAGGATCTCGAACGTGACGCCCGTGATCTTGATGTCCATCTGGAGGGCGGTGATGCCCTCGGCGGTGCCGGCGACCTTGAAGTCCATGTCGCCGAGGTGGTCCTCGACGCCGGCGATGTCGGTGAGGACGATGTAGTCGTCGCCCTCCTTGATCAGGCCCATCGCGATGCCCGCGACCGGCGCCTTGATCGGCACGCCGGCGTCCATCAGCGACAGCGAGCTGCCGCAGACCGAGGCCATCGAGCTGGAGCCGTTGGACTCGAGGATGTCGGACACCACGCGGATCGCGTAGGGGAACTCCTCGGTCGAGGGCACCACCGGGACCAGCGCCCGCTCGGCGAGCGCGCCGTGACCGATGTCGCGACGCTTCGGGCCGCGCATGAAGCCGGCCTCGCCGACCGAGAACGGCGGGAAGTTGTAGTGGTGCCAGTAGTAGCGGTTGGTCTCCAGCCCGAGACCGTCGACCCGCATCTCCTCCTTCATCGTGCCCAGCGACGCGACCGAGAGGGCCTGCGTCTGGCCACGGGTGAAGAGCGCCGAGCCGTGCGTCCGCGGGGCGGTGCCGGTCTCGATCGTGATCTGCCGGATCTCGGTCGCCTCGCGGCCGTCCGGGCGGACCTTCTGGACGGCGATCCGGTCGCGGATCGCGGCCTTCTCGATCGCGTTCACGATCGAGCGGACCTGCTTGTCGACGTCGGGATCCTCGCCATCGGTGGCGTGGGCCTCGATCGCCTCGGCCTTGGCGGCCTCGGTCGCGTCCTGGCGCTCGATCTTGTCGACGACCTGGGTCGCCTTCTCGATCTTCTTGCCGTGCGACTTCTTGATCTTGGCGGCGAGCTTCTCGTCGACCGTCGGCGCGACGAAGTCGACCTTCGGCTTGCCGGCCTTCTCGCGCAGCTCGTGCTGGACGGCGCAGAGCTTCTTGATCTCGCTGTGGGCGATGTCGAGCGCGTCGAGGATCTCGGCCTCGGGGATCAGGTTCGCCCCCGCCTCGACCATCAGGATCGCGTCCTCGGTGCCGGCGACGATCAGGTCCAGGTCGCTGGCCCCGTCCTCGGTCAGCGACTCCTCGGGCGGGTTGACGACGAACTGGCCGTCGATCTTGCCGATCCGCACGGCGCCGACGGGCGTCGGCAGCGGGATCGGGCTGATCATCAGCGCCGCGGAGGCGCCGTTCATCGCCAGGATGTCGTACGGGTGCTCGTGGTCGATCGAGATCGGCAGCGAGACCAGCTGGGTGTCGAAGCGCCAGGTCTTCGGGAAGAGCGGCCGGATCGGCCGGTCGATCATGCGGGCGGTCAGGGTGGCCTTCTCGCCGGCGCGACCCTCGCGCTTGAAGAAGGAGCCGGGGATCTTGCCCGCGGCGTACATCCGCTCCTCGACGTCCACCGTCAGCGGCAGGAAGTCGGCGTCCTTCTCGCGACCCATCGTCGCGGTGGACAGGACGACCGTGTCGCCCTGTCGGACGGTGACCGCGCCGGAAGCCTGCTTGGCAAGCTTGCCGGTCTCGAAGGTGATCGTCTTGCCGGCGATCTCCACGGACACCGTCGTCACGTTCTCGTGACTCATATGTCGTTCCTCTTGGGGGGCGCGCCCATCGGACCTGGCGCGCCGCATTCGCTTCTCAGTCGTTTCCGAACCATTCGAGACTAGCGGAAGGTGCCGTTGTGCAGGCGCGATCCACCGTTCCGACGGGGTGATCGCGCCCCCGCTCCGGCGGTCCGGCGGCGCGCCGTCCGAGACTGCCGCCGGGGGATACGATCGCGCCTTCGCATGCCGCTCCTCCGCCGCCCGTCCCGCCTGCCGCTGCTGCTCCTCGCGCTGGTCGCCGCGCTCGCCGCCGTCCTGGTGGCGTTCGCCCGTCCCGCCGGGGCCTGCGCCTGCGGGATCGCCTTCGACGCCAGCGTCGCCCAGGAGCAGGCGCTGCTGACGCTGAAGGACGGTCGCGAGTCGATCGTGCTGTCGCTCGACCTGGCCGACCCACGGGCCGCCGCGAGCGCCGACCGCCGCGCGGCGGTCGTCCTGCCGGTCCCGGCGACGCCGACCGTGACCGCGGTCCGGGGCGACCAGGTCGACGTCTTCGGGCAGCTGGCGCGGGCGACCATGCCGCTGCCCGGCGAGTCGTCCGGGAGCGGCGACGGCGACGGCGCGACGGCGGGTGCCGCGCCCGGCGTCAAGCTGCTCTCGCGCGAGCGGGTCGGCGGCTACGACGTCAGCCGGCTGCGCGCCGGCGACGCCGGCGCGCTCCAGCGGTGGCTCGACGGCCACGGCTACCGCACCCCGGCGGCCGCGCAGCCGATCCTCCGCCGCTACGTGGCCGAGCGCTGGGCGTTCGTGGCGATCCGGCTGGCGCCCGGCAGCGTCGGCGCCGGGACGCGGGCGCTGCGACCGCTGCGGATCAGCTTCGCGAGCGAGCGGATCGTCTACCCGCTGCGGCTCAGCCGCCTGTCGCAGCGGCCCGTCACCGCCGTCCTCTACGTCGTCGGCGAGCACCGGGTGCTGGCCAAGGGCTTCGACACCCACCACGCGGGCCTGGTCGACGAGCTCTCCCCCGCGCCGACGCCGGCGGTCCGCCGGCTGCTCGACGGCCGCTACGTCACCAAGCTCCAGATCAGCGGTCGCACGCCGTCGTCGATCCGCGACGACGTCGTCGTCCGCCAGGCTCCCAGCGACCGCCTGTTCCGCGCGACCGCCGACTACCCGTTCGAGTCCGAGGCCGGGTTCGCGACCTCGCCGCTGCCGCCCGACGCCAGCCGCAGCACCCGGCCGCCCGGCACGCCCGGGTCCGCCACCTGGCTGCTGCTGTTCCCGGCGATCGGGGTCCTGATCGTGATCGCCGGCGTGCTGTTCCGGCTGCAGTCCCGCCGCCGCGCCGGCTGATGCCGGTGGCGTCAGTTCGTCGCATCGGTCGCGAGGTGGCGTCGGTTCGCCGCGCCCGGCGAGGCGAATCGACGCCACCCCTGAAGCACCGCGGCGAGCTGACGCCACCCCGTCGCTCGCTCCCGAGCCGCCGCGGCGGCGGCCGCCGCTAGGTCGCCCGCTCGGCCAGCAGCGCCTGGATCCACGCCTCGTCGGGGATCCCGTGGTCGACGCCGCCGGCGACCACGATCGCCGGCGTCCCGCTCGCCCCGGCCGACAGCCCGTCGGCCAGGTCGGCGTCGATCCGCGCCGTCGCCGCCTCGTCGCGGCGGTCGCGCTCGAACCGCTCGACGTCCAGCCCCAGTTCGCGGGCCAGCGCCCACAGGTCCGGGTCGTCCTGGCGCCCCGGGTCGGCCAGCAGCCGGTCGAGGAACGGCCAGAAGGCGTCCTGGCGAGCCGCCGCCTCGAGCGCCCCGGCCAGCGCCCGGGGACGCGGCCCGCGCGCCCGCAGCACCAGGTGCCGCCAGACCAGCCGCACCGGCGCCGCCCGCAGGAAGCGCGTCGCGTCCTGGCAGCGGGGGCAGGTGGCGTCGCCGTAGAGGACGACCGGCGGCCCGTCGAGCGGGCCGCAGGCATGGTCGTCGGGGCGGATCGCGCCGGGCCTCGTGCCCGCGGGATCCATCGGGCTCAGGCCGCGACCGCCGCGAGACCCTCGCGGACCTTGTCGACGCCCGGCAGGTCGCCCGGCGAGGCCGCCAGGTGGCTCCAGGCGACGGTGCCGTCGGGGCCGACGACGATCAGGGCGCGGTTGGTCATCCCGGCCGGCTCGAAGTAGGCGCCGAGCGCCTTCGACGCGGCGCCCTTGGGCTCGAAGTCCGAGAGCTGCTCGATCGTGATGCCGAGCTTCTCCTTGAAGGCGGTCTGCGACCAGCTGGCGTCGGTCGAGACCCCGTACATCACCGCGTTCTGCTCGGCGAGCTCCGGCAGCAGCTCCTCGTAGACCTGCAGCTGGTCGGTGCAGACGGGGCTGAAGGCGAACGGGTAGAAGACCAGCACCGTCGTCCGTCCCCGCAGATCGTCCTGGGTGAGGTCGCTGCCGTCCTCGCGCTTGAGGGTGATCTCGGGGACCGGCGTTCCGGCGGCGATGATGGCCATGGCCGGATCCTATGGAACCGCCCCGGGAACGAGAAGCGCCCCCGGAATCCGAGGGCGCGAGTCGCATCGGCGGGTGGATGCGTGGTGTTCGTGGACCGAGCAGGTCGTCGCCGCGAAGCGAGAGCCGTACGCAGTACTGCCGAGCGAACGCGGTGGCGAGATGCGAAGCGTCCACGGACGCCCCGCGCCGCCCGCTACTTCCTGAGCCCGAGCTCCTTGATCAGGCCGCGGTAGCCCTCGAGGTCGTCGCTGCGCAGGTAGTTGAGCAGGCGACGGCGACGGCCGACCAGCATCAGCAGGCCGCGGCGGGAGTGATGATCCTGCCCGTGCTCGCGGAGATGGTCGGTGAGACCGTTGATCCGCTCCGTCAGGAGGGCGATCTGGACCTTGGTGGAGCCGGTGTCGGTCTCGGACTCTCCGAACTGACCGACGATCTCCAGCTTCCGTTCCTGCGTGAGCGACGACATGCGACGACGGAAGGTAACAGAACCACCTGCATCGGCGCGGTCCGGCCGCCCCCGCGGGCGGCCCGTCAGACCGCGGCGATCCGGCGGGTGTCGTCGACGTCGCGCTGGATCTGGGCCACCAGCTGCTCGACGCCGTCGAAGCGCTGCTCGCCGCGAAGCCGCTCGACGAACTCGATCTCCAGCTGCTGGCCGTACAGATCGCCCGAGAAGTCCAGCAGGAACGCCTCGACCAGGACCCCGAGCGCGGTCTCGAACTGCGGGCGGATCCCGATCGAGACGGCGGCCGTCCGGACGCTGCCGTCCTCCAGCCGCGCCCGGCACGCGTAGACCCCGTGGGCGGGCAGCGCGTGCCCCTCCGGCGGGTGCAGGTTGGCCGTCGGGAAGCCCAGCTCGCGGCCGCGCTGCTCGCCGTGCTCGACGGGGCCCGAGAGCGCGAACGGAGCGGCCAGCAGCTCGCTGGCGGCGGCCACCTCGCCGCGGGCGACCAGCTCGCGGACGCGGGTCGAGGAGACCGTCTCCCCCGCGTGCCGCAGCAGCGGCACCACGGTGGTGTCGAAGCGCGGGTCGGCGCGCAGCAGCTCCGGGGTGCCGGTCGCGCCGTGGCCGAAGCGGAAGTTCTCGCCGATCCTGACCCCGCGGGCGTCGAGCCGCCCGGCCAGGACCTCGTCGACGAAGTCGGCGGGCGGCTGGGCCGCGACGGCGGCGTCGAACGGGACCAGCACCAGCTCGTGGACCCCGAGGTCGCCGATCAGCTGCGCCTTGCGCTCGATCGTCGTCAGCTGCGGCGGGACCCGGCCCGGCGCCAGCACGGCCATCGGGTGGGGATGGAACGTGACGACGGTGTCGGCCCCGCGGATCACCTCGCGATGGCCCAGGTGGACGCCGTCGAACATCCCCACGGCGACGGTCCGCGGACGAGCGTGGACGTCCGCCAGGGGCGTGATGCGCGCGGTCACGCCCGGAAGCCTACGACGGGATGGATCCGACCGTCCTGCTCCCGGCGTCCGATCGCGATCGGCTCGCCGTCGTGGCAGAGCGCGACCTCGTCGACGGGCGGGGCGGCCGGCAGCTCCAGCCGCTGCCCGTGACCGGCCCGGCGGGCGCTGTCGGCGTCCAGCTCGACCACCGGCAGGACCGAGGCCAGGGCGTCCAGCAGCGACACGACCCGCCAGGTCTCCGGCGGCGCGTCCAGCTGGTGGGCGTCCGCCACGGCGTAGGGCCCGATCGCCGTCCGGCGCAGCTCCAGGCAGTAGGCGTCGCCGAGGTCGGCGATCAGGCTGCGGACGTAGGTCCCCGACGAGCAGTCGATCCGGAACCCGGCCCGGTCGCCCTCGCGCCACAGCTGCTCGAACGCGCTCACGGTGACCTCGCGCTCGGGCACGTCGACCTGCTCGCCGCGACGGGCGCGACGGTAGGCGCGCACGCCGTCGATCTTGATCGCCGAGTAGGCCGGCGGCCGCTGGCGCACCGTGCCGGTCGGCAGCGACGGCGGGTCGGGCGGGATCCGGCCGGTGATGGTCACCTCGCCCTCCGGATCGCCGGTGGTCGAGGTCGCCCCGAGCTGGGCGACCGTCTCGTACTGCTTGCCGAGCGCCATCAGGTAGGGCTGCAGCCGCGTCGCGCGCCCGATCAGGACGAGCAGCAGCCCGGTGGCGAACGGGTCGAGCGTCCCGGCGTGGCCGACCCGCCGCGCCCTGCGCCCGCCGAGCGCCCGGCGCACGCGGGCCACCACGTCGTGGCTGGAGCGCCCGACGGGCTTGTCGACCAGCAGCACGCCGTCGGGGACCGAGGCGACCGCCTCGGCGGCGGCCGCGGGATCGACCGGCCCGGGGCTCACCCGAGCTCGTGGACCTGGCCGCGGAGGAACGACACCAGCTGCTCCTCGTCGAGCGTCGTCGTGAAGCCCGCCGCCTGCGGGTGCCCGCCGCCGCCGCCGGCGCGGGCGATCACCGAGACGTCGATCCGCCCGTCGGCCGAGCGCAGCGAGACCTTGGTCCGGACCTCGCCGTCGGCGTCGGCCGGCAGCTCGCGGGCGAAGGCGGCGACGCGGGTGCCGGCGACCGTCCGCAGGTGGTCGATGATGCCCTCGGAGTCGCTGTCCTGGGCCCCGGTCCGCGCATAGTCCTCGCGCCGCAGCAGCGCGAAGGTGACCCGTCCCTCGTCCTCCTGGCGGACGCGGTCGAGCGCCCGCGCGAGCAGCGCCAGCTTCGACCACGGAACGCCCTCGTAGACCTTGCGGTAGACCGGGAACGGCTCGACCCCGGCGGCCAGCAGGTCGGCCGCCATCAGGTGCGCCCGGCCGCGGGTGTTCTCGTACATGAAGCGGCCGGTGTCGGTGACCAGGCCGACGTAGAGCGCCTCGGCCGTCTCGCGGTCGGCCTCCAGGCCGAGGTCCGGCAGCAGGTCCCAGAGGATCTCGGCCGTGCACGACGCGTCGGGATCGACCAGGTCGATGTCGCCGAAGCGCGTGTTGTCGTGGTGATGGTCGACGTTGATGATCCGCCCCGCGCCCTCGCGGACCGCGGCCACCGCGACCCGGTCGATGTTGCCGCAGTCGAGGCAGATCGCCGTCCGCTCGGCGAGGTCGCCGGGGACGTCGGTCACCAGGTGGTCGGTCGCGAGGCCCGAATACTCGCGCGGCACCGGCAGGTCCTCGTCGTCGACGAGCGACACCACGTCCTTCCCGAGGGCGTGGAGCGTGCGGGTCATCGCCACCAGCGAGCCCAGGGCGTCGCCGTCCGGGTGCTCGTGGGTGACGGCGACGAAGCGCTGCTCGTCGCGCAGCGCCTCCACGACGAGGCGCCGGGCCTCGTCGACCGCGTCCAGCCCGTTCATCGAGCGGGGTCCTCCCCCGTCGGGTCGTCGGCGGCGTCGTCGTCGGGCGCCTCGACGGCCGGCGGCGGCGGATCGTCCAGCAGCGCCTGGATCCGCAGCGCCCGGTCGACGGTCTCGTCGAGCTCGAAGCGCAGGATCGGCGTGTTCTTCAGGCCCAGCTCGTGGCCGACGCGCCGCTGCAGGAACCCGGCCGACGAGCGCAGCCCGTCGATCGTGTCCTGCGGCGTGTGCTCCGGCTCGTCCGCCATCTGCAGCACGCTGACGAGCACCTGGGCGTGGCTCAGGTCGGAGCTGGTCCGCACCCCGGTGATCGTCGCGAACCCGATCCGCGGGTCCTTCATCTCGCGCTGCAGGACGTCGCCGAGGACCTTGCGGATCGCCTCGTCGACCCGCCGCATCCGGTCGGGCTTCACGGCTACTTCAGCTCACGATCGACGGACCGCGTCTCGAAGACCTCGAGGACGTCGCCCTCCTTGATGTCCTGGAAGTCGCGGAGCACGATGCCGCACTCGAAGCCGGTCGCGACCTCGCGGGCGTCCTCGTTGAACCGCTTGAGGCTCTCGATGACGGTCGTGTTGACCACCGAGCCGTCGCGGACCACGCGGACCTTGCCGTTGCGGCGGATCCGGCCCTCGGTCACGTAGCAACCGGCGATCGTGCCGACCTTCGAGGCCCGGAAGACCTGGCGGACCTCGGCCTGGCCGACGGTCTCCTCGACCTGCTCCGGATCCAGGAGGCCCTCCATCGCGTCGCGCAGGTCCTCGAGCGCGCGGTAGATGATCTCGTAGCTGCGGATCTCGACGCCCTCGTGATCGGCGACGCGCGCGGCGTCGCCGACGGGACGGACGTTGAAGCCGATGATGATCGCCTGCGAGGCGGCGGCCAGCATCACGTCGGACTCGGTGACGCCACCGACGCCCGAGTGCACGATGTCGACGAGGACCTCGCTCTGCGGGAGCTTGGCGATCTCGTCCTCGAACGCCTCCAGCGAGCCGGCCACGTCGGCCTTGAGGATGAGGGGCAGGCCCTTCATCTCCTCGCCGGCGCGGTCGCGCTTGAAGACGTCCTCGAGCGAGAACTTGCGACCCGAGCGACGCGCGATCGCCTCGGCCTTGAGGCGCGTGTCGCGCTCCTCGGCCTTGGTGCGGGCGGTCTTCTCGCTGTCGACGACCATCGCCAGGTCACCGGCGGACGGCACGCTGTTGAAGCCGAGCACGAGGACCGGGTCGCCGACGCCGGCGACCTCGATCCGCTCGCCGGTGTAGTCGATCAGCGCGCGGACCTTGCCCCAGTTCGGGCCGGAGACGATCGGGTCGCCGATCTCGAGCGTGCCGCGCTGGATCAGCACGGTCGCGACGGGGCCGCGACCCTGGTCCAGGCGGGCCTCGATCACGACGCCGGAGGCCTCGGTGTCGGCGTTCGCGGTCAGCTCCTGGATCTCGGCGACGACGCCGATCGTGTCGAGCAGGTCGTCGAGGCCCTCGCCGGTCTTCGCCGAGACGTCGACGAACTCGGTGTCGCCGCCCCAGTCGGCCGGGTTGAGGCCGATGGTCGCCATCTCGGTGCGCACGCGCACCGGGTCGGCGCCCTCCTTGTCGATCTTGTTGACCGCGACGATGATCGGCACGTCCGCGGCGCGGGCGTGGTCGATCGCCTCCTGCGTCTGCGGCTTCACGCCGTCGTCGGCCGCCACCACGATCACCGCGATGTCGGTGACGCGGGCGCCACGGGCGCGCATGGCGGTGAACGCCGCGTGGCCCGGGGTGTCGAGGAAGGTGATCGTGTCGTCGCCGTGATGCACCTGGTAGGCGCCGATGTGCTGCGTGATGCCGCCGGCCTCGCCGGACGCGACCTCGGTCTCGCGCAGCTTGTCGAGCAGCGACGTCTTGCCGTGGTCGACGTGACCCATGATCGTGACGACCGGGGGCCGCTGGACCATCTCGGCCTCGGAGTCGTCGAAGACGACCTCCTGCTCGTCGTCGTCGCTCGCGGAGACGATCTCGATCTCGCGCTCGAACTCGGTCGCGAGCAGCTCGATGGTGTCGTCGGACAGCGTCTGCGTGAGCGTCGCCATCTCGCCCATCAGCATGAGCTTCTTGATGACCTCGGGGATCGGCTCGCCCAGGTACTCGGCGACGTCCTTGACGGTCGAGCCCGAGTTGATGCGGGCGACGTCGACCGTGCGGCCCTCGCCGCGGCTCAGCGGAGCCAGCGCCTCCTCGATGCTCTGACGGCGGCGACGGCGACGCGGACGCCGGTTCGGCGGACCGCCGGGACCGGGACGACGCGGCCCACCGGGCTGGTCGATGACGACGCGCCGGCGACCGGGGCCCCCGGCACCGCCCGCGCCGGGACGGCCGGGCGTGCCGCCGGCCCGCTGCGGGCGCGACGTGGCGGGATCGGGCAGGGCGATGATCTTCGGACCGGCACCGGCGGTCGGCTTCTCGCCGATCGT
>NZ_AGUD01000034.1 GCF_000240225.1 Patulibacter medicamentivorans
ACCCGGCACCTGACCGGAACAACGTCCCTAGCCCTTACAACTAGTGCCTGAGAATCGTCAGATGCCGGGGGATTCCGGCTCGATCCGGGCGGATGCGGGCGAGCGGCCGGCCGTCCACGGCTCGGTGCGGGCCTGAGGCACGCTTGCTGGGTGGCGTCTGGTCGAGCTACGGTCGTTGGGATCGACAACCAACGTGCCCCGGGCGACGCGGCGAACGTCCCCGGGGCTGGCACAGGAGAGCAGGTCTCCCATGCATGACGAGCCTAGCGGTGGTCTGGTGCTGCCGGATGAGGAGGTGCAGGTCGGGGTGTTGCGGCACTTGCTGGATCTGCACCCGATTCAGCTGACGGATGAGGAGTTGATCCGGGAGGCGGTGGGCGATCCGGACGACTTTGCGGAGCGGGATGCGGTGCGGCGGGCGGTCGGGGTGCTGGTCGCCAGCGGCTTGGTCCATCGCCACGGCCGGTTCTTGTTTCCGACTCACGCCGCGCTGGTGTTTCACGCGTTGGCGCCGACGTAGGGACTTGGAAGGGCGTGGGCCTGCGCGAGGCGCTGTGTGGCAAGCTGGCCGCGTGCCGGAGAAGACGCTTGATCGCAACCGGGGCCTGTTGCTCCCGACGCTGCGCGGGGTCGCGCGCGGGATCGTCCGTCGCCGCGACGAGTTTCGCCATCACGTCGCGCGCGACGCGTGGACGGTCGCCAAGCGGTTCGCCGCGCCGTCGGTGGTCAACATCGAGAAGCGCGAGATCCCGCTCGTGATGTGGGCGGTCGTGGAGGGCTGGCTCGACGACCACCAGCGGATGCTGATCGCAGCCCTGGCGAAGGGCCTCGACCACCGTACGTTCTTCGAGATCGGGACCAACCGCGGACGGACGACCTGGACCGTCGTGCGCAACAGCCCCGAGATGCGCGCGTTCACCCTCGACGTCCCGTTGGGGGACGCGTCATCGGCGACCGCTCTGGACCTGGCGTCCGACGATCACCACTTCTTCCGACCGGACGAAGCGACCGGCGAGGCGTTTCACGACACGCCGGAGGCCGAGCGGATCACCCAGCTCTGGGGGGATTCGGCGACCTTCGATTTCTCGCCCTACGCGGGCGAGATCGACCTCGTCTACATCGACGGCGCGCACACCTACGACTACGTCAAGGCCGACACCGCGAACGCTCTGCGGATGCTCAGCCCGACCGGCATGATCGTCTGGGACGACTACGGCAGCAACCCCGGCGTCTACCAGCTGGTCAACGAGGTCGCAGCGACGCTGGATCGGCCCGTCTACCACGTTTATGGCACCCGGATGGCGATCTACAGCCGCCAGGACTTCGTGCACCGCCTGCCGTACGACGACCACGCGTCGCTGCCGACGGTCTGAGCGGGGCGCGGGACGGGCCACGGCGGGCGCCCCGTCGGCCGTGTTTCCGATCGACCATCTGTCTAGAGTTCCCAGAGTCTCTGGCGCGGCCCGCTCCGTGGAAGTATGTTGGCGCGGACAAGCGCGCATGGCGCGAACGAGGTGGCCGACGACGTGCGTGTGCGGCCGCTGTCCACCATTGGTCGTAGGGGTTGCGTCGTGTTGCACAGGTCACGAGCGGTCGTTCTGTCGTTGGGGCTGGGGGTCGGGTCGCTTGGCGCTGTCGGTGGGATCGCGATCGCGGCCGGCGACGAGCAGCGACCAGTCGCGCCAGCGGGGCCGCAGCTGCAGGACATGCAGCCCTTCATCGATCGCCAGGCGAAGGAGGATCGCGAGCGGATTGCCGAGGCCGAGCGGGTAGGGCCGCTCGAGTTGGCGGGGTTGAGCGATGAGGAGGCCCTGCGGGCTCTTCGCAAGCGCCTTCCCGGTCTGGTCGGTCGCAAGGCCACTGCGCAGCTCGATGCGAAGAAGGGCGAGCGGGTCAAGCGCTACGTCGGGCTCGGCACGCAGGCGTTGGTCGAGGATGAGAAGACCGGTCGCAAGCAGCTCGTGCAGTCGTCGCTGCCGTTGCGTGTTCCGACGTCGGACGAGGAGGGAGCGCCGCTGGAGCCGTTGAGTACCGAGGTCGAGGCTCGCGGCGACGAGCTGGCGGCTGAGAACGTTCCGTCGCAGTATCGGATCGCCCGTCGATTGGGGGCATCCAGCGGGCTGCCGAACCACGCCAGCTCGTGGTTCACCGAGGCGAGGTTCGGGGTCGTGCCGCTGGCCGGTGGCAGGCCGCTCGGCGGTGGCCAGGCCAAGCTGTTGTCGGACAAGTCGGTCGTGTTGAACGCGGCGCGTGACCTGGACTACGTGACCGCGGCGGGAGCCGGCGGGAGCCAGGGGATGTTCGTTCTGCGGTCCAAGCGCAGCCCGACGCGGCTGGGAATTCGCGTGGTCGGCGATGTCGATGAGGTCCGTGAGGGCGAGCGTCGGTTGGGGGCCGAGATTGTGCGTGGAAGGACGGTCGTTGGGCGTCTCCAGGCGCCGATCGCGGCGGACGCCAACGGCACCTCGGTGCCGGTCGATTGGAAGCTCGATGGCGACGTCATGCGGATGGCCGTCGATCTCGACGATCCCGCGATCCGACTGCCGGTCGTGGTCGACCCGTCCGTGGTCGAGGATCAGCGCTATTGGGTCAGCAACACGGCGATCGACTTCACGGGCTGGGAGTTCGGCAGCGCGACGCCGAGCTTCTACCCGACGGCCAAGGGCACGGGCTTCTATGGCTACGGGCTGACGATCTACAGCGATTCCACGAAGACCTTTCCGGCGGGGACGTTCGGGACGTGGACGTTCCGTGCCCCGTTCGATCCGGCGTTCATCGATGAGGGCGCGCACATCATCAACGTGGACTTCGGGTACACGGCACACGTCCCGGCGGGCGGCACGGGCAGCTGCATGCAGCAGGGCATCTATGACCCGCGCAACACGACGGCGAGCTACCCGGCCGGCCAGTTCGAGAACGCCTACTGGAAGTTCGGCACACCGACCAGCACGACCGCTGGTCCCTACTACGGCTACGGCGGTGGGCTGGGGATGTACACGTGCGCGGCCGAGGGCACGATGTGGAACACGGCCACGTACAAGTACCGGACCCACGGGATGACGCAGCCGTTTGACTGGAACGGCAGTTCGCCGACCGCGGGGCGGCCGGCGAACATGGCGGTGTTCGGCCTCTCCAACGGGGTCGGCAAGCCGTCGGCTAACGGTCTGGCGTACCTCGGCTCGTCGTTGATCCGGATGAGCGAGCAGGTGGCGCCGCACCTGACGACGACCGGCCAGCCGACCGGCTGGGTGCATACCGCGCCAGGCTTCACGGCCACGGCGACGGACTATGGCCTGGGCTCCACGCAGGTGTCGGCGGCGGCCTCGGGCATGGCGACGCAGACCTCGACCCCGCCGGCCTGCTTGAGCACGTCGCTGAACCCGCCGACCGGCGTCAACCCGAACAACGGCGTCGGCAACCAGGGCGATCGCAACAACCGCTGCCCGAAGGTCCTCTCCAAGGCCATCGACACCAGCGCCCTGCCCGAGGGCGCCAACACGGTGACGTTGACGGGCAAGGACCTGATGGACAACCAGGCGACGCTGGCGGTCCCGGTCAAGGTCGACAGGTCGAAGCCGACGATCGAGCAGCTGAACCCGGGGCAGGTCGTGCGTCCCGAGGCGCCGGCCGGCAGTGGCGCCCCGACGAAGATCAGCGTCAAGGCGAAGGATCAGTACTCGGGGGTCAAGACGGTCAGCGTGACGGTCGATGGGCAGCCGGTGACGGTCACGCAGCCGACGTGCGCGGCGGGGGAGTGCCCGGTCGAGTACTCGTTCGACATCCCGGCGAGCCAGTTGCGGGATGGGCAGCATCGCGTCGACGTGACGGTGACCGATCAGGTCGACGGTGCGGCGACGATCGCCAACCATCGTGAGTCGCTGAGCTTCGTCGTCACGGTCTACCACGATCCGACGAACCCGCCGACCGATCCGGGAGCGCAGCTGGGTCGGCAGCCGGTGGGTGGCCTGGGGTTCGAGGATTGGTGGACGTACGACACCACCGAGACCGGTGCTGGCAGCAATCTGCGGGTGAACCTGGCGAATGGCAACGCGACGTGGGCCTACACGCCGGTGTCGAATCCCGGCATCGGGCTCGACACCTTCCTCCGGCTGACCTACAACAGCTACGAGCCGTCGGGGTTGTTCCCGAACCTGCTCGATAGCGGCAACGCGGGGATCGGGGCCTACTCCGTCGCCGGTCGCGGCTTCTCGGTCCAGCTGGCCGGCTTCACCAGGCTCAACGAGAAGTTGGAGATCAAGGGTCCGGGTGGCATCGACCTGCTTCCTGCGGTCGACCCGCAGGCCTTTGCCAAGGGCGTCATCCTGACCGACGGCGACGGCACGCAGCACTACTTCGAGCGGGACGACAGCAAGCCGGGGATCCGGTTCAAGCGGCCCGCCGGTGTCGAGATCGAGTTGCGGCGCTTCGACGACAACTCGGCGTCCGCGAAGTACTGGGCGGCGACTCGGGCCGACGGCGTCACGGCGTTCTTCGATCGTGAGGGCTGGGCGACCGGGATGCAGGACCGTCACGGCAACCGCATGGAGTTCGTGCTCGAGACGGTGGGGACCAAGCCCGGGTGCGGCAGCCTGCTCTGCACCAAGCGCGTGCGCTACATCCGCGACGCCGCTGCGTTGGACAAGACCGGACTCGAAGCTGCGGGCACGCAGGCGGAGGTGCAGGCGGCGCGGCAGTGGACGCTGACCTACGACGACGACAACGCGAATCACACGGGAGCGGGCCGCCTGGTGTCGATCGAGGATCGCAAGGTCCTCCCGGGCGGCCAGCGACGCCTGACGACGTTCGCCTACGGCTCCGACCGGCTGGAGAAGATCACCGAGGCGGCCAACGGTCCCGCGGCGCAGAAGCGATCGTTCCAGCTCGGCTACCTGGACGCGACGTCCGGGTACCTGACGTCGGTCAGGGACCCGAGGAACAACACGACCAGCGTCGCGTATACCGCCGCGCCGTCCGCCTTCGGCAGTTTGCTCGGTCCGGTGCTGGATCCGCTGCTGCAGTGGACGGGCATCGTGCCGAACCTCAAGTTCGCGACCGCGGTGACGGATCGTGGTGGCCGGGAGCGGCGCTACCGGTTCGACGCGCCGTCGTCGGCTGGGCAGTCGCACGAGACGTGGGTCCTGAGCGATCGCGACGCGACGTCGGCCCAGGGGACCCGGACGCGCGTGGACAAGGTCACCGTCGATGGCGCGGGCAGGATGACCGACCTGACGCAGGCCGCCGACGATCCGGCGACCCAGGGGGTCAACGAGGCGGCGGCGTCGCCACGGCGCAGCCAGCAGCATTGGACGGGCGACAACTACGTCGGCTGGAGCAGCGAGGCGCTGGAGGAGCCGACGAAGACGGTGACGACGGAGTACGAGTGGGGCGACCTCGGTCAGCTGCGAAGCGAGACCGAGCACTTCGGCACGGCCGGCGCCGGGGGCACACCGACCCGCTCCCGTTCCTGGGGCTACAACGAGCACTGGGGGACGATCCACAACGCCGACGAGGACGACTCCGGCACGAGTCCGGCGGCGTCCGGCATCGGCCCGTTCGTGTTCGACGTCAACCGCGAGGTCGACCGCAACGGCAAGGCCACCGACTACGACTACACGCCTCCGGGCGATGTCGTCGGCGGTGACCCGGATCGCGGGGACCTGTACAAGCTGCGCCGAGACGGGGCGGGGGACGAGACGTTCCGCTACACCCCGCGCGGCCTCATGACCAAGCACACCCAGAAGGTCTGGGACGACGCCCCCGCGACGGGATCGTTCTGGGAGGGCGAATCGGCCGAGGTCGATGAGGAGTGGTCGCTGTTCGACGGGAACGGGGATCCCGCGCTGCGGCTCGACCAGCGCGATCGTCCGTGGACGACCGCGCGGGACGAGGTCGGCAACGTCGTCCGGCTCCTCGACCCTCGCGCGGGCGTTCCCACCGTGACGGTCGCGGCGGAGGCGCCACTCGCGACGTCCGACAACCCGGCCGTCGACCTGGGCGCCGTCCGGACTGCCGCCCGGCTCCAGGGCGACAAGTTCGTGGCGCGGTGGACCTACGACGCGCTGGACCGCCAAGTCGCGGCGGCGATTCCCAAGAGCTCGGGAATCCTCCCGGCGGAGAACCCCGATCGCTTCCGCGTGACGGCGACGAGCTACGACCTGAACGACAACGTCATCGCGGCGAGGGATGGCAACGGCGAGATCGGGTCGAGCACCTATACGGCGACCGACAAGCTGGCGACGCGCACGTCGCCGTCGGTCGAGCACCACGTCGATGCGCCTGAGGCAGACGATGACCTGCCGACCACGCAGACGAGTGGCACACCGGAAGTGACCCGCTACTCGTACGACAAGGCGGACAACGTCAAGGAGCAGTCCGACCCGCTCGGCGCGCTCGGGAGCGGCGCGCACCGCACGTCGTGGACGTACGACCTGTTCGACGAGCCGACGGTTCGGGTGCAGTACGGCGCCGCGGCTGACGATCAGGCCAAGCTCGTCACGTCGCGGGCCTACGACGCGCGCGGCAACGTGGTCGGCGAGAGCGACGCGAAGGCGAACGGCGCCGCGTCGATCGGCGACGCCGAGGTCAACGCGAAGACGCCGGCCAAGCAGCGGACGGCCTACGAGTACGACACCTTCGATCGGCTCAAGTCCAAGACCGAGAACCCCTTCGGCAGCCCCTCCGCGTCGACGCAGTTGATCACCAACTACGGCTACGACGGTGAGGACCGGCCGACGCGTACCACCACGCCGGCTGGTCGGACCTCGATCACCGTCTACGACGATCGCGGTGAGGTCGTCGAGCAGAAGGAGCCGTTCAAGTACGAGGCGACGGGCGATCGCCTGACGCGTACCGACGAGAACGCTATGGCGGTCACGAGCTACAAGCGCCGCCTCGACGGGCAGCTCTACGAGGTCACGAGCCCCCGCGGCAACGCGACCAGCGCCGCCGGGGACTTCGTCACCAAGCTCGGCTACTGGGACACGGGGGAGTTGCGGGTCCGCAGCGTGCCTCGTGCCGCCGGCCAGTACGGCGATCCTGACGCATGGAAGGTCCGCTACGACATCAACGCCGTCGGCGACCCCGAGTTGATCGTCGACGCTCGCGGCAAGGCGCTGACCAACGAGTTCCTCGACACGGGTGAGCTTGCGAAGACGACCCGTCCGTCGTTCTGGATCTACGACCAGGACAAGCAGACGCTCCGTGAGCGGACTTCGGACGATCCGAAAGCGACCCAGGTCGGCGATGCCGAGTTGCCAGCCAGCCCGGGTCACGGGGACTTCGGCAAGGTCGAGCCGCAGGCGCTTCCGGACATCGTTCCGGCGAAGGGCCCGACCAGCTTCGGCTACGACGACGAGTTGCGGCTCAACCGGGTCACGGCGCAGGGCGACGTCAGCGGGCACGTCACGCAGAACCTCTTCTACGACCCCGTGGGGCGGCTGACGAAGCGGACGATCCCGCTCGCCGGCAGCGGCGAGGACATCGACACGATCGATCTGTCGTGGCAGTACGACGCCAACGGCAACACGCGCGCGGCGATCGACGGTCGCAAGAGCGCCACGGTCTACCGCTACGACAGCTACGACCGCTTGAAGTCGGTGACGGCGCCGGCCAACTGCGACAGTGGCAGCGGGTGCGCGCGCCCGAAGACGACACAGAGCTTCGATCCCAACGGCAACGTCGAGACCGAGGTGACGCCGCTGTCCACCAATCCGCAGGTGGAGGACTGGGACGGCGACGCCGGAACCAGCGACGCGACGACCGGGACCAAGATCCGGCACTACGACGCGGCTGACCGCTTGGTGACCGAGGTCGACGAGGCCGGCGCGAAGACGCAGCACGACTACGACGAGGATGGGCTGACGACGGTCGACTACCGGCCGCGGGCGTTCAGCGACGCGACCGATGCGACTCCTGACGACGATTTCGCCACCAGGTACACCCGCGACGGCGGCGGACGCGTCCTGAAGAGGACCGAGAAGGTCGACGACGGTGGCAGCACCAGCACGCTGGAGACCACCTTCGAGTACGACCGCAACGGCAACCAGACGAAGGTCGTCTCGCCCGGTTCGGCGAAGAGCGCGGGCCAGAGCGTCGAGGATCGCGTGCAGACCCGCCGCTACGACGGCCGCGACCTGCCCTGGGTGACGACGGTCGGCGACGGCGCCGATGCGCGCTCCACGATCACCGAGTACGACGGCAACGGCTGGCTGCGGCGGACCGTCAAGCCCGAGGGCGTGCAGAACCCGGGCCCTGACGCGACGCCCGAGCACGAGGACCTGACCGGCAACGAGATCGGGGTGACCCCGCTCCAGACCAACGCGACGAAGAACGCGGAGGTCCGCGAGTACGACGACGACGGCCTGCTGATCGGCCGCAACCTGCCGTGGGGCGACAGCGACAACGCCAACGGGCAGCACCATCGCTGGCGCCAGGCCTACGGGTACACCAACCGCGGGCTCGTCAGCTCGATCGGCGAGGTCTACGAGGTCGGTACCGGCAGCGGCAAGTACAACCACGACACCCTGATCGACTACAACCTCGCCGGCTGGCCGACGGAGACCAACGAACGAGGCTGGACGCAGGGCGACGACCCGCCTCCGTCCTCGGTCAAGGGCGACCGGCTCGTCTACGACTACGACAAGCAGGGCAACCAGAAGCGCTGGCGCTCGCCCGGGCGCTCTCGCGACATCCGCCGCGGCTTCTACCCGTCCGGCCAGATGGCCTGGCGCTGCGGGGTCCGCAACGACGGCACTGGCAGCAAGCTCTCCGAGGAGCAGGTCTTCAGCTACGAGTACGACCAGGCCGGGGGCCTGACCAAGCTGACCGACTGGATGCACCACCAGGTCCGCCCGGAGACGGCGAACCAGTGCCAGGAGGAAGCGGTCTCCAACGACGGCTACACGCCTGACCGCAACACGCTGATCAAGCGCGACCGGGCCGGCCGGCCGGCGTCGGTGAACGAGAGCTGGGACAACGGCAAGGACACGGTCTACAGCTACGTGAAGAACGCTCCGGCGTTGATCTCCGAGGTCCGGACGGACGGTCGGGTCTCCGGCACGGACTTCACCAACGGAACGCGTACGAAGTACGGCTACGACCTGCTGGACCGCAACACGCGCGTTCGTGTCTACTCGCCGTCGACCGGCACCAACCCGGACCGGACCACTGATCTGCGGTGGTGGCCGTCCGGCGACCGTCGTCAGGTCACCAAGCCTGCGACCACCAGCGGTCGGACGGTCGAGGAGCGGTTCTATGACACGGCCGGGCTGATCCGCGAGCGCAACGTCACCGAGCCGGGGGATACCTCGGTCAGCCGCAAGCGGTTCTACGAGTACGACAAGAACGGCAACCGGACGAAGGACGAGCGCGGGGAGAACGACTACAACGCTCGCGACCAGCTCACGAAGTGGCAGCGCCGGCGGCCGAACCCCGACGTGAACGCCGCTCCAGCGAATCGGCTGCTGATGCCGGCCAAGACCGAGAAGGACCCGGGCAAGACCACGACCTACGACGTGGACGGCGCTGGCCGCAAGAAGAAGACGACCGACACCATCGTGATCGCCGACGGTGGTACCGACGTCACGACCGAGGTCATCACCAGCAACGAGTACGACGGCGACCGCCTGCTCAAGAGCGACCGTCAGATCAAGACCTGGGGAACCGGGCTCCAAGGGTCGCGCTCGGCCCAGAGCGACTGCTACGCCTACAACACGTTCGGCTCGATGACGGCGATGCGGCGCGAGAAGACCGCGAAGGAGCCGGCAGGCGTCGGGACCGAGCCGGCGCACCTTCCCGCACCCGGAGGCTGCAGCACCAGCACCAGCCCGATCGAGGTGCAGTACACCTACGACACGTTCGAGCGGCTGACCGCCGGGCGCGAGCGCCAGCACGACGAGAGCGACGAGTCCGACACCGGGAATCTGGATCCGTCGCAGGCCTACTGCTACGACGCGCTCGATCGCCGCGATCGGCGGGTGACCGGCCTCAGCGGCGACGACGACCCGAGCGGCGGCGACGATGTCGAGCAACTCCGGCGGGCGCGGGCGGCCTGCACCAAGGCCACGCCTCCCGGGAGCGATATCAAGGGTCACGACTACAGCTACCTCGGCTTGACCGAGCAGCTGACCCGCGAGAACCGCGACGGCGACAAGATCCAGACCTACGAGTACACCGCCAACGGCGAGCGGCTCGGGCGACTCAAGACCGACGGCGGGGTGCCGCAGTGGCGGGCCTACGAGACCGACGCCCAGGGCTCGGTCGTCGGCCTGGAGTCGCCGACCACCGGCAAGGTCGCCGAGGACGACGAGTATCGGACGGACCCATACGGCGGGCCGGTCTCACCGGAGAAGGACCTGGGCACGGACGCCGAGGACAACCCGTTCCGGTTCCAGGGCTTCTACAAGGACCAGGACACCGGCACCTACGACATGCAGGCGCGGGCGTATCGACCCGACATCGGTCAGTTCCTGCAGCAGGACCGCTACAGCGATCCGAAGGCAGACCTGCAGCTGGCGGCCGACCCGCTGACGAGCAGCCGCTACTCGTTCACGGCAGCGAACCCCGCGACGCGGGCGGAGTACGACGGGCACTTTGGCGAAGGATCGGTGTTCGGAAGCATCGGTGCCTCCGGTGGCACCGTCGGCGGTGGCAGCTCGTCCGGGAAGGGATCGGCTGGCGCTGGCGGTGGAAGGCAACAAGGCGGATCGGGAGCAGACTCGATCGTCAGGGCCCTCAATGGTGCCGCACAGGAGGTGGCTGCCCGGATCATTCCGACTGCGAATGACGCCTGGAGCGACACCTCCGCTGGTCGTGCCATCCGCGAACGGGAAGCCCGGCGCTGTTTGGGGGGCGTCGGCGTGACTGCCTACGCGTGCACTGGGCTATTCCCTTTGCCATCTGCGAAGACGGAATCGCTCGGCGAGTTCATCAAATCGATGACCTGCGATCCCGGCAAGCCGTGGAGTTGTGCGCTGTTCCTCGGAACGGGTGCCATAGGCAAGGTCGGCGAGAAGGTCTTCGGCAAGGCACTGGGCGAGGCCCTTGATTCTGTTGTCGATGGTGGACGCCGCCGTGCAGGAGTTGCGAATGGTGCGAAGCCTAGGCCGCTGCCAGGGGCTTCGGCGGCAATGCCGTCTCTTCCCGCTCAGCTTCGCGGCGGGGCCAGCAACGTCACGGTCTATCGGGGTATCAATCGAGACGGGAAAGAGATCTACATCGGTATCACGAGTCGATTCAAGAAGCGGGCCTATGAGCATAGAAACCGCTTCGACCTGGAGCCCATAACACCCACTCCGGTGACACGCGGACAGGCGCGTGCCATCGAGCAGGCCGGCATCGTCAACGCGCGTTCCCGAGGTCTGGCATACGAAAACAAGATCAACAGCGTCAGCCCTAGGCACGACTATTACGACGATGCGGTTTCGTGGGGCCAGGCCTGGATGCAGCACAATGGTCACTAGCGCCATGACTGACGATCCGATCAATATGCAGCCCCTTCGGCGGTCTCGAAAGCGGCTCCGCGCGGGCGACCTGTTCACCTTCCAGATGCCGGATGCTCGCTATTACTACGGCCGGGTGGTGTCCACGGACGCCTGCCTCGGTCAAGTTGCCGATGGCCTTGTCCTGGTCTACGTCTTCAAAGATGGGCAGGTGACCAAAGGTGCGGATCGAGAGGTCGCGCAAGTCCGCAATCTCTTGCTTCCGCCGATCATGACCAATCGGCTCGGGTGGTCAGACGGCTACTTTGAGACGGTGGACCATTGGCCGCTGGGAGATGGCGAGGTACTTCCGCGTCACGTGTTCAAGGCACGGGACCGGGAACAGTACTGGGACGCGGAAGGCCGTCAGGCGGTGCCGCCTTTCGACGTACCGATCGGCCGGTGGAGCGTGGCGAGTTACCGATCGATTGACGACCAGGTCAGCGCAGCATTGGGAATTCCGCTCGCGCCGGAGCAGTAGCTCAACGACTACGGACCGGCGATCTGGTCTTGACGCCCACGTGGGAAAGAGTTTGCGTTCCCTGGAGTCCAGAAGGGAGAGGCTCGTCGGATCCGTGGTGAGTTGCGCGAACTGACGCCACGAGCGCGGCCACTCAGTGCCTTGAAGAACACGCCACCGGGATTCTGACGCGATGTCATTCGCCAATTGGGCCAACCTCTTCGCGTCCACCAGCGACGCCAAAATCCGCGAGTTCGGCGACGCGGTCGCTGCCGCTGTTCGCGACGGCGATGGTCTTGGTCTCCGGGAGGAGTTGACAGCGGAACTCCTTCGTCGCGCTGGACTTGATGCGGTCGACACGAGCGCTGTGCATTCCGTGGCGGTGGCCGAAGAGGAGCGGTCTGACGAGCGGGCTTTCGAAGCGGAAGAGTCGGGTGCTGAGGCTGAGCGTCGTCGTCACTTCGCCGAGGCACGGACGTTCGGCGGTCTCCGAGAGATCACGGCCGACGTGGATGACGACGAGGCATTGAGCGGTGCGCTCTACGAACTTCTGTACGCCCTGGATGGGCATCTGAGCGAGTTGGAGGTTGCGCTCGGGTCGATCGGGCCTCGCTGGGCTCGTCTCCTGCGCTAGGCCAGGTGGGGTAGAGGCTCGGCTCGGGCGGCCATGACCCCCACCTAGGGGCGGTTCTGGATCTGTTCGACGCAGGTGCGCTGAATTGCTGGTGAGTCGTGCGAGGATCGGGTCGTGGCGGTGGATCGAGCGCGTGCGTTGGAGGTCATCCGGCTGGTGCGGGCGGTGGGCAACCAGCATGTCTCGCGCCGGGGGTATGAGCGTTGGCGTGCGGCGCAGGCCGAGCCCGAGAGCTGGCCGACGGCAACGGAGATCGTCGGGGCGTTCGACGGCCGTTGGGGCCATGCGCTACGCGCTGCCGGCTTGGAGGTCGTGCGGGGTCCGCGGAAGACCGTCACTGACGACGAGGTGCTGGCGTTGATCGGTCGGTGCGCGGCGGAGGTGGGTCAGGTTCCGACGCAGGCGGTCTACGGTGGGTGGGCGGTTGGTCAGGATCCGCCGGGGCCGTCGGGTTCGACGGTGTCGTTGCGGTTCGGGTCGTGGACGGCGGCGCTGCGGCTCGCTGGTCTGGACCCGGCGTTGGCGCGGCGGCGGGCTGGGGCGGTGACGGGGTCGACGCCGGAGCGGCGGGCGGAGGTCGTTGCGGCGTTGCGGGCGTTCGCGGTCGATGTCGGTGTGGCGGATGGTGATGCGGCGCGGTCGTGGGAGACGTTTCGTGCGTTGGGGCCGGCGGCGTATGCCGCGTGGCGCGAGGAGTGCGATCGGTCGGTGCCGAGTTCGGTGGTGGTGCGGGCGTGTGCGAGTCCGTGGATCGCGGCGTTGCAGTTGGCGGGGTTGGCGAGCGCGGCCAGGGTTCCGCGTAAGCCGTTGGTGTTCACCGATGATGCGATGTTGCGTGCGCTGCGTGACGCGGCCGCGGCGCTGCCGGAGGGCGTTGGGCTGTCGAATCTGCGGTATCAGGCGTGGCGTGGGGATCGGGACGATGTGCCGACGTCGCGGTTGGTGTGGGAACGGTTCGGGTCGTGGGCGGCGGCGTTGACGGCGGCCGGGGTCCGCGCGGCGCCGCCTGCCGTGGATGGTGAGGAGCTGCTGGCGGCGTTGCGGCGGTTTCTTGCTGAGACCTCGGGCGAGCCGCATCGCGATCGGTATCTGTTGTGGGCGGCTGACGAGCGGCGGGCGCCGCCGGTTGGGGCGTTCACGATCGCGTTCGGGAGCTGGTCGGCGGCGATCGCTGCTGCTGGCGGTCCTGCCGGGGTGGTTGGGCGGGCGCTCGTGCGGCGATCGCGATCACGATCGCCGAGCACGGGCCTGCTACCAACGGCCGGTGACCGGCCGGGGAGAGGGGGCAGGGAGCCTGCCCGGTTGGTGCGCGGCCGAGACCCGGGCCGATCGCCTCGAGCGCGCATGGGCTCGGACGAAGACCACCAGCGGGATCGTGCTCTTCACCCAGTTCCTGACGTATCAGCATCCGGACCATAGCTGTCACCTCGTCAACGAGGCCACTCCCGACGCTGCGTACAACATCCGAACTGCGTCAGGGCCACCGACCAACCCGGCACACTACGACCAGATGAAGGTCCCGACCCTCTTCAACCGCTTCGCGAGCCTCTCATAGAGCCGCGTCAATCAAGGACCACTCGTATGCGTCGGACCACGCGAATCCTGCTCGCAGTCGGTGCGTTCATCATGGCGAACGGCGTCGTCGGCGCCGGCGCGTCGGCGGCCGGCTTTGGGCAGCTGCCAGCGACTGGGAGCGGCCTGGAGAGTGACGGGGAGAAGTGGTTCTCGGTCTTCAATGACGACCGGAGCGTGTTGTCGGTATTCGACGCGCGTACTGGGGCGCGGGTCGGTCGGCCGATCCCGACGCAGCGCGACCGTTTCGGCAAGCTTTACAGCTACCAGCCGTTCGGGATCTTGGATGGCCGCGTCTTCATGGCCGCGTCTAACAGCGACACCTCGGGCTCCAACAACGTTCGGCAGCTGGTCGTTGCGGACCCGAGCAGCGGCACGATGTCGTTCCTCTGCGGGGATCCAGGACCGACCGGGCTGCCGTTCAACTGGAACTGTCCCGTGCAGGCCAGTCCCGATGGCTACCCCATGTACTACTCGGCGGTCGGCCGGTCGTGGATGTGGGTCAGCATGCAGACCTCGGTCTACACCGGCGGGGCGTTGCGGTGGGGCATCACCGACGGCAAGTTCTGGTGGCGACTGCCGAGTGCCAGCGAACGCAAGCAGATCAAGAAGGCGTCACGAGGAATCCTGAGCACCTTCCCCTTTGATGCGCCGATCGATCTCGACCGCACCAAGATTCGAACCGCGTTCTCCTGGGGCTACGAGCACACCATCGACGCGTCCAACGGAGTCACGGTCGTGGTCCGCAAGCCCCGGGATCGCGGGCTTACGAGAATCCGTCTGCCGTTCTTGCCCATCGGGGTGCTCCAAGCGCGATTTGCGAGTCGTGGCCTCTGCGCGGTCCGCGGTCGCCGGATCGTGCTGTGGGACAAGACCTCGCGCCGCGTGTGGACGCGGTCGATCGACAAGCGGCGGTTCGGGCGCTACACCGCCGTTCGGTGCGCGGGCCGCGTGATCGTGCTCGGACCCTACACTCCAGAGGCCGCGACGATCGATTCGTCGTTGCGGTGGCCGTCGTTGCGCTCGCACCGCGGCTGGAAGAGCCTCGGCGTGTTGCGCGCTGGTCGCTCGCTGACGGTCCGCTGAGCCGGCCCCGAGACTTTGTGAACCGGCTGCCCTCGATCGCCACCGCGATCGTCGCGGCAGGGCTGCTGGCCGCGAGCGCAGCGAACGCCGCGACATTGCCGGCGTCCGGGAGCGGCCTTGCTGGCGACGGGGAAGGTCGCGTTGCCGTGTTCGCACCGGATGGTGCGTCGGTTGGGCTCTACAACGCGGTTCGGCGGCGTGCGATCGGTGTGCCGGTCGCGATCCCGCGAACGGCCGCCGGAGCGCCCTATCGTGCGCGGACGGTCCGGAGCTGGGGCACGACGGTCTTTCTCGCGGCGTTTGATCCGGCTCGGCCGTCCGATCTCGCGCGCGACGATCGCCTTGCCTTGGCGGATGTGCCGGACTGATGGCAGTGGGGGCAATGATCGAGTTGGCGTTCGCGGCGGGCTATGACGTGCAGGCCCTGGATGAGTTGCCTGCTGCGGGCGGTGCGCACGAGTTCGCGCGTGACGGGCGCGTCGTCGACGGCGGGGTCCTGATCGAGGTCTTCGCTGAGCATGGCGCGTGGGCGGGCCTGGTGGCGAATGCTCCGGAGAGCGTGGCTGCAGCTCATACGGCGATCTACTCCACGCCGTCGCCGAACATGGTCTGCGTCGTGGCTCGCGGCGATGCCTACTTCATCGACGTCGACGCTCCGGAGCGCTGGTGGGTCCTTGAGGACTCGCCGGTGGTCGCGGTTCGAAGCGCTACTGCCGAGGGTCTGCTCGTGCTCGCGACGCCGCGGCGTGTCGTGGCGGTCGGGCGTGACGGTGTGGCCTGGCGGACGCCGAGGCTGGCGATCGACGGGATCGAGCTCGCAGCGCCGACAGATGGTGAGCTGCGGGGCATCGCCGATCCGCGCGACGACGCTGAAGAGTTCGTCGTCGACCTCCGCACCGGCCGCCACGAGGGCGGCTTCTCCTTCCCCGATCAGTAGTCGCTTCAGCTGGCGTCGCTGCTGGCGAGGGCGCGGACTCGGGTGCGGGTGAGCAGGGCGTCGAGGACTGAGAGGAGGCTGGCGCGGTCTTCGGGGTTGAGCTCGGCGAGGGCGGCGAGGCGTTCGGCGAGGCCGCAAAGGCAGGAACGGGCGGGATCAACGCGGTGCGGCTCGGCCAGGCAGGCGAGGACGCGGTGCGGGCTGCCTACGACATTGGCCCCAAGGCGCGGATCACCGTCGGGGGTCGTGGCCGAATCCCCGATGGCCTGACCCGTGTTACGCTGAGCGAGGTTAAGAACACGGCATCGTTGAGCTATACGCGGCAGTTGCGCGACTTTGAGCAGTACGCCCGACAGACTGGGCGCACATTCGACTTGTTCGTCAGGCCGGGAGCACGGCTCTCGGGCCCGCTGCTGGATGCGAGAGCGGCGGGCCGCATCAACATCCGGGAGATCCCGTGACAGCGAAGCGGCGGAAGTCGATGACGCTCGCCGAGCATGATGCTCTGCTGAAGGATGAGGGTCGCTACGACAAGATGGTCGAGGCCAAGCAGCAGCGCGAGGAGGAGCTTCAGCGCAAGGTGGCCGAGTGGCGCGCGGCGGAGGTGCCGTTGGCTGAGGAGTTGCGTGCTGCCGGGCTCGAGGTCGAGTCGGCGTGGGATCTCGTGAACACGTCGACGCCATATCCGGCGGCGTTGCCGATCCTGCTGGAGCATCTCGGGCGTCCTTATCCCGATCGGGTTCGCGAGGGCATTGCGCGGTCCCTGGCGGTTCGTGACGCGAAGTTCGGGTGGGAGACGTTGATGCGGCTCTACCGCGATGAGCCGGCGGGCAGCGATGCCAAAGACGGTCTTGCCGCTGCGCTCGCGGCGGTCTCAGACGACGATGTCGTCGATGAACTCATCGCGCTAGCTGGCGACTCCGTGCATGGCGAGAGCCGGATTCTGCTGCTGCGGGGATTGAAGCGGTCGCGAGCGCCGCAGGCTCGTGCTGCGCTCGTGGAGTTCTCTGGGGATCCTGTGCTTGGCCAGGAGGCGCGGGCGTTGCTCAACGGTCGCACAGGCTGACCGTCGAGGCCGCGGGGTGAGCACGGACGACGCCCACGATCGCTTTAGCTACGCCGCCCTCGCGCGCGAGGCCTTCTCCTTTCTGAGCGAGGGTGGGTTCAGCGTCGTCCGCTCGGAGCCCACGTTCGTGCGACTGGAAAGTCGCGATGTCTTCGTGAACCTCTACCACGGGAGGGCATCGCACCAGGTAGGGCTTGAGCTCGGGCGACTCGACCGCGAGGAGCTGTACTCGTTGCACGAAGTTCTGGCCACGGTCGCGCTCGACGAGGTGGGGAAGGCGCGCTGGCAGGCGGGGGAGCCCGCCGCGCTTCAGCGCTGCCTGCAAGGCGTCGCGGACACGGTCAAGACTCACGCCGCTGGCTTGCTTGCTGGAGATGACGCCGCCTTCGAGTCGCTGCAGGCCGTGAGTTCAGCGCTCCGGCGGTCGGCGACGCTCCAGGCTCAGTTCGGGGCGGTGATCGACGAGGCGGACCGCGCCTGGCAGGGCGGTGATCGCCAGCGAGCCGCGGAGCTGTACGAGTCAGCGGCTCCCGCCCTCGACGACGCTCGTCGCCGACGGGTGGACTACGCGCGCCGCAAGCAGGACGCAGGGTGATGGCGGCCTAGGCTCAGGCGCGATGTCGTGCTCGTCGCGGTGCTCGCCTCGTAGGCTACGAGAGCGTCCGCGATGCGGTGACGCCGGAGGAGGATCTGGGGACGGACGCGAAGGAGAATTCGTTCCGGTTCCAGGGCTTCTACAAGGATCAGGAGTCGGGGATCTACGACATGCAGGCCCGGTCGTATCGGCCGGATCTGGGGCAGTTCCTGCAGCAGGATCGGTTCTCCGATCCGCAGGGGGATCTGTTGTTGGCGGCGGATCCGTTGACGAGTAGTCGTTATGCGTTCACGGCGGGGAATCCGGGGACGCGGGTCGAGTGGGACGGGCACATCGTGCAATGCGACGGCAAGTCGCTGTGCATCGAGAAGCAGCGGGTCGGGAACTACAACAACGGGTTCCGGAACGCTGGAGTCAGTCCGCCGGCGCAGACGGTGCGCCAGGAGCAGATGATCGATGCCACGATCGCGGCGGATGAGGCGTTCTCCAAGCTGAAGAGGGTTGCCCCTGCGCCGGAAGTCAAGGCATCGGGTAGCGCAACGAAGGAGCGCCGTAGCCTCGTGCCCTCCTGGGGCGACCTGAGTCGTGATGCTGGCAAGGGCGTCGTAGACGCCGGCAAGGAGACTGTCGAGGTCGCGAAGCAGACGTGGAACGACCCGTTGGGGACGGCCAAGTCGGTGTACGAGACGGCGCGAGCGCTGCAAGGGCCAGACGGCTACAAGGTGCTCAAGCAGATGCTTGAAGACTCCTGTAGAGGAGTCAATGCAGCGCGCTGCACCGGTCGGTGGCTGACCGCATTCTTCGGGGCCAAGGGGCTTGGAAGTCTCGGGCGAGGAACTTCTCTGCTTCGTCGGAGCACCAAGACTCACCATGGCCCGATGAACATGGGGCCGTTGGCTGACGACGTAGCCAATACCTTCAGGAGCGGGAGCTATGTGGCACTCACGTCGCGCCGAGCGATGACGCTGTACCGTGTGTACGGGGCCAATAGCGAACTTGGCCCATTCTGGACACAGACAAAACCGACTGGGCCGGTGTAATCGATCGTAGATAGCGCGCTGAACCCGCAGTGGGGCAACAACGCGACCCGTTGGGTAAAGATTCGGGTCCCGGCTGGCCAGACCGTGTACCAAGGGGCCGCGGCTCCGCAGGGTAGTTTGGTCGGCGGCGGCAGTCAGGTCGTAGTTCCGAAGGTGTCCCCGGCGTGGGTGGTGGACCGTGGCTCCTTCTAGCCTTGGGCCTCCGGAATCGGACTGGGAAGAACTGCACGGCTTTCGCTCGCTGTCGGAGTTCAGGCGGTTCGAGCAGTGGATTATCGAGGCAAAAGAGGCCGGCGCGCTCAAGGAGGTTCCGGTCGAGAGGCACTACAGCGGGATCGCTGAGTTCGCCGAACGTTGGTTTGAGGAGCCTTCGGGGCAGGTCTGGCGGTTGGTCGGTCCAGATGCGCCCTTCCAGGGCGTCTTCATCAAGGTGTCGACATGATTGACCGACGACGCCAACCGGAACGGCGGTCAATTAGCGAACGCACTAGCGCCGATATTGGGAAGGCCGATAGGGCGAACCAGCGGCGAGTCGTCAATCGGCGGATGAGCGGCTATGGAGGGCGGATCGTGCCTGAAGAGCGCTTCGGCGCTAGCTAGATGACACTTCGGCCGTTCGAAGGCTGACGATATGCGTACGTTGGCGGAGCGCTTTCAGGCGTCGAACGGTGCACCGATCGATCTCGACGGTGAACGCGTGCAGATGATGTACGAGATGCCCTCGCTTGCCGGTGCCTGGGCGTGCACGATCTCGCTTCGAGGCGATGCCGCGCGTCCTCAGGGTCTTCATCTCAAGGCCCGGAAGGGGAAAATCGTCGTGAACGAGCAGGAACTCACCGAGGCCACGCTTTGGGTGGACTCGGCACCGCCGGTGGTCCCCATTGCCGTCATCCCTGATCAGGACGCTGTCCCGGCGAACCTGCGTCTCTGGAAGCAGTGGAGAGATCGAACTGGAACTACCCACGCTTGGGTCGGGAACGCTGGCATGCTGGTGCGCCTTGGCGAGGATGAGACGGTCCTTCGATGCAGCGACGGGCATGGCGCGGCGCGATTCACGGACCTGATCGCCACGATCTCGTTGCCGGTTCAACGCTGAGCCCGATCTGCGGTCGAGTCGCCAGGCAGGGTTCGCGGAACCAGATGTCGGAGGCACGGAGCGTCAGGCAATGAACAGTTGTGAGCTGTGCTGGGTTTGATCACTGTCTCTCAAACCCAGAACGGCTCACAGCCCGTAGAAGACGGCCTCAGGTTGGCAGCTCTGCTGTGGACTTGAGCGGCGCTGTGCCGGACGGTTGGCCGGCACTGACGCGGGTGTTGAAGAAGCACCAGTTCGCGCGATTCGCGCACTGTGGCGCCCGCACCCCTGCAGTAGGGCGAACGGTCGCCGACAGCGCCGACGCAGTCCCCTGCACGACGTTCAGCCGCTCGATGCCCCCGACGGCCAACCATCCGTTCTGGAACGCCACCGATCGAGAGTGGCAGCAGGCTCGCGAGTTGGACCGGGGCGACCGGGTCCTGACCGCGTCGGGCCGAGCGATCGTGGTCGGCGGGTTGCGTACGGTGCTTCGTGGCTGGCGCCGGCGTACAACCTGACCGTCGGTGGTGGCGCGAAGCGCCTGAGCCTGCGGCCGGATCGGCTGTCCGCGCCCGATGCGCGACGTGCCGTCGATGCCGCGCCAGATCGGGTCCGCCTCGTCGCGTCATCGGGCGAAGATGGCCCGCAGGGCGTCCTCGTCGCCTTCGAGCTCGACCTGCTCGCGGATGTCGTCGAGGTCGAGCATGCCTGCGGCCATGCCGAGGATGGTCATCGCCTCGGCGTGCAGGACGGCGTCGAGCGGGCGCCCGTCGTGGCGGGCGACCTCGAGGCCGGCGTCCGTCGCCTGCGCCTGGAACAGCTGCCCGTCGATCGCGAGGCCGATCGTTGGCGAGGGGCCCGTCGGCCTGTGATCGATGAGCGCCGGAAGGGCGACAGCGAGCCACTCGGGGTGGAAGGGGTCGCCGTCGGGCCCGCGCACCATCAGCGGCGTCGACCAGCGGATCAGGCCGTTGATCGGCTCCCGCAGCTCCGCACCCCAGGGAGTGAGGGCGTACACCACGGCGTTGCCGGTCGGGGCCGGGCGCCGTTCGATCACACCGGCCGCTTCGAGGTCTCGAAGCCGGTCCGAGAGCAGGTTGGTCGCCACGCCCGGAAGGCCGTCGAGCAACTCGCGATAGCGGCCGGGACCCATGAGGAGCTGGCGGACGATCAGCAGGTTCCATCGATCGCCGATGACGTCGAGGGCCCGCGCGAGACCGCAGTAGTGACCGTAGCTTCGACTCATGACATCCTCTTGACTTTCTCAAGCTGGATTGACAATCTCAACCATACCCGATGGAGAGGACCGTGGCCATGCCCGCTGGAGAACGGCCCGCGTGGGTCGACGACGAGCTGTTCCCGTTCGACAGCCACTTCGTGGAGCTGGACGGCAACGTCGTGCACTACGTCGACGAGGGCTCGGGGCCGATCCTCCTGATGCTGCACGGCAACCCGACGTGGTCGTTCCTCTGGCGCGACGCGATTCGCGCGCTGCGGGACGACTTCCGGTGCATCGCGCTGGATTACCCGGGCTTCGGCTTGTCCACGGCAAGGCCCGGCTACCGGTACCTGCCCGAGCAGCACGCGGACGTCGTCGCCGCCTTCGTCGAGCGGCTCGGCCTCACCGGGGTCACGCTCGTCGGACAGGACTGGGGCGGCCCGATCGGCCTGGCGGTCGGGCAGCGTCGCCCCGGCACCTTCGATCGACTCGTGTTCGCCAACACCTGGGCCTGGCCGACCAACGGCGACCCCTACTTCGAGTTCTTCTCCCGCATCGGCGGCGCCAGCCCGCTCCGCTTCCTCGCCCGGCGGCTGAACCTCGTCGTCAACGCCTTCGTTCCCGCGGGCCATCGACGGCGAAAGCCCACGACGGCCGAGATGACCCACTACCGCCGGGCACAGGACACGCCCGACCGACGCCAGGCCTCCGCCGTGCTGCCCAGCCGCATCACCGCCAGCCGCGCGTTCTTCACCGAGATCGAGCACGGACTCGCCGACGTCGCCCACCTGCCGACGCTGATCGTGTGGGGCGGCGCCGACAAGGTCTTCCGCCCCCGGGAGCGCGAACGCCTGGAAGCGACCTTCCTCGACCACGAGACCGTCATCGTCCAGGACGCCGGGCTCTACGTCGAGTCCGACGCCCCCGAGGAGTTCGCCCACGCGATCCGCGAGTGGCACGCCGCGGACCCGTCGTGAGTCGCAGGGTCGGCATCCTGGTCGCGGTCTACGTCGCCGTGCTGGCGATCAACCTGGACGTCACGATCGTCAACGTCGCATTGCCGAGCATCGCCGAGGAGCTGGGCGCGAGCACCCGCGGGCTGCAGTGGGTCGTCGACGGCTACAACCTCTCGTTCGCGGCGCTGGTGCTCGCCGCGGGCAGCATCTCCGACCGCTACGGACGGCGGCCGGCGCTGCTGATCGGCCTGCTCGGGTTCGCGATCGCCAGCGCCGCCGGGGCGCTGGTCGACAGCACCGGCGCGCTGATCGCGGCACGTTTCGGGATGGGGGCCTTCGCCGCGCTCATCTTCCCCACCACGCTGTCGATCATCTCCAACGCCTTTCCCGACAGGCGTCAACGGGCGGCCGCTCTCGGCGGGTGGGGCGCGGTCGTCGGAGTCGGCGTCGCGTCGGGGCCCGTGACCGGCGGGCTCCTGCTGGAGCACTTCCACTGGGGCAGCGTGTTCTGGGCGCTGGTCCCCCTCGCACTGGTGGCCGCGGCACTCGGGTTCCGGCTCGTTCCGGAGTCCCGCGATCGCTCGGTCCCTGCGCTGGACCTGCGCGGGTTGGCCCTCTCGATCGCCCTGCTCGGAGCGCTGGTCTACACGGTGATCGAGGCGCCAGAGTGGGGGTGGGGCAGCGCGACGACCGTGACCGGGTTCGCCGTCGCGCTCGCGTTGGCGGTGGCCTTCGTCGTGGCCGAACGGACAGCGGCCCATCCGATGCTCGACGTCCGGCTGTTCGCCGACCGGCGGTTCGGCGCCGCCAGCGGAGCGGTGACCGTCACGTTCTTCGCGCTGGCCGGGTTCATCTTCCTCATCACGCAGTACTTCCAGGTGGTTCGCGAGTTCGGGCCGCTGTCCACCGGAGCCCGCATCCTCCCGGTCGCGCTCTCGATCGCGGTCGCCTCCGTCGTCGGCGGGCTCCTCGCTCCGCGCCTCGGCACGCGCGCGGTGGTGGTCACCGGACTGCTCTCGTTCGGGACGGCGATGGCGTGGATCGCCGGCAGCGTCGACGCCACGACGCCCTACTGGTCGACGATCGTGCCGCAGATGGTGCTCATGGGCCTGGGCATGGGGCTGATCTCCACCCCGGCAACGGAGTCGATCATGCTCGTGCTGCCGCCGTCTCGTGCGGGCGTCGGCTCGGCCGTCAACGACGCGACCCGGGAACTGGGCTCGACCCTCGGAGTGGCGATCGTCGGCTCCGTGTTCTCGTCGGTCTTCGGCTCCCGCCTGCTCGACAGCGCGTTCCTCGCCACCGGAAGGGCCGCGGAAGCTGCCGACTCGGTCCCCGTCGCCTTCGGGATCGCGGCGACGGATCCCGTTCTGCTCCAGGTCGCTCAGGACTCCTTCCTGTCCGGCCTCACGGTTGCCTGCCTGGTGGTCGCCGGACTCTGCTTCGCGGCGGCGATCGCGGGCCTCGCTGCGCTTCCCGGCCGCGGCTTCCGGCCGGCGGCCGAGAGGGCGGACTCGCGAACCCTGGCCTGAGCCGTACGCCATCGCGGCCGGCCCACGTCCGGCGTATCGACGTGGCGGCGGCACTGGCCATCTACAGAGGCGCGCCCCGCCGCGCTCCTGCGCGCCAGCGTCAGGCTCGGGCGCCCGCGGGCGCCCGAGCGACAGCGATGCTCAGGCCACGGACGCGTGGCGCGCCGTCGACTGGACGAACCCGGCGAACTCGTCGAGTGCCGCAGGGGCATCAGGCGAGAACGGGAACAGCGGGAAGGCGTGGACCGCATCGTCGAAGACGGTGAGCCGCGCGTCCACGCCAGCGCGCTCAGCACGCTCCACGAGCCGTACCCCGTCGTCGCGAAGCGCCTCCTCGGCGGCGACGTGCACCAGCATCGGCGGCATGGCCGACAGGTCGGCGTAGACCGGCGACGCGTTCGGGTCATCGGGCGCTTGGCCGTGCAGGTAGGACCCCGACATGTCCGTCAGGAAATCGCGGTTCACCGCGGCGTCACGGCCTTCGAACTCGTCGATGGACGGCGAGGTCAGTGCGAGGTCGGCGAAGGGCGACATGCAGTAGATGCCGGCCGGGGCCTCCAGGCCCTGGTCGCGCACGCGCAGGGCGGCGGCGACGGCGAGGCCGCCGCCCGCCGAGTCGCCCGCGAGGATCACGTTCGAGGCGTCCTGGCCCTGGTCCAGCAGCCAGCGGTAGGCCGACAGCACGTCCTCGAGCGCGCCCGGGTACGGGGTCTCCGGCGCGAGGCGGTACTCGACCATCAGCGTGGCCCCGCCGGCGGCCGCCGCGAGCCGCTCTGCCATGTTCGCCCCGGCCTTCGCGCTGCCGGCGATGTATCCACCTCCGTGGAGGTACAGCACGACGGGGCAACCACCCGCGGCATCCGAACCGCCCGGCCGGACCCAGTGACTGACCACGTCACCGGTCTTGACCTCTTCCACCTTCGTGGCGGAGTCCGCCGGCGCGGCCTCCAGGAGGAAGCGCTCGTAGGCGGCGCGGATCCCAAGCCAGCCCTTGCCGACGTCCAGCGGCGTGATCGCTCGACGCCACGCCTCGAGCGTCTGCTGAGCCTCGGGCCGACGCATCGCATGATCGGCCCTGACCGTCTCCACGCCGGTCGACCGGTTGCTGGCGGCATAGCCGCTGGCGACGGGGTCGTAGTCGAAGACCCACGACCACACCGACTCGCCGAGCGGGTCGAGCTTCGTGATGCCCTTGAAGCGTCCGTTGCGTGCCAGGATCTGCGCGTCGTCGTCCTGGTGCCAGAAGTCCTCGGCGGCCCGGGCGGCCATCTGGACCTTCGTGGCACGGGGTCGCCGGAGGCGCTCGTACTCCTGCAGTGCCGCCTCGACGTCCGCCGGGCGGGCGCCCCCGAGGACCGCGCCGAGGGTGGCAGCGTCCTCGATCGCCTGGCACGCGCCCTGGGCGAGGTACGGGGCGAGCGGGTGTGCCGCGTCGCCCATCAGCGTGACGCGGCCACGGGTCCAGGTCTCGAGCGGGTCTCTGTCGTACACGCCGGTAATGAAGGCGGAATCCGGGGCGTGCAGCAGGGCGTCGAGCTCCGGAGCCGCACCGGCGAACGAGCGGATGAACTCCGACGTGTCGCCCGACGTGGTCCACGACTCGCGCTGCACCTCGGTCGCCGGGACGAAGCCGATGATGTTGAAGAGCTCGCCGGAGCGCAGCCAGTACAGCACGAGACTGCGACCGCGGCCGAGGTAGCAGTAGCAGCGGTGCTCGAAGCCCAGCCGCTCGGCCTCCTCACGGGTCAGCATGAGCCGCCACCCGAGCGTCCCGGAGAAGCGCGGCTCGGCGGAACCGAAGAGCTGCTCGCGGGTGCGCGACTTCAGCCCGTCCGCCCCGATGACCGCGTCGGCGCGGAACGTCTCGCCGTTCACGCACCGAACGGTGGCGCCCGTCTCGTCCTGCTCGACGCCCGCAACCGGCCGATCCAGCAGGAACGTCCCTTCAGGCAGCGCGTCGACCAGGACGTTCAGGAGGTCCGCGCGATGGATCTGGAGCATCGGCGCGCCGTACCGATCAGCTGCCTGCTGACCCAGGGGCGTCCGGAACAGGTGCTCCCCGGTCTCGAGGTCGTAGTACTCGATGCTCTTGGACGCGACCGAACACGCGGTGATCTCGTCCTCGAGCCCCCAGTGCCGAAGCGCCTTGACGGCATTCGCCCCGAGCTGGATGCCCGCGCCGATCTCGGTCAGCTGCGGCGCCTGCTCGAAGAGCCGGACGTTCACGCCGGCTCTGGTGAGAGCGAGGGCAGCGGCTGCGCCGCCGATGCCCCCTCCCACGACGGCGACGGCGATGCGCTGGGGTGTCTCGTTCGTCTGCATGACCCTGGGAATCGGTTGCGCTTGCCGGCAAGACGGTACAGAAATTGAACTGGTCTTTCAACTGAACCAATCTTGCCGGCTGGTCATCGGACCGGCGCGGGCCACGTCGTCTCGTCGCGGAGGACGTGCTTGAGGACCTTGCCGCCGGCATTGCGCGGAAGCGGGCGCTGGCGAACGGCGACGAACTGCGGGACCTTGTAGTCGGCCAGGCGCGCCTCGACGTGCTCGATGACGGCGGCCACGTCGATTCCGTCGCCCGTTGCGACCAGGACGCAGCCGACCTTCTCGCCCATCATGGCGTCGGGGACCGCGACCACCGCCGCCTCGCCGACGCCGGGCGCGTCCGCGAGGGCGTTCTCGACCTCGACGGAGTAGACGTTCTCTCCACCGCGGTTGATGATGTCCTTGGAGCGGTCGACGAGGTACAAGCGACCGGCCTCGTCGATGCGGCCGACGTCGCCGGTCTTGAGCCACCCGTCGACGAAGATCTCGGAGTTGAGCTCCGGGGTGCGCCAGTAGCCCCGTGTGACCGACTGCCCGCGAAGCACGATCTCGCCGACCCCGGAGGACTCGTCGCCGTCGAGGATGCCGACGTCGACCGCCGGGCCGGGGTACCCGACGGAGTCGGCATGGCCGACCGCGTCCTCGTGCGGCAGGAGGGTGGCCAGCGAGCTCGTCTCCGACATGCCGAAGCCGTTGGCCACGCGGACCCGCGGCAGGACCCTCGTGAGGCGCGCGACGAGATCGGGGGCGATCGGTGCGCCGCCGTAGACGGCCCATCGCAGCAGCTCGAAGGCCGCCGCGTCGAACCACTCGTTGGCGAGGAGGTAGAAGTAGATGGCCGGCACGGCCACCAGATAGGTGATGCGCTCGTCCTTCAGGGCGGCGAGCATCTCGGGGACGTCGAGCTGCCGCTGGATCACGACGGTCCCTCCGCTCAAGAGCGTCGGCACCAGCTGACCGTTGCACCCCGTGACGTGGAACAGCGGGATGCAGACGAGGGTCCGCAGAGGCGCGTCGGGGGTCGACTCCAACCCGATGGTTCGCGTGACGGTTCTTGCAACCGCCAGCATCGCCTCGTGCGTGGCGGTCGCGCCCTTCGACCGGCCGGTGGTGCCGCTGGTGTAGAAGATGGCGGCGAGGCTGTCGCGGCCGGCGTCCCGGGCCTCGACTGGGTCGCCCTTCGGTGCGGGATGGTCGACGTCGATGACGTACGACGGCCGGGCGTCGTCGAGCAGCGTCTCGACCTCGGGCGGCGCGAGGCGGGTGTTGACGGGGACCGCGACCGCCCCGGCGAGGAGCACCCCGACGAAGCTCTCGACCCAGGCGGTGCCGTTCGGGAGGCGGATCGCAACGGTGTCGCCCGCCTGTACGCCGGCGGCACGGAGGCCGCCTGCGACGCGAGACGCCCGGTCCCAGAGCTGTGCGTAGGTCAGGCGCTCGCCGCCGAGCTCGACGACGGCTTCCTCGTCCGGGGAACCGCGGACGACGGACCGCAGACCCGCGACGAGCGAGACGGGGAGATCCGAGAAGCGCGGCACGCCGTCGGCGTCACGTGTGACGCCGACGGTCGCGAACGGCCCCTCGGTCCCCCGGGAGATGGCGGTGATCATCGCGACGGTCGGTGGTCCGTGGCGACGGTCACGAACGTGCCGCCGCGAAACAGCAGGGGGTCGTCGTCGGGACCACCGAGATCGACCTTGGTGACGGTCCCGACGACGATGATGTGGTCGCCGGCGGGGTGGACGTCGGTGGTGTCGCACTCGAGGACCGCGATCGCGCGGTCCAGGCGCGCAGCCCCGGAACGGCTCATCCGATGGCTCACGCCCTCGAACTTGTCCTCGACCGGCGACGCCAGGCGCGCCGCGATGTCGCGCTGGCCGTCGGACAGGAAGTGCACGACGAACGGCAGCCGGGCCCGCATCGGAGACGCGATGAGCGCGTGGGTGCGGACGCAGACGAGCACCATCGGCGGGGTCATCGAGACGCTGGTGACCGACGTCGCGGTCATGCCGATCCGCTCGCCGTACTCGTCGCACGTCGTGATGGCGCAGACCGGCTCGGGCCGCAGCTTGAACGCGGCCCGCAGGTCCTCGGCCGTGGCGAGCGGAGCCACGGTCGCCCTCACGCCGCGGCCATGCCGGCCAGCGCCTGCCGGACGCCCTGCAGCACCTGCTCGCCGCCGACCTCCTGCACGGCGGCCTCGGCGCGTTCGGGGCTCGCCAGCGCGTTCCAGGCGGTGTTGGGGACGTCGAAGAACGACGCGACGTAGTCCGCGACGTCCTGCGAGACCGAGCCGGCGGCCAGCAACGTGACGACCGCGGGGGCGGGCGGCACCCGCAGCAGCTCGTTGGTGAAGACCACCGCAGCACCCGAGCGCTGCCACATGCGGTCGGCGACGCGCCGGCACCACAGCTCGTCGAAGGCGAGGTGGTCCTCGACGACGGCGTCGCCGACGATGAACGCGGACGCCGACGCCGAGTTCGCACCCTGACCGAGCAGGGGGTCGCAGACGGTGTGGACGTCGCCGAGCGCCAGGACCCACCGCCCGTTGCCGAGCTGGGCGTACGGTCGGCGGACGGTGGGCGTGAGCGCGCCCGCGATGTCGTACTCGGGTCCGACGGTGGCGAAGGCGTCCCAGTCGAAGAGCGCGGAGGACGCGGGGAAGTGCTCCTGGACGATGGTGCGGAAGACGCGGTCCAGGGCCTCGCGTCCGTCGCTGCCGGCGACATCGGCGTTGAGCAGCGCGGGAAGCGGCCCGTCGGCGACGGCTGACATGTACAGGGTCGTGTGGTTCTCGCCGTCGGCCGCGTGGAACGGGAACAGCACGACCTCGCCGACACCCGGGACGAGCTCGTAGTTCAGGGCCTCGGCGTTGCCGACGACACCGTCCACGACCGACACCTGCAGGACTCGCTGCGGCCGCTGATAGGGCGAGCGCTCCTCGATCTTCGGGAACAGCTCGGTCATCGTGCCGCGACCGGAGCTGACGACGACGAGATCGTGGCGCTCGGAGAGCTCCTCGAGCTGCTCAGCCGTGATCGTCCCGTAGGCGACGTCGCCGCCGCGCTCGATGAAGTCCTCGAGGATGCGCGGCATCGTGATGCGGTAGTCCACGGCCATCGGCCCGAGCTCCAGCGGCGCGGTGAACCTTGCCGAGAGGTCGCCGGTCACCGTGACGTTGAGCTCGCGAATCGGGCGAATGGCGTCGTCCCAGTGCGCGATGCCGAGCTCACGCTCGCGCGACCGCGTGTTGGGCCAGTGGCCGGCGGTGTTCGCCAGCCGAGGCGACGCCCGCATCTCCTCCGGCGTACGGTCCGCGTAGAGCCGCACGGGAATCCCGCGCTTCTGCAGCAGCAGGCTGAGATGCAGCCCTCCGACGCCTGCTCCGACGACACCGATGCTCGTCATGACTCTTCCTCTCCTCGATGGTTCGGCTGTGACGAGAAGGCCCCCAGGGGCGATGTCGTCGTCCTCCAGCACGCACGTTCCGTGACCGCGGCTTCGCTGCGTGTCGAAGCTAACAGCGGACTTTTCGGCCCTTTGGTGCGTCTTCCACGGATCCGCTGACTCGTTTTCGGGTCATCCGTGAAAGACATCCGACTCGGCGTCGCGCGGTGCTCCGGAACGCGCGTCGCTGCTCCGGTCGCGCAGGGAGCCGCGGCTGGCGTGGCGATTACAATCGGCTGGTGAGCGATGCGACGGATCTGACGACGCGGTTCACGGACGATTCGGTGGCACGGACCCTCGAGCTCGTCGGTGAGCGGTGGTCGATGCTGGTCATCCGCGAGTTGTTCTTCGGGGTCCGGCGCTTCAGTGCGATGGCACGCAATCTGAGCATCCCCCGAGCCACCTTGACCGCCCGCTTGAAGAAGCTCACGGCTGCCGGCGTCATCGAGCGGGTCGAGCTGGGCCCCGGCAGCGACCGGCACGAGTACCGGCTCACGCGGGCCGGCCTCGAGCTGTACCCGACGACGATCGCCCTGATGCAGTGGGGCGATCGTCACCTGACCGGTCCGGAAGGCCCCCCGATCGTCCTTCGCCACGACGAGTGCGGATCGATCGTCAACCCGGTGCTGCGCTGTGACGTCTGCGACAAGCCTCTCGATCCGCATTCCGTCACGCCCGAGCGCGGCCCCGGATACGAGTCACGCGTCGAGGCGGCGCCGTCTGCGGGGTAGGGACGGGGCCTCGGCCGCAAGCCGACCGCCCTCGGACCGACCCGCATCGACGTGCCCTCGAAGCGCGCGCTGACGTTCGGAGGCCATGCGCGAGCACGACGGAGCGAACGGCGTCCGCGAGGACGGCGTCAGGCCGGCTCTGCCAGCTCATCGCGTGCCCGGCGGAGCCGCTTCGCGTCCTGGCCCGGAGGCAGGCCGAACATCCGGCGGTACTCCCGGCTGAACTGAGAAGCGCTCACGTAGCCGACGCCGAACCCGACGCTCGCCACGTCGACCGGAGGATCCAGGAGCCGCGACCGCGCCTCCTGCAGGCGGATCCGCTTCTGATATTGGATTGGCGTCATCGTCGTGACCGCCCGGAAGTGCCGGTGGAAGGACGAGGCGCTGAGCCCGGCCAGAGACGCGAGCTCGTCGACGCTGATGCTGTCGGCGTAGTGCGCCCGGAGCCACCCGACCGCCCGCGCGACGTGGGACAGGCGGCTGTCCGCCAGCCCGATCTGACGGACGACCGCGCCCTGGGGCCCGATCAGCAGCCGCCAGAGGATCTCCCGCTCGAGCCCGGGGCCGAGGACTCGCGCCTCTTCCGGGTCGTCCAGCGCGTTCAGGAGCCGGAGGATCGCGTCGAGAAGCTCGGTCGACGCACGACCGACGGCGATGCCGTCCGGGCTCGAGGCCGTTGCCGGCTCCGCGGCGCCATCGAGCAGGAGCGCCGCGACCGCCGCCGGTCGTAGCTCGAGACCGAAGGCGAGGAACGGGCGATCGCGCGTCGCATCGGTGATGTGGGCGCTGACGGGCAGATCGATCGAGACGATCAGCAGCTCGCCGGCGCGGTAGTCGTGCACCTGATCACCGACGACCGTGCGCTTTGCGCCCTGGGCCACCACGGCCAGGGCAGGCCGCGCGACCGAGTGGAGGGGGTCCGTCGGCGATTCGGCGGCCATCAGGCTGACGCCCTCGATATCGGTCTGGACAACTCCAGCTCCCAGATCCGCGCCTCGCGCGATCGCAGCCCGCAGCCGGGTCAGGTGGTCCATGTCCCCAACCAAGCACTGCGGCACCCAGCGCGCAAGCGCCCGTGTCCGATCCGCGCAACGACGCCAGGATCAGGCAACGATGGAAGAGGATCGGTCTACTCGCCTCGGACGGGCGGTGGTCTCATGGATCGTGCGCCGGCGGTCCCGTCGGCCGCTTGAACAGGAGCCTCATGTCCCTCGATTCGTACGTCTCGCTCGGCCGCTCCGGCCTGCGCGTCAGTCCCTTCACGCTCGGCACGATGACCTTCGGCGAGGACCTCGGCTGGGGCGCCACCGCCGAGGACTCGCACCGCATGATCGCCGAGTACATCGACCGCGGTGGCAACGCCATCGACACCGCCAACATCTACACCAACGGTCATGCGGAGAAGATCGTCGGCGACTACTTCGCCAACCGTGGGGCGGACCGCGATCGCGTCGTCCTGGGGACGAAGTTCTTCGGCAACCTCCATCCCGGTGATCCCAACGGCGGTGGTGCGGGCCGAAAGGCCGTCATCGCGCAGCTCGAGCAGTCGCTCCGGCGACTGCAGACGGACTACGTCGACCTCCTCTGGCTGCACAACTGGGACCGTCGCGCACCGATCGACGAGACGATGCGGGCACTCGACGATCTGGTCACCGCAGGCAAGGTGCGCTACGTCGGCTTCTCCGACGTTCCCGCGTGGAAGACCGCCGAGGCGCAGACGATGGCCGGGTTCCGCGACTGGGCGCCGATCGTGGCGCTCCAGCTCGAGTACTCGCTCCTGGAGCGCACGAGCGAGGGCGAGCTCTTCCCGATGGCAGATGAGCTCGGCATCGCCGTGATGCCCTGGAGCCCGCTGAAGAGCGGCTTCCTGTCGGGCAAGTTCTCCCGCGGCCACAGCGGCCCGGTCGACACCGGCCGGAAGGCGCTCGTCGGCGAGCCCACGGACGCGCAATTCGACGTCATCGACGTCCTCCACCGCGTGTCGGCCGACGAAGGGATCAGTCCGGCCGCGGCCGCACTCGCCTGGGTCCGAGGGCGGCCCGGGGTCACTTCGACGCTCATCGGGGCGCGCCGGATCGAGCAGCTCCGAACGAACCTCGACGCGATCCACGTCGAGCTGTCCGCCGCCGCTCGATCTGCCCTGGACGAGATCTCCGCGCCGGTGCTGAACTTCCCCGCCGAGAACAACGCGACCCTGGCACCGGTCCTCGCGTACGGGGGCGCCACCATCGATGGCGTGACGTGGCCGGCCTCTCCGATGCTGGGCGCCAGCCCGACGAGGTACTGACGCGACGGACCAGGGCGCGGCGGGTGCTACCAGCTCTGGTCGGCCGCGCGGACGAACACCTCGTTCACGGCGACCCGGCGGCTGCTCGTCACCACGTACGCAACGGCGTCGGCGATGTCCTCGGGCTGCAGCTTCTCGATCGCCCGGATCTGCTCCTCGACGCCCGCGCGGAGCTCGTCGCGCGTGTGCGACGCCAGCTCGGTATCGACGTTGCCGGGTTCGATGACGCTGACCCGGACCCGCTTGGCCTGCAGCTCCTGGCGCAGGGCCTCCGTGAAGCCGTTGACCCCGAACTTCGTGAGGTTGTAGACCGCCGTGCCAGGGCGAGCCACGCGGCCGGCCGACGAGCTGATGTTGACGAGGTCGGCGGTGCGGCGAGGTCCGTCCTCCGCCGCTCGGACGAGGTGCGGAAGCGCCGCCTTGGTGACGTAGAGCAGCCCCAGGACGTTGACGTCGACCATCCGCTCCCACTCGCCGACGGGCGCATCGGCGAACGGTCCGATCAGCATCACGCCGGCGTTGTTCACGACGGTGTCGAGCCTCCCGAATGCCTCCACCGTGCGGTCGACGGCGGCTTGGGCGCCGGCTCGGCTCGTGATGTCGACCGCCACCGCCCGCGCGACGCCGCCGGCGGCCTCGATCGAGCGGCGGACCTCGTCGAGGCGGTCCTCGCGACGCGCGACGAGCGCGACGGATGCCCCCTCGGCCGCGAGCCGCCGCGCGGTGGCGGCACCGATTCCGCTACTGGCCCCCGTGACCAGGGCGACGGTTCCCATGAGGTCGTTCGACATGCGTGCCTTTCGGATCAACGACCCCGAAGCGGAGTCGACTCCACTTAATCTAGCACGGAAGCGGAGCCGCATCCGCTTGTCGTCCCGGGGGCTTGCTCGGCGGCGGTCGCGCCCGACCGCGGCGCGCGAGGCGGGGTCCCTCAGACCGCCAGGCCTTCGAGGAGCAGTGAGATGAGCCTCGAGGCGAGCTCCCGCTGGTGCTCGTGCCCGCTGATCAGCGTGATGCCGCCCAACGCCATCAGGACGTCGCCGGGGTCGAGGTCGGGGCGGAGCTGCCCGGCGGCCTCGCCGGCCCGGAGGAGCGATGCGACCGCGTTCCTGAGCGCTTCGCGGCTATGCGCGCGCAGCCCCTCGCGGGTGGCCAGGATCGCCGGGAGGGCATCGGCCATTCCCTGCTTCGTGAGCATGTAGTCGACGAAGTGCTCCATCCACGTGCGGAGGGCTTCGACCGGCGGGTGATCGTCGAGGAGCTGCGGCGCGGCGCCACAGAGGCGCGTGGTCTGCTCGCGATAGGTGGCCTCGACGAGATCCTCCCTCGTCGGGAAGCGGCGGTAGAGGGTGCCGATCCCGACGCCTGCCTCCGCGGCGATCGCCTTCAGGGACGTGTCCGCACCCTCGCGTGCGAACGCGCGTGCGGCGGCCTCGACCAGGCGGTCGTGGTTGGCCTGTGCATCGGATCGCAGCGAACGTTCCATGGGGTCTCCTCGCATCCGCCCATGTTCCACTGAAGCGGAGTGTGCTCCGTTTCCATCGTATCGGTCAGGGAGACCGACGTCCGCCTCCGGCGAGCGTCGGCTTCCGCGGCACCGATGACTTCCGCCGCCTCGACCGGTCCTTGATCGAGAAGGCTCACGATGGCGTCACGCCGCCCGCCGGTCGGGCGGCAGGGGCCCGTGAGCGCGATAGACCCAGATCGAGTCCAACGGAGGGACCATCATGACCGCAACGACGAGCGCCAAGATCTACCCGCACCTGTGGTACGCCGAGGAGGCCGAGGAGGCCGCGCGGTTCTACGCGTCGATCTTCGCGGACTCGCGGGTCGACCGGGTGGCGCCGCTGCTGAGCGAGTCGCCGAGCGGGCCTCCCGGCAGCGTGAAGGTCGTGGACTTCACGCTGCTGGGCCAGCGGTTCCAGGCGATCACGGCGGGACCGCATCACGAGTTCAACGACGCGATCTCGCTGGTCGTCTCCTGCTCCGACCAGGAGGAGCTGGACCGCTACTGGGACGCGCTGCTGCAAGGCGGCGGCGAGCCGCAGGCGTGCGGGTGGCTGATCGACCGCTTCGGCGTCCGCTGGCAGATCGTGCCCGCGGCGCTGGACGAGATGATGCGCGACGCGAGCCCGGAGCGATCGAAGCGGGTCAGCGACGCGGTGCTGAAGATGGTCAAGCTCGACATCGCCACGCTCGAAGCCGCATATCGATCCTGACCGATCGCGCCGAAGCCGCCGGCCCGGCCGTGCGGCGGCTCCGGCCGCGCGGCCCGCGTCGCGGCCACGCTCCTCGCAGCCCTATCTTGTGGGACCGGGACCGGATCCTCCGCGATTCGCTGTGCCTGAGGATGCTCTGTGCGCTCTACCGACGTGGTGATCATCGGCGCGGGTGCCGCCGGCCTGATGTGCGCCCTGACCGCCGCCGCGCGCGGCCGCCAGGTGCTGCTCATCGACTCGTCCAACAAGGCGGGCAAGAAGATCCTCATGTCCGGTGGCGGCCGCTGCAACTTCACCAACATGTACGCGGAGCCGGCCAACTACGCCTCGCGGAACCCGCACTTCTGCAAGTCGGCGCTGGCCCGCTACACCCCGTGGGACTTCATCGCCATGGTCGGCGAGCACGGCGTGCCGTACCACGAGAAGAAGCTGGGCCAGCTGTTCTGCGACAACCGCTCCAAGGACATCCTCCAGATGCTCCTGGGCCAGTGCGAGCAGGCGGGCGTCGACCTGCGCGTGAGCACCTCGGTGCGGCAGATCGAGAGGACCGAGGCCGGATACCGGTTGAGCACCGACCTCGGGCCCGTCGCCTCGTCGTCGCTGGTCATCGCCACCGGCGGCCTGTCGATCCCGACGCTGGGCGCCACCGGCTTCGGCTACGAGATCGCCCGCCAGTTCGGCCACGACGTCCTGCCCACCCGCGCCGGCCTGGTGCCGTTCACCATCGGCGGCCGGCTCAAGGACCTGTGCGTCGAGCTGTCCGGCACGTCGGTGGACTGCGTGGTGCGCTGCAACGGCGAGAGCTTCCGCGAGAACCTCCTCTTCACCCACCGCGGCCTCAGCGGCCCGGCGATCCTCCAGATCTCCTCGTTCTGGCACCCCGGCGACGTGGTGGAGATCAACCTGCTGCCCGACCGCGACGCCCTGGAGTGGCTGCAGGGCCAGCAGGCCGCGCGCCCGAGCAGCGAGCTGAAGACCCTGCTGGGCGAGGTCTTCACCAAGAAGATGGCGACCCTCCTGACCGACCGCTGGTTCGCCTCCAAGCCGATGCGGCAGTACGCCCCGGCCGAGCTGCGCGACATCGCCGCCAAGCTCGGCGCCTGGCAGCTGGTGCCGGCCGGCACCGAGGGCTACCGCACCGCCGAGGTCACCCTCGGCGGCGTCGACACCCGCGAGCTGTCGTCCACGACCATGGAATCGCTGAGGAGCCCGGGCCTGTACTTCATCGGCGAGGTGCTGGACGTCACGGGCCACCTGGGCGGCTTCAACTTCCAGTGGGCCTGGGCATCGGGCCACGCGGCGGCGCAGTACGTCTGAGATCGGCGGCCGCGCGCGCCGCGCCGCCCGCCCCGTCGTCCAGCTGCCGCTGCAACGCCCGCACGCGCAGCGCCAGGTGGACCTCGAGCCGCCGCGCCGGGTCGTCCCACCCGGGGAGCAGCCTGCTGATCTTGTCGAGCCGCTGCCGCAGCGTGTTGGGGTCTCGACGGCACGACGCTGGTCGGGCTGGTGCCCAACGCCCGCGGCGCCCGCGACGCCGTGTCCGCCGGGGTCGACGCCCTCACCTGCACGATCTCCGCGTCCGCCGAGTACAACCGGCGCAACGTCGGGATGACGATCGGCCGCTCGCTGGCGGAGGTCGCCGCGGTGGCGTCGATCGCGCGCGCCGCCGGCCTGCCGGTCGACGTCGTGGTCTCGTGCGCCTTCGGCTCGCCCTACGAGGGGGAGATCCCGCCGGCGGACGTCGAGCGGCTCTGCGACGACTGCCGGGAGGCCGGCGCCGACGACCTGACCCTGGCCGACACGACCGGCATGGCCACGCCCCGCGGGGTGTGGGAGGTCCTCGACCGCACCGGCTCCGACGTCGGCCTGCACTTCCACGAGACCCGCGGCACCGGCCTCGTCAACGTGCTCGCGGCGCTCCAGGCCGGCGCCACGCGGTTCGACGCCTCGATCGGCGGCCTCGGCGGCTCGCCGTTCGCCACGGGCGCGGCCGGCAACGTCGCGACCGAGGCCGTGGTGCTGCTCGCCGACGACCTCGGGATCTCCACCGGCGTCGACCTCGCCCGCCTGCTGGCGCTGGGGCCCGGGCTCGCCGACCAGGTCGGTCGCGAGCTGCCGAGCCCCGTGATGACCGCCGGGCCGCGGGTCCGGTCCGCCGATCGGGGCGCGCGCCAGGTCGGGGGCACCGACCCGGGCCGCTCGGGCGTCGGCCCGGGCGACCAGGGAGCGGCCTGACGAGCGGGCGAGCCGCAGCTCGTGGGTCGGTCGCGGCGCTCGCGCCGATCGACCTTCGGACCGACGCGCTCGGAGGGGCCTGCTGCATCCCGGCGAGGGGCTCTGAGCGAGCGCACCGCGGTGCCGTGCCACGGCACCCGCGCGGTACCGATCCGCTACTGACGACCGGCTCGCCGCGGCCTAGCGTGGCCGTCTCCGTCCGTCGCGTCCGCGACGGGCGACTGCGACCCGAAGGAGCGAGCGACGATGAGCCAGGACCCCGTCTGGAGCGCGTTCGCCGCGAGCTACGACGAGCTGGTGCCCCGGCTCGGCTGCTTCCGGCGGATGGTCGACAAGGCGGTTGCGCACGTGGCCGGCCGGGCCACGGTCGTCGACGCCGGCTGCGGGACCGGCCTGCTGTTCGAGCCCCTGCTGGGCGTCGCCGAGCGGGTCGTCGGCTTCGATCCCGACGCGACGATGCGGGACCGCGCGGCGGCGCGCCGCGATCGGCTGCCGGCCGCCGCGGCGGGGCGCGTGAGCGTCCTCGACGGTCGCGCCGAGCGGTTCCCCGATGCCATCGCGGAGCCGGTCGACGCGATCCTGCTGCTGAACGTCCTCTTCAACGTGGCCGACCCCGACGTGGTCCTGGCCGAGTGCGCGCGGCACCTGCGACCCGGCGGTCGGCTGATCCTCACCGGACCCCGCCAGCCGCCGGACCTGGCCGCGGTGATCGAACGCTCGATCGTCGAATGGCGGGCCGCCGGCACCTACGACGACAGCCACAGGGCCGCGATCGACCAGCACCTCGCGGCGGCGCGGCGGATCGTCGTCGAGCCGGGCCACATGCGCCACTTCTTCGAGCCGGGCGCGCTGGTCGAGCGGCTGCGCGGACATGGCCTCGAGCGGGTCGTCGCGGCCGACGGCGAGGACTACTTCGGGCAGAACTTCCACGTCTGCGTCGAGCGCTGAGGCTGCCGCCGCTCGTGCTCCTCTCCGCAGCGGCCGCGACGCCGTGGAACGCCGGCGACCGCCGGGCGCGGCACGACCTGCTCGGCCGCGGCCCCGTCATCGACCGCCTCGACGAGCTGCTCGAGCGCGCGGTCGCTGGGCTGAGCAGCGCAGCCGAGCTGTCCGGTCCCGCCGGGTCGGGGCGCTCGACAGCCCTCGACCTGGTCGCGACCGCAGCCGCGGCTCGGGGACTGCACGTGATCGCGCTGCGCGGCAGCAGCGGACGCCCGGAGCCCGCCGGGGCCGCCCTCGCCGACCTCGTCGGGCCGCTCCTGCACCTGTCCCCGGCGCTGGCGCCCGCCCATGCCGACGCGCTCGGGCGGCTCGCCGTCGGCGGCGGCCTGTCGCCCGCGCAGGCGCTGCCTGCGGCCACGGCCATCCTCGCGCTGCTCGCGCGAGCGGCCGAGCAGCGGCCGGTGGTCATCCTGGTCGACGACGGCGACCGCCTCGACCGGGCCTCGCTCGACGTCCTCCACCTCGTCGGACGGCGGGTGCTGGTCGAGCCGGTCCTGCTGCTGCTGGCCGGCGACGAGCTACGGGCGCCTGCCGAGTTCGCGCGGATCGTGCTGCGCCCGTTGGAGGAGGACGAGGTGGTGGCGCTGCTCGCGCGCCGCCACCCGCGGCTCTGCGCGGCCGTCGCCCACCGGATCGCCCGCGCCGGCGCCGGGCGCCCGCGCGACGTCCTGGCGATCGCCGACGGCCTGACCGACGCCCAGGCCCGCGGGCGCTCGCCGCTG
>NZ_AGUD01000033.1 GCF_000240225.1 Patulibacter medicamentivorans
GGCGCCGTCCCCGCGCGCCAGCGCGACCTGGGCCAGCGCCCGCTGAGCGTGCGCGTCCTCGGCCGCCAGCCGGCCGCCGTGGGTGCCCGCGACCGCCCGCGAGGCCCAGCCGGCCGCGACGTCGAGGTCCCCGTCGGCGAGCGCGGCGCGGGTGAGGACCTCGCAGCCGGGGACGTAGCCCGACCGCGAGGTCCGCAGGACCGGACCGCCGCTCATCTCCAGCAGGACGTCGCGGGCGGCCGTCGGACGGCCTGCTTCCAGCAGCGGGGCGGCGGCGTAGAAGCCGCTCATGCCCGGGATCAGCCCCGGATCGGCGCCGGTCGCCAGGCGGACCGACTCCTCGCCGGCGCGCAGCGCCTCCGGCCGGCGGCCCTGCGCCAGCCGCAGCACCGCCAGCTGGCCGAAGGACACCGACAGGAACAGGTGCGGGGTCAGGCGACCGTTGTCGATCACGTCGTCGATCGTCGCCTCGGCCTCGTCGAGCCGTCCCAGGCGCAGCAGCGACCAGGTGGCGGCGGTCTGGGTGACGAGCAGCGTGGCGCCCTGCCCGGTCTCGCGGGCCACCCGCACGACGCGGGCCGCGGTCTCCAGCGACGCGGCGTGGCGCTCGAACACCGCCTCGGTCCAGCCGAGCCAGAGCCCGAGGTCGAGCCTGGTCGCCAGCTGGTCGTCGACGAGCCCGGCGAACCGCCGGGCGGCGTCGTCGAGCGTCGGCTCCGCCGGGCGGCCCAGGAAGTACTCGGCGAGCGCGACCTGCCCGGCGGCGACCGTCGCCAGCGTCGGCAGCCGCAGGCGGTCGGCGTCGGCCAGCGCGCGGCGCGCCCGCTCGTGCATCTCCGTCGGTCGCGTCTCGTAGCCGGCGCAGGCCGCCAGCTCGATCTCCAGCCGGACCGCGTCCTCGGACTCCGGGTCGACCGCGGCCCGGGCCGCCGCCAGGCGGACTCGCGCGTCGCGGTGGCGGCCCAGCAGGTGCTCGACGCCGGCGCAGCCCGCTGTGACGGCGGCACGCTCCGGAGCGCCCGCCGGCAGCAGCTCGAGGACCGCGCCGAGCGCGCCGCGTCCGCGATCGAGCTGGCCGGCCCCGGTGGCTGCCTCGGCCTCGGCCAGTCGCAGGTCGATGCGAGTTGCCGTCGCGTCGGGCGTCTCGGGCACGAGGCCGGCCGCCGCCGCGTACCAGCGGGCGGCCAGGGCCGGCGCCCGCTGGCGGTTGGCGTCCCCGGCGGCGCGCAGCAGGGCGATCGCCGCCTCGTCCCCCGGCACGGCCGAGCGCTCGACGTGGGGCGCCCGGGCCGCCAGGTCGGCGCCCTGGGCGGCCAGGTGGGACGCGACCCGCGCGTGGGCGCCGATCAGCCAGCCGCCGCTGGTGCCGGCGAGCACCGTCGCCCGCACGATCGGGTGGCGGAACGCCAGCTCGTGCGCGGAGGTCCTGGTCAGCAGGCGGGACGCCACCAGGGCGTCGGCCAGGTCGGGCAGCTGGTCCTCGGCGACGTCGGCGGCGCGGGCGGCGACGCGCAGCCGGCACGGGTCGCCGGCCACGGCCGCGCCCTGGAGCAGCCGCCGCTCCGGTGCCGTCAGCGCCGCCAGCTCGCCCTCGAGCGCCGCCCGCACGGCCGACGGGACGCTGGCGGCGTCCTCCGTCGGCGGCAGCGGACGGCGGCCCTCCTGGCGGTAGGCGTGTGCGAGCGCGAGCAGGAAGAACGGGGTGCCACCGCTCTCGCGATGGAGGTCGTCGGCGATCGCCGGCGGCACCGCGTCGCCGAGCAGGGCGCGGCTGGCCTCGACGTCGAGCGGGCGAAGCTCCAGGCTCAGCGCCTCGCGCTCGCGGTCGGCCGCCGCGAGCGCGCGGTCGAGCACCGCCGGCAGCTGGGCCGGACGCAGGCCCAGCGCCAGGCGCACCGGGCCGCGCGGTGGTCGCGCCAGCAGGTACGCGAGCAGCTCGATCGACGCCGGGTCGGCCCAGTGCAGGTCGTCGAGCACGAGCAGGACCGGATGGCGCTCGGCGATCGCCGCCAGCAGCTGCCGGATCGCGCCGTAGGTGCGATGGCGCTCCTGCGGCGGGACCGCGGGCGCCGCGCCGGCGGACGGGCCGAGGGACGGCAGCGCGGGAGCCAGCGCGTCGGCGTCGGCCCCGGCCAGCGCGGACCGCTCGGCGACGTCGAGCGTTCGCAGCCAGTCGTCGACGGCGTGACGGACGATCCCGAACGGCGCCTCGCCCTCGAACTCCGCCGCGCGGCCCTGCAGCACCAGCCATCCGCCCGCGGCGGCGACGGCGGCCAGCTCCCGCAGCAGCCGGCTCTTGCCGATCCCGGCCGGGCCCGCGACCTGGACGGCCCATCGGCCGTCGCCGAGGATGCCGACCATCGCGGCGAGCTCCGGATCCCGCGCGATCAGCGGGCCACCCCCATCGACCACCCCGCGAGCCTAGCGAAGCGCGGGGGACCGGGTGAGGGATGCGAGGGATGGGGCGAGGGATCTCCCGGATGACGACCGCCGCGTCACCCGCCAGACTGCCGCGCGCAGGTCGTCGGGTCGCCAGGGGGACGCGCACGGGGGGACGCGGTGGGACTCGGGCCGGCACTGGGGGAGGAGTCACGGTCGCCCTGGCGGTCGTCGCGCGGCGCGACGACCGCCAGGCCGTGCACGCGGCCCGCACCGCTCGCTCGCCGGGGCGCCCGCCGCAGCAGCGCCGCGGGGCGATGATCAGCGATCGACCGGCCGCAGCACCCGCTCGATCACGGTCCGGCGACGGACGGGGAACCGGACCGTCGCCTGGATCCCCGGGCGCGGCAGCATCGACCGGACGGCCGGGCGGTGGAGCGTGACCCTGGCCCCGGCCGGCAGCCCGCCCAGCTCGACGGCCATCTCGGCGCCGCTCGACGTGTGGACCAGGTACTCCGAGCCGGCCGGGCAGCCGGGCACGTCCTCGGGCCGCCCGTGCCGCCGGACGGGACGGCAGCGGACCGTGCCGGCGCGGCCGTTGGCCGGCAGCCGCAGGGCGACGTCGACCCGGCCCCCGGGGACGATCACGTAGCGGGTGACGATCGCGTCGCGCGTGAAGCGGTGGCGGACGTCGACCCGGACCCGGCCGTTCCGGACGACGCCGGCGAAGCGGTCCGCCGATCCCGGCAGCGGGCGGAGCCGCAGGTTCGCGTCGGGCGCGCGCTCGCCCGGCTGGGTGTCGAGCAGCGGCTCGCCCGCCCGCGAGACCTCGAGCCCCAGCGATCCGTCGCCGCCGCCGCCGAGCGCCCCGAGCGGTGCCGCGTCGGCGTCCAGGATCCAGGCCGGCTCGAGCCCGCCGCCGGTCGGGACGCTGGTCGGCGGCGCGATCGCCGTCGCGTAGCGGGGCCCGTTGACGGTCAGCCGGCCGAAGCCCGGGTCGAGGTCGACCTTCAGCGGCGCCAGGGAGCGGTCGGGTCCCGGCAGCCGGCCGTCGCAGGCGCAGCCCGCGGCCCAGTCGGCCAGGGTCGCCGCCAGCCGGACCGTCGCGGTCACCCGGTTGCTGCGGACGTTCTCGAAGCTGGAGCGGAACCCGAAGGTCGTCGCCGGCAGCAGGATCGTGTCGGCGTCGGCGGCCCACTGGCGGAACAGCCGGACCCCGCGCGAGAGCAGCAGGTCGGCCTCGGCCGGCGACCGCCCGATGATCGAGCTGCCGCCGCGCAGCGCCATCACGGCGCCGTCCAGGGCCAGCGCCCAGTACTGGCGCAGGTGGATCCGGCTCTGGCCCTTGCCGGTCTCCCAGTTCAGGTAGCCGGACGGCGTCCAGTCGGCGTCGACGGTGTGCGTCGCCCACTCGCGCAGGGTCTCCAGCTGCTCCGGGCGCAGCGGGCGCATCCCGGCCCGCAGCGCCTGGCCGTAGTAGCGCAGCGCGCCGAGCACGACGTTGGCGTACTCGACGGTGTCGGTCCGGTCGACGGGATCGGAGGCGCGCACGTCGGGCCGGTAGTGGAAGCCGTTGCCGTCGCTCAGGTTCGGCGTCCGGCCGGCGTGGACCGGCCGGTGGGCGTGCTCGGCGAACCACGCCAGCTGCTGGCGGTAGTCGTCGCGCAGCAGCCGCGGGTCGTCGCCGACCGTCGCCGCGGCCCCGTAGAGGTCGGCGTTCCAGTTGATCTGGTTCAGCAGCCGGCTCGGGGCCCGGAAGGTCGCCGAGGACGCGACCGCGACGACGGTGGCGCGGATCGCCTGCCGGTCGCGCTCGGGCAGGCCGATCCGCTCGCGCGCCAGCCACGCGATCCGCAGCGCCCGGGCGACGGTGGCGTCGATGCTGGGGTGCTGGTTGACCGTCGGCGAGTCGGACTGCCGCCAGCCGGGCGCGTGAACGGTGTTGTGGCGCGAGTCGCCGAACCGCAGGCCGTCGGTGCTGGCCAGGTAGGCCGGGCCGGTGAGGAACGCGACCAGCCCCGCGATCCGGTCGTCGTGGCGGGCCGGGCCGTCGTGCTCGGTCAGCGCGGCGGCGGCGTGGATCCGCAGCATCTCGGCGTTGAGGCGGGTGCTGATCCGTCCGTCGGGGCTGACGTAGGCGCCGCGACGCTCGTTCCACAAGCGGTCCATCGGCCCCTGGAGGGCGTCCGGGAGCGCCCAGGCGTCGTCGCCGTCGGCCCGCGCCAGCTGCTCGGCGGCCGCGACGCCGGCGGCGTCGAAGGCGCGGTCGCCGGCCACGACCTCGGGATCGGCCGCGGCGTCGCCGCCGTCGGACCGCTCCGTGCCGGGCAGCGCCGGGGTGGCGGGGCGCTCGTCCCCGCACCCGACCATCAGGACGGCGAGCGCGGCGGCGAGCAGCGTCCGCCGGACGTTCGCGCCGGGCCGCATCGGCGGGGATGCTAGATGTCCCCGGCGATCGGCGCGTGGGCCCCGCGCGACCCGGTCGCGGCTCGAACCCGCGGCGGGAGGGCGGGTGCGACCTCGCCCGTCGCGGGCTTCCTGCCAGAATCGCCGGCGTGCCCGAGCTGCCGGACCTGACCGACACCGTGCGCTTCGACGACGCCGGCCTCGTGCCGGTCGTGATCCAGGACTGGAGCACCGGCGAGGTGCTGACCCTGGCCTACGCGAACGACGAGGCGCTGCGGCGGACCCGCGAGACGGGCGAGCTGCACCTGTGGTCGCGCTCGCGCGCGGAGCTGTGGCACAAGGGCGCGACGTCGGGCAACGTCCAGCGGGTCCGCGACCTGCGGGTCGACTGCGACCGCGACGCCGTGCTGGCGCTGGTCGAGCCGGCCGGCCCCGCCTGCCACACCGGCGCCCGCACCTGCTTCGGCGCTCCCGACCGCCCGGCGACCGCCGATGGCAGCCTCGGCCCGGCCGAGACCGCACGCGACCGGCTGGCGCCCCACGAGGTCCTGCCCGACCTCGAGCGGGTCCTGGCCGCGCGCCGCGCCGCGCCGCCCGAGGGCTCCTACACCGCCCAGCTGCTGGCCGACCGGGCGTTCGCCGGCGCCAAGGTCGAGGAGGAGGCGGAGGAGGTCTTCCGCGCCGCCCGCGAGGAGTCCGACGAGCGCGTCGACTCCGAGGCGGCCGACGTCCTCTACCACCTGCTGGCCCTGCTGCGGGGCCGCGACCGGACCCTCACCGACGTCGTCGAGGTGCTCCGTGCCCGCCGCGGCTGACGCTTCCGCCGCGCTGGCGCGGGCGGCGGCGCTCGGGCTGCGGATCACGCCGACGCTCGACGAGGTCCGTGCGCTGGCCGCCGACAACGACGTCGTGCCGGTGCTGGCCCGCACGATCGACGACACCGAGACCGCGGTCTCCGCCTTCCTCAAGCTGCGCGCCGCCCATCCCGGCGAGCCGGCGTTCCTGCTCGAGAGCGCCGACCAGGGCCGCGTCGGCCGCTACTCGTTCCTCGGCGTCCAGCCCGCCCGCACGATCAGCTGGCGGCTGGGCGATCCGGGCGACCCCTACGCGATCGCCCGCGACGCCGTCGGGCGCCGCCGCGTGGCCGAGGTCGAGGGCCTGCCGCCGTTCGTCGGCGGCGCGGTCGGCGTCTTCGCCTACGACCTGGTGCGGACCGTCGAGCCGCTGGCCGAGCCCAACCCCGACGAGCTCGGCACGCCCGACCTGGCGCTGATGGTCACCGACGCGATGGTCGTCTTCGACCACCTCCAGCACACGGTCACGCTGCTGGCCCCGGTCCACGTCGAGGCCGGCGAGGATCCCGATCCCGCCCACCCGGACGAGCTGGAGCGCCGCTACGCCGAGGCCGTCGACCGGATCGTCGGCCTGCGCCGGGTGCTGCAGGGGCCGGCGCCCGCGCCGGCGCCCGTCCACGGCCCGCGCGCCGCCGCCGACTGGCGCTCCAACCACACGCGCGAGCAGTTCGAGGCGATGGTCGCGCGGATCATCGAGTACGTCCACGCCGGCGACGCCTTCCAGGTCGTGCCGTCGCAGCGCTGGAGCGCGCGGGTCGACCTCGACCCGTTCAGCGTCTACCGCGGCCTGCGGGTGGTCAACCCGTCGCCGTACATGTACTACCTGGACTTCGGCGACTGGCAGGTCGTCGGCGCCAGCCCCGAGCCGCTGGTCACCGTCCGCGGCCGCGAGATCTCGATGCGGCCGATCGCCGGCACCCGTCCCCGCGGCGCCACGCCCGCCGAGGACGCCGAGCTGGCCGAGGGGATGCTGGCCGACGAGAAGGAGCGGGCCGAGCACGTGATGCTGGTCGACCTCAGCCGCAACGACCTCGGACGCGTCTGCGACTACGGCACCGTCTCGGTCGACGAGCTGATGGTCGTCGAGACCTACTCGCACGTCCTCCACATCGTCAGCGCGGTCTCGGGCACCCTCCGCGAGGCCGTCGCCGCGACCGACGCCCTGCGGTCGGTGCTGCCGGCGGGGACGCTCTCGGGCGCGCCCAAGGTCCGCGCGATGCAGATCATCGACGAGCTGGAGCCGGTCAAGCGCGGCGGCTACGGCGGCGCCGTCGGCTACCTGTCGTGGTCCGGCGACCTGGACTCCTGCATCCACATCCGCACCGCGGTCTTCAAGGACGGCGTCGCCCACGTCCAGGCCGGCGGCGGGACCGTCGCCGACGCCCGCCCCGACTACGAGTACGAGGAGTCGGTCAACAAGTCGCGGGCGATCCGGCGGGCCGTCGAGGTCGCGCTCGAGCAGCCGGACTGGAGCTGACCATGACGCGCGTTCTCGTGATCGACAACTACGACTCCTTCACCTACAACCTGGTGCAGGAGCTCGGCGAGCTGGGGGCGACGATCGACGTCGTCCGCAACGACAGGGCGACCGTCGACGAGCTGCTGGAGCGGCGGCCCGACCGCGTCGTCGTCTCGCCGGGGCCGTGCACGCCGGACGACGCCGGGATCTCGCTCGAGGCGGTCCGCCGCTTCCCCGAGGCCGGCGTCCCGCTGCTCGGGGTCTGCCTCGGCCACCAGGCGCTCGGCCAGGCGTTCGGCGGCACCGTCGTCCGCCACGAGCCGGTCCACGGCAAGACCGCCATGATCCGCCACGACGGCCGCTCGATCTACCGCGGGCTCGACGACGAGGTCCAGGTCGGCCGCTACCACTCGCTGGTGCTGGCCGAGGACTCGCTGCCGGACTGCTTCGCCGTGACCGCGCGCGGCGGCGGCGTGATCCAGGGCATCCGCCACCGCGACCTGCCCGCCGAGGGCGTCCAGTTCCACCCCGAGTCGGTGCTGACGCCGAAGGGGATGGGGATGCTCGAGCGGTTCCTCCAGGACGGCGTGGCGCACTAGCCCGGTGGGCGCGCCGCGGATCATCTAGGCTTCACCGACTGCATGCCGCACCCGGTGCTCACGCCGGCGATCGAACGCGTCGCGTCCGGTGGCGATCTCGACCTCGAGGAGGCCCAACGGGTCCTCGACGAGATCATGGCCGGGAACGCCTCGCACGTCGAGATCGCGGGCTTCCTGATCGCGCTCCGTGCCAAGGGCGAGACGGCCGACGAGATCGCCGGCCTGGCCGCGGCGATGCGCTCGCACGCGACCAAGGTCGTGACCTCGCGCTCGGCGCTCGTCGACATCGTCGGCACCGGCGGCGGCGCGCTGACCTTCAACGTCTCGACGACCGCCGCCTTCGTGATCGCGGGCGCCGGCTGCGCGGTCGCCAAGCACGGCAACCGCTCGGCGACCTCGAAGTCCGGTGCCGCCGACCTGCTCGAGGCGCTCGGCGCCGCGATCGAGCTCGACGCCGCCCAGGTCGGCACGGTGATCGACGAGCTCGGCTTCGGCTTCCTCTTCGCGCCCCGCCACCACGCGGCGACGCGCTACGTGATCCCGGTCCGCAAGGAGCTGGCGGTGCGGACCGTCTTCAACGTCCTCGGCCCGCTGACCAGCCCGGCCGGCGCGCCGCGCCAGGTGATCGGCGTCGGCTACCCGGACGTGATCGAGCGGATGGCCGACGCGGTCCACCGCCTCGGCACCGAGCGCGCGCTGCTCGTCCGCAGCGAGGACGGCCTCGACGAGATCTCGATCGCGGCCCCGACGACCGTCCTCGACGTCACTCCCGACGGCGTCCGGACGCTGACCGTCACGCCGGCCGAGCTGGGCGTCACCAGCTACCCGCTGGACGCGGTCCGCGGCGCGACCCCGGCCGAGAACGCCGACGTCACCCGTCGCGTGCTGGCCGACGAGGCGGGCCCGGCGCTCGAGCTGGTCGTCGCCAACGCCGGCGCCGGGATCCTCGTCGGCGGCGGCGCCGCGACGCTGGCCGAGGGGGTCGAGCGCGCCCGTGCCGCGATCGCCTCCGGAGCCGCCCACGACGTGCTCGAGCGCTTCGTCGCTCGAACCAACCAGCTGGCGGCCGGCACCGGCGCGAGCGACGGCAGCCCGCCGACCGGCGCGGCGCCCACCGACAACACCGCGCCCGCACCTGCATGAGCATCCTGGACGACATCGTCGATCGCACCCGCGACGAGGTGAAGCGCCGCCGCAAGCTGGTCCCCGAGGACCAGCTCCGCACGCGGCTGAGCAAGCGCGACGCGGACCGCCCGTTCGCCGAGGCGCTCGCCTCGCGCCCCGGGGTCTCGGTGATCGCCGAGCACAAGCGGCGGGCACCGTCGCAGAAGAAGAAGCTGCGCAAGGGCTCGACGGTCGAGGAGGTCGTCTCGGCCTACCAGCGGGCCGGCGCGACCGCCCTCAGCGTCCTCACCGACGAGCCGTTCTTCGGCGGGTCGCTCGACGACCTGGCCGCCGCCCGCACCGCCAGCGACCTGCCGATCCTGCGCAAGGACTTCATCGTCCACCCGTACCAGGTGGTCGAGACCGCGGTCTCGGGGGCCGACGCGCTGCTGCTGATCGTCGCGGCGCTCGAGGACAAGGACCTGGCGAAGCTCTACCGCCAGGCCCGCGAGCTGGACCTGGACGTGCTGGTCGAGGTCCACGACGGCGAGGAGCTCGAGCGCGCGCTCGAGGTCGTCGACGCCGACGTGATCGGGATCAACAACCGCAACCTGCGCGATCTGACGATCGACCTCGGCACGACCTTCGAGCTGCTCAGCCACATCCCGGCGGGCAAGGTCGTCGTCTCCGAGTCGGGGATCTCCCGCCGCGAGGAGATCGACGAGCTGGAGCGGGTCGGCGTCGACGCGGTGCTGGTCGGGTCGCACTTCATGAAGCAGGACGACATCGAGGCTGCCTGCAGGGAACTGGCCGCGACGACGTAGCCGTCGAAGCGGTTTGTAAGCGACCTCGTAGCGGCGCTTCACGTTCGCTTAGGGAACACGCCGCATACTCGTGTTCATGAGCAAGCTCTCCACGCCCGCGGTCGTCGGAGTGTCGGCCGTGCTGGGTGCCGGTCTCGCCCTCGGGGCAGGCGCCATCGGCGTCGGCTCGGACGGCGACGGCACGACGACGACCGTCCTCCAGCAAGCCCCGGTCGCCAGCGCCGCCAACGCGTCGAACGACAGCGGGCCGACCGCACGCGAGATCTACGAGCGCGACGCCCCGGGCGTCGTCCTCGTCCAGGCGCAGGTCCGGGAGCAGGGCTCGAGCGGCGGGCTCTTCGGCGCGCCGCAGCAGGACCAGCAGGGCGAGGCGACCGGCTCCGGCTTCGTGATCGACGGCGAGGGGACGATCCTCACCAACGAGCACGTGATCGACGGCGCGACCAAGGTCCAGGTCTCGTTCAGCAACAAGAAGACGGTCGACGCCAAGGTCATCGGCCAGGACAAGTCGACCGACGTCGCGGTGCTCAAGGTCGACCCCAAGGGCCTCGACCTGAAGCCGGTCCAGCTGGGCTCCGCGAAGGACGTCCAGGTCGGCGACCCGGTGCTGGCGATCGGCAACCCGTACGGCCTCGACCGGACGCTGACGACCGGCGTCGTGTCGGCCAAGCAGCGGCTGATCAAGGCCCCCAACGGCTTCAACATCAGCAACGTGATCCAGACCGACGCGTCGATCAACCCGGGCAACTCGGGCGGTCCGCTGCTGGACGGCACCGGTCGCGTGATCGGGATCAACAGCCAGATCGCGACCTCGGGCAGCGGCTCGGGCAGCGTCGGCATCGGCTTCGCGGTCCCGATCGACACCGTCAAGCAGATCCTCCCGGACCTGAAGAAGAACGGCCACGCCAACCTCTCGTACCTCGGCGTGACGACGATGAGCATCCCCGAGGGCCTGCCCGAGCAGCTGGCGCCGTCGGTCAAGGAGGGCGCCTGGGTCCAGGGCGTCTCCCCGGGCTCGCCGGCGGCCAAGGCCGGGATCCGCGCCGGCACCGCGACGGTCCAGCTCAGCGGCGCGTCGATCAAGATCGGCGGCGACGTCATCACCGAGATCGACGGCAAGAAGATCAAGTCCGCCGACGACGTCGTCAGCACGGTCGAGGGCAAGAAGCCCGGCGACAAGGTCGACGTCAAGCTCAAGCGCGGCACCAAGGACGTCGACGTGACGGTCACGCTCGGCCGTCGCCCGGACAACGCGACTGCGTCCGGCAGCAGCGATCAGGGCCAGAGCCCCGACGACGGCTCCGGCAACCCGTTCGCCCCGTAGGCGCCGGTCCGACCGGCGCCCGAGACGGCGACGCCCCGGGGAGAGGCTCCTCCCCGGGGCGTCGTCACCTCCTCCCGCGGCCGCCGAGGCGACCGCGAACGGGCCGGTCCGGCTGCCCGCCGGACCGGCCCTCGTCGCGCGCTAGGAGCGCGTGACCTCCGGCTCGCCGACGAGACCGAAGCTCTGGAGCACGCCCAGCAGGCGGCGGTGGCCGAAGGCCTGGCAGCCGGACGCGAAGCCGGTCTGCAGCGGGCGGCCGTGGACCAGGTGGTGGGCGCCGTAGGCCTGCAGCAGGCCGGTCTGCTTGTAGTTGCAGTTGCCGCGGATCACGGTCCGGACGTGGCTCAGCGGGCCGGTCGCGTAGACCGAGTCGATCGAGCGGTTGACGCGCGGGTTCTCGCGCGGGGGCATCCCGGCCTGGACCCCCTCGGCGGCCTTCGAGAGCGCGACCTGGCGCTCGGCGGCGGGCAGCGGCTTGATCTGCTCCTCGACCATCTGCGCCATCTGGACCACGCCCTCCATCAGGGTCCGGTCGAAGACGCCGCCGAGAACCTTGACGTTGGCCACCCGCGGGTCGTTCTTGAACCAGACGGGGTGCGAGGTGCCGCCCCACGGCAGGGTCAGGGCGGTGGCGTGCTGGCCGGGGACCGCGACCTCGTAGCCGCGGATGCCCTCCCAGGCGACGTACTCGTTGTTCTCCAGGTAGTGCGGGGTCGTCAGCAGGTTGACGAAGATCGTCTGGGTCGAGGCGTAGGTCGGGAAGCCCTTCCAGAGCACCAGGATGTCGAGCGTCTCGAGCCCGGCCTCCTGCTCGAGGCAGACGTTGGCCGCGATCTCGCCGGTCGTGTACATCTGGGCCAGGCCGGGGGAGAGGACCAGGCCCTTCTCCGCGAACGCCGCGCCGTACTTGGCCTCGGCGTCGATGATCCAGTCCTGCTCGCCGGTCGTGTCCAGGTAGTGGGCGCCGGCGTTCAGGCAGGCCTGCGCGACCTCGTGGCCGAGGGTCGCGAACGGCCCGACCATGTTGCAGACGACCTTGGCGCCCTCGAACAGCTCGCTCAGCGCCTCGACCGTGTGCTCGACGGCGACGACGTCGTAGGTCGCGGTCTCGATGCCCGGGATCGACTCGACGACCTTGCGCGTGCGGTCGGCGTCGCGCCCGGCAGCCACGAACGGCAGGTTGTGCTCGCGCAGGTACTCCACGACCAGGCGGCCGGTGTAGCCGCTGGCGCCGTAGACGACCACGGGGTGCTTGCTGCTCATGCTTCTCTCCTCGTCGGCGATCGGATGGCGCGGGAAGCGCGCCGTCCCTCCGGACGCGCTCTCGGCGCCGGTCGTCCGACCGTCGCAGCGCCGGGGGCCCGCTGTCCTGTCGCATTCCCCGCGACCGGCGGGGGCCGCTCTGTCGGATTCCGCCGACGCGGCGCTCGCGCGCGCCGGCCGCGACCCTGTCGATGGCGGATCTCTCCAAGGCCGGCGGCGCTCGCTGTCGGGATCCGTCATCGACCGCTCCCCCGCGGGGCCCTACGGTCGACGGGTGACCCCGCATCAGAGCGCCTCGACCTCCGTCGACCCGCGGGTCCGCGTCCGCGACGGGGCTCGCGCGCTGGCCCGCGAGGTCGACGGCGAGCGGCTGGCGCGGCTGGTCTCCGACGCGATCGCGGCCGAGGTCTTCCCCGACCGGCTGCAGGACTCCGGCTTCCGCGAGGCGCTCGACGGCTGCGTGCACGAGAACGTCCGCTCGGTCGTGCTGCTGTTCGAGGGCCGGCTGACCCTCGAGGACGTCAACCCGCTGAGCGCGCTCGCGTTCGCCGATCTGGTGGCCGAGCTGGGGATCCCGGTCAGCGTCCTGGAGCGGACCTACTGGGTCGGCGTCGCCCGGCTGTGGCAGGCCTGGTTCGACCTGGTCGTCGCCAGCGGGCCGAGCGACGGCGAGCTGCCGGCGCTGCTCGGCGAGCCGACCACGCTGCTCTTCGCCTACGTCGACCTGATGCTCGGCGCGGTCGTCTCGCGCCACGACGCGACCCGCCGCGATCTGCTGCGGACCCGTGAGCACCTACGGCGGACGGTCCTGGCCGAGGTCCTCGACGGTCGCGCGTCGGAGCAGTCCGACGAGCTCGACCGCGCGCTCGGCTACCGGATGCGCGGGACCCACGTGGCGCTGGTGATCGAGCTGGGGACCCGCCAGCGGGTCGAGAGCGAGGTCGCGGCCTACCAGGAGGCGGCCCGCGCGACCGGCTCGGTGCTGCTGCAGGAGGGCGCGCGGACCTGGGTCGCCTGGCTCGGGCGCGCCGACAGCTACGGCGAGGGCGAGCTGACGGCGCTGCGGCGGGCGCTCCAGGCCGGCGGGGCACGGATCGCGGTCGGCGAGCCGGCGACCGGGATCGACGGCTTCCGCCGCAGCCGCGAGCAGGCGCTGCGGGCCGCGCGCGTCCAGCGGGCCCTGGAGCCGACCGTCGACCGGCTGGCCGCGGTCACCTGGTACGCCGACGTGCGGCTCGAGGCGCTGCTGCTCGCCGACGAGCGCTGCGCCCGCCAGTACGTGGTCGAGGAGCTGGGCCCGCTGGCCGCCGACGACGTCCGCTGCGCGCGGATGCGCGAGACGCTGCTGGCGTGGCTCTCGACCGGGACCCAGGCCGGGACGGCGGCCTCGCTCGGCCTGCACGAGAACACCGTCCGCCACCGGATTCGCCAGGCGGAGGCGCTGTTGCCCGGCGTGCTCTCGCAGCGCCGGACCGAGCTGCAGGTCGCGCTGCGGCTGGAGCGGATCCTCGGCGCCGCCGGGCCGGACTGAGCCGGGGCGACTGGGGCGGGGCGCGGAGGACGCCCGAGGGGCCGGCGACCCTCGCCGGGGTCGCGGGGCATCTCATCTAGCATGGGTGGAGTGGCCGACACGCCCTCCGACCTGACCTCCGCGCCGTCCGCGCCCCGCCCGCGCCCGGTCCGCGCCGCGCCGGCCGACCGGCGGCCGCCGGCCAAGCAGACGCCGACGACGCGGGTCAAGATCTGCGGCATCACCCGGCTGGACGACGCGGTCCATGCGGTCGAGGCCGGGGCCTGGGCGATCGGGATGATCTTCTGGGCCGGCAGCCGGCGCAAGGTCGGCGCCGACGAGGCCCAGGCGATCGGCGCCGCGCTCAAGCGCCAGGCCGAGGTCGTCGGCGTCTTCGTCAACGCCCCGCTGCCCGAGGTCGCGCGGCTCGTCGACGCCTGCCAGCTGACGATGGTCCAGCTGCACGGCGAGGAGGGCACGCAGTACTGCTCCGAGGTCGCTCGCCGGACCGGCGCCAAGGTGATCAAGGCCGCGCGGGTCCGCAACGGCTCCGACGTCACCGCGCTGCGGCCGTTCCACACCGACTACCACCTGCTCGACACCTACCTCGAGGGCACGCCGGGCGGCACCGGCGAGTCGTTCGACTGGGAGCTGGCCCGCGTTCGCCGCGCCGCTCGGGGCGAGCGGTCGCCGAAGCTGATCCTCTCCGGCGGGCTGCGACCTGACAACGTCGCCGACGCGATCCGGATCGCGTTCCCGTTCGCGGTCGACGTCGCCGGCGGGACCGAGGCATCGCCCGGGCGCAAGGACCCGGCGCTGGTCGAGGCGTTCATCGCCGCGGCCTCGAGCGCCCGCAGGATCGAGGACGCCCCGGCGCCCGAGGTCGAGGCGGACGAGCCCCCGCCGGCCGCCGCGTTCGAGCCGCCGGAGGCGCCGGCCCCGATCGCGGCGCCCGCCGACGACCAGCCCGCCTTCGACCCCGAGGCCGCCGCGTCGGCCGACCCCACCGCCCGATGAGCTCCACGCCGCGAACGCCGCCCTCGCCCGAGACCGGGATCGAGCGTCGCTACGGCCCCTACGGTGGCCGCTACGTCCCCGAGACCCTGATCCCGGCGCTCGACGAGCTGGAGCAGGCGTGGACGGTCCTGCGGACCGACGCGGTCTTCCAGGCCGAGCTGCAGCAGCTCTCCCACGACTACGCCGGCCGGCCGACGCCGCTGTACCTGGCGCGGCGGATCAGCGAGCAGGTCGGCCGGCAGGTCTACCTGAAGCGCGAGGACCTGCTCCACTCCGGCGCGCACAAGATCAACAACGCGCTCGGCCAGTGCCTGATCGCCCGCCACATGGGCAAGCAGCGGGTGATCGCGGAGACCGGGGCCGGCCAGCACGGCGTCGCGACCGCCACCGCCGCCGCGCTGCTGAACCTCGACTGCACCGTCTACATGGGCACCGAGGACATGCGCCGCCAGGGCCCGAACGTCCAGCGGATGCGGCTGCTCGGCGCGACCGTCGCCCCGGTCGAGTCCGGGCGCCGGACGCTCAAGGAGGCGACCTCCGAGGCGATCCGCGCCTGGGTCGCCGAGGTCGCCGACACCCACTACGTGCTCGGCACCGCCGGCGGGCCGGCGCCCTACCCGGCGCTCGTCCGCGACCTCCAGCGGGTGATCGGCGACGAGGCCCGCGAGCAGGTGCTGGCCGCCGCCGGCCGGCTGCCGGACCGCGTCGTCGCCTGCGTCGGCGGCGGCAGCAACGCGATCGGGCTCTTCGCCGGCTTCCTCGACGACCCGTCGGTCGGGCTGCTCGGCGTCGAGGCCGGCGGCCACGGGCTCGACAGCGGCGAGCACGGCGCGGTCCTGACCACCGGTCTCCCCGGCGGGATCCTGCACGGCGCGATGTCGCCGGTGATGCAGGACGAGAACGGCCAGATCCTCGAGGCGCACTCGGTCTCCGCCGGGCTCGACTACCCCGGCGTCGGGCCCCAGCACGCCTGGCTGCGCGACAGCGGCCGCGCGACCTACGTCGCCGTCGAGGACGACGACGCGGTCCGCGCCTTCCGCGAGCTGTCGCGGCTGGAGGGGATCATCCCGGCGCTCGAGTCGAGCCACGCGCTGCACCACGTGCTCCACGTCCCGGCGCCCGAGGTCGACGTCGAGGTCGTCTGCCTCTCGGGCCGCGGCGACAAGGACCTGGCCCACGCGCTCGAGCAGCTCGAGCGGCTGGAGGGCGACCAGGCGCTGGCGGTCACGCCGCGCCATCCGCGGGGCGGCGCGCGGCAGGCCGCGCCGGCCGACCCCGACGCGGCCGGAACCAGCGACGCCGCGGAGGCGCAGTGATGTCGACGAGCGATCGCAGCACCGCCGCCGGCACCCTGCGCGGCGGCGCGGGGGAGGAGCGGATCGCCGCCGCCTTCGCCGACGCGGCCGGCTCCGCGGCGCTGATGCCCTACCTGATGGGCGGCTACCCCGACGTCGAGACGTCGCGGCGGCTGGCCCGGGCCTACGTCGACGGCGGCGCCGACCTGGTCGAGCTGGGGGTGCCCTACAGCGACCCGCTCGCCGACGGCCCGGTGATCCACGCCGCCGGGACGGCGGCCCTCGACGCCGGCGTCACGGTCGACGACGTGCTGCGGATCGGCGAGCGGCTCGCGGTCGACGTGCCGGTCGCGCTGATGGTCTACGCGAACCTCGTGATGCGGCCCGGGTTCGAGCGCTTCGTCGGCCGCCTGCGCGACGCCGGCCTCAGCGGCCTGATCGTCCCCGACCTGCCGATCGGCGAGGAGTCGGCCGAGGTCGTCGCGGCCTGCGATGCCGCCGGGATCGCGTTCGTCCCGCTGATCGCGCCGACCACCTCGGACGAGCGGGCGGCCGAGGTCGCCGCCGAGGCCCGCGGGTTCCTCTACGCGGTCTCGGTGACCGGGACCACCGGGGAGCGCAGCGCGCTCGCCGAGCAGTTCTCCGACGTCGTCGCCCGCGCCAAGGCGCATGCGACGGTGCCGGTCGGGCTCGGCTTCGGGATCGCCACCGGCGAGCATGCGGCGCAGGCCGCGGCGGCCGGCGCCGACGGGGTGATCGTCGGCAGCAGGCTGGTCCGCGCGGCGGGCGAGCCGGACCCGGTCGCGGCGGTCGCGGCGGTGATGGCCGACCTGTCGGCCGGCCTCGGACGCTGACGCTGCGATCGTCGGCCGTTCCCGGTAGATTTCGCGTCCGTATGGGGCTCATCTACTCCGTCACCTTCTCCGTCCTCGTGTGGATGGTCCTCTGGGCCCTCGGCTTCAAGGTCATGGACGCGACGATGATCGCGGTCGGGATCATCCTGATCGCGACGATGGTCAACCGCGCGCTGTCCTACCTGCCGGGCCGCGGCGGCCCGGACGCGAACGGCTCCTGACCGCGGAATGGGTGCCCGCCCGCCCGCGCGCGAGGCCGCCCGTCCGCCCGTCCGGCTGATCGCGGGCCTGGCGCTCGGGGCGACGCTGCTCGGCGTGGCCGGCTGCGGCGACGATCCGGCCGGCGAGCAGGCCTTCGACACCAAGATCGCGCTCTACGTTGGCGTGCCGCTGCGCGGGCCGTGGGGCCAGCAGGGCCAGGCGATCATGAACGGCGCGCGGCTGGCGATCGCCGACTCCGGCGGCGGCGCCGGGACCTACAGCGTCCGCCTGACGATCCGCGACGTCACCGACGACAACGGCGTCGACGTCGGTGCCCAGGGCGCCTCGCGCGAGGCGGGCACCGCGCTCCGCGACCAGGGCGCGATCGCGATGGTCGGCGGCCTCGACCCGGTCTCGGTCCGGCAGCTGGCGCTGCTCGGCGGCCAGACCGGGCTCTCGTTCGTCTCGGCGTCCGGCGACCAGGTCGACGACAGCACCGCCGACCTCTCGCCCCGCGGACGGCGGCTGTTCGTCGAGCTCGCCGCCCGCGACCGGGCGATCGGCGAGCAGCTGGGGGCGCGCGCCCGGGCAGCCGGATGCCGCCGCACGACCCTGCTGGCGGTCGGGTACGGGGCCCGGAGGACGGCGGCGCTGCAGTCGCAGCTGGGGGCGGGGACGACCACCGTCGGCGCCGGCCGGTTCACGCTCCGGACCGACCCGCGGGCCGTCGACCCGGCGCTGGTCGCGACGACCCGACGCGCGCTGCGCCGCGACCGCGGCTGCGTGGTCGTGGCCGCCGAGCCGTCGGCGGGCGACCCCGCCGTGCTGCTGCGCCCGCTGGCCGGCCAGCTGCGCGGCCGCACCCTGCTGCTGACGCGCGGCGCCGCCTCGCAGGGCGTCGCCGACCTGGCGCGCTCGGCCGGGATCGACGCCCAGGCGATCGTCGACGACCTGGCCGCCGACAGCGACGCCGAGACCCGGCGGATCGACCGCCTCTGGCGCGCCACCTACCGAACCCCCCTGCCGGTCGGGGCGATCGCGGGCTGGCGCAGCGTCAAGCTGGTGCTGCGGGCGGTCGCGGCCGCGGGCGGCCGCGGCAACTGGCGTCGCGACGTCGCCGACGCGCTGGTGAAGGTCCCCGTCCCGGGCCCGCCGGCCGAGGGGCGTCAGGATCCCGACGGCACCGTCACCCCGGCGCCGGTCGGTCTGGCGCGGCCGATGGCCGCCGGCTGGCGGGTCGTCGAGAACCTCTCCGACCGCTGACCGGCTCGGCTGCCGCCCGGGTGGCGTCAGCTCGCCGCGCCGGCATCGAGGTGGCGTCAAGGTGCCGCGGATGCCGCAGGCAATCGACGCCACCTCGCCCGGCGCGCCTGCAGCTGACGCCGCGGCCTGCCTGCAGCTGACGCCACCTGGCGGATCGTCAGCCGAGCAGGTCCTCGAGCGCCTCGTCCAGCCGCGGGTGGGCGAAGACGTAGCCCAGCTCGGCGGCGCGGCCGGGCACCATCCTGCTGCTGTCGGTCACGAGCTGGGCGCGCTCGCCGAGCGCGGCCCGCAGCGCGAACGCCGGTGCCGGGACGAGCACCGGCCGGTGGATCACGCGCCCGATCGCCTTGGTGAATGCCTTGTTGGTGACGGCCTCGGGCGCGGCGGCGTTGACCGGGCCCTCGAACGTCGGGTGGTCGAGGGCGGCCAGCTGCAGTCCGACCTCGTCGTCGAGGTGGATCCAGGGGACGTACTGGCGGCCGTTGCCGATCCAGCCGCCGAGGCCGCTTCGAAGCGGCTTGGCGATCACCGGCAGCGCCCCGCCGTGGGCGGCGAGCACCAGCCCGGTGCGGACGATCGCCACCCGCAGGCCGAGGCCGGCGGCCGTGTGGGCCTGGGCCTCCCAGGCGGCCGCCATCTCGGCCAGGAAGTCGTCGCTCGCCGGCGGCTGGTCCTCGCGGACCTCGGCCTCGCCGGTGTCGCCGTAGTAGCCCGAGGCCGAGCCGTTGACGAGCGTCCCGGGGCGCGCCGACGGGTCGTCGATCGCGGCGATCGCGGCCACCAGCTGGCGGGTGGTCTCGACCCGCGAGTCGCGGATCCGGGCCTTGGCCTCGTCGCTCCAGCGCTGGTTGACGGTCTCGCCGGCCAGGTTGACGATCGCGTCGCGGCCCTCGATCGCGACCGCCGGCGGCGGTCCGGCGGTCGGGTCCCAGGCATGGGCCTCGACCGCTCCGAGCGCCTGGCGGGCCCGCTCGGCGTCGCGCGAGAGGACGGTGACCTGGTCGCCGCGGGCGAGCAGGCGCTGGACGAGGCGCGATCCGACGAGGCCGGTGGCGCCGGTGACGGTGACGTGCATGGGGACGATCTCCTGCGAGCGGACGTCCACCCACCCTACGGCCGTCGCGGTGGGCGCGGGCGATGTCGGGCGACCAGGTCGCCGCCGTGACGACGGGTGGCCGCTGGGGCGGCCGGCCCGTCGAGCGGCGCGGCTCGTGGCGGCGAGGCCAGCGGCAACGAGGAACGCCACGACGGGCACCTGTGACGTTCCGGTCGCTGGCCGACCGCCACGGCGCGCGCGACGGACCCGTCCAGGCAGCGGCCGCTGGGGAACCTCACGTTCCGGTCGTTGGCCGACCGAAACGTCACACGCCCGGCGGATGGTCCGGGCGGCGTCGGGTGGTCGCGCGGCCTCAGCGGCGCGGGGCCCACGGACCGATCAGCCGCAGGCCGGCGTGGACGGCCGGGCCGATCAGGAGCGCGAAGGCGGCCGTCGCCACGCCGACCGTGCCGCCGAGCAGGGCGCCGATCACCAGCACGGCGATCTCGATCCCCGCGCGCAGCAGCGCCAGCGGCCGTCCGGTGCGGCGGTGCAGGCCGGTCATCAGGCCGTCGCGCGGACCGGGGCCGAGCGCCGCGGACAGGTACAGGCCCGACCCGAGACCGACGACCGCGATCCCGCCGAGCGCCAGGGCGGACCGCAGCAGCGTCCCGTCGGGGTGCCCGATCAGATCGAGGGTGGCGTCGATCGCCAGGCCGACCACCACCACGTTGCAGGCCGTCCCCAGACCGGGGCGCTGCCGCAGCGGCAGCCACAGCAGCAGGACGACGACCGAGACCAGGATCGTGGTGATGCCGACGCTGAGGCCGGTCTGCTCGCCGACGCCCTGGGCCAGGACCGTCCACGGCGAGTTGCCGAGGCTCGACGCGACGACCAGCCCCTCGCCGATCCCGAACAGCCAGAGCCCGACGAGCAGCCAGAGCAGCCGTGGCGGCGACGCCCGCCAGCCGGCGGCGCCGACCTCGTGCGATCCGGTCGCCGACGGGGTGGCGTCGGCGACCGCCACGGCCTCGATCGGGGTCACGCGCGCCGCCATCGCCCGACCGTAGTCGACCGACGAGGCCGGGCCGCGAGCCGGTCGCCGATCGGTGGACCGGTCGCGCTCCGCCGGCCTCGCGTCGGAGAGTTCGGCGCCCGTCGCGTTTTCGGTCGGCCAGCGACCGGAACGTGAGGACCTCAGCGGCCGGCGCCTGGACGGGTCCGTCGCGCGCGACGTCGCGGTCGCTGAGCGACCGGAACGTCGCAGTCGCCCCCGTCGTCCGCCTCCGTCGCCGGCCTCACGCCGCCCGCCGCGGGTGGATGCGGCGTCCACGGACGCCGCGCCACCCGCTACGCGTGCGCCAGGGCTTCCTGGGCGACCGCCGCAGCGACCGCCGGGGCGACGTCGCGGTCGAAGACCGAGGGGATGATGTTGTCCTCGCGCAGGTCCTCGTCGGCGACGAGGCCGGCGATCGCGCGGGCGGCGGCCATCTTCATGCCCTCGGTGATCTGCTTCGCGCGGGCGTCGAGCGCGCCGCGGAAGATCCCCGGGAACGCCAGCACGTTGTTGATCTGGTTCGGGTAGTCGGAGCGGCCGGTGGCGATGATCCGGGCGTAGGGCTCGGCCTCCTCGGGGGAGACCTCCGGGTTCGGGTTGGCCATCGCGAAGACCATCGCGTCCGCGTTCATCGCCGCCAGCTTCGAGGCCTCGAAGATCCGGGCGCCGGAGAGCCCGATGAAGAGGTCGCGCCCGCCGAGGTGGTTTCCGGGGTGCCCGGTCAGGTGCTCCGGGTTGGACATCTCGGCGTACCAGCGCTTGACGCTGTTCATCGAGCCGTCGACGTAGTCGGGGCGCTCGGTCGACACCAGGCCGCGCGAGTCGGCGCCGATGATGTCCTTGACGCCGGCCGAGAGCAGGATCTTGGTGACGGCGATGCCGGCCGCGCCGAGGCCGGTCACCAGCACCGACAGGTCCTCCAGCCGCTTGCCGGTGATCTTGCAGGCGTTGATCAGCGCGGCCAGGGTGACGATCGCCGTGCCGTGCTGGTCGTCGTGGAAGACCGGGATGTCGAGCTCGGCCTTGAGCCGGTCCTCGATCTCGAAGCAGCGCGGGGCCGAGATGTCCTCGAGGTTGATGCCACCGAAGGTCGGCGCGATCGCCTTGACCGTCTCGACGATCGCGTCCGGGTCCTTGGTCGAGAGCGCGATCGGGAAGGCGTCGACGCCGGCGAACTCCTTGAACAGGACCGCCTTGCCCTCCATCACCGGCATCGAAGCGTGCGGACCGATGTCACCGAGCCCGAGGACGGCGGTGCCGTCGGTCACGACCGCGACCGTGTTCTTGCGGATCGTCAGCTCGTGGCTGAGCGACTGGTCGTCGGCGATCGCCTCGCAGACCCGGGCGACGCCGGGCGTGTAGGCCATCGCCAGGTCGTCGCGGGTCTTCAGCGGGTGCTTGGCGCTGATCTCGATCTTGCCGCCCTCGTGGACCTGGAAGGTCCGATCGGTGACGGCGACGACCTTCGCCTGCGGCCGCTGGTTGATCGCGGCGGCGATCCGGTCCCAGGCACCCTGGTCGCTCGCGGCGACGGTGATGTCGCGGACCAGCGTGTCGCCGGAGACCGATACCAGCGCGACGTCCCCGATCACGCCACCGGCCTGGCCGATGGCGGACGCGACCTCGCCGAGTGCCCCCGGCTTGTGGTCGATCTCGACCCGAAGGACGATCGAGTACTGCGCGGACGGAGAGCCGGTCACGAGGCGGAACCGTACTACCGGCAACCCCCCGTCCACGGCGCGACCTTGTATGCAAGTAGACCACGGTCCGGCCGGCGGTCGGCGCCCGCAAGCCGGGTACCGCCGACGCGCCAACATGCGGCCGGCCGTGGGCGTCGCTTAGCCCTGCTCGGCGTCCCACTCCCGCAGGACCCGCGCGGTCGCGGCGACGGCGGCGTCGGGATCCAGCCGCCCGCCGTGCGCCCGCCGCAGCGCGTCGAGCGCGCTCGCCAGCGCCGGCGTCCAGGCGAATCCCAGCCGCTGCTGGTCGGCCAGCGACCGCCGGGCGGCGTCGGCGCCGACCCGGTCGCGGAGGAACAGCACCGTGAGCGCCCGGACCACCGACTCGTCGACCATGATCCGCGGGGTCGGGTAGGCCTGGCCTCGCATCGCCCCGGCCACCCGTCGGAAGACCGGCGTCGCCACCGGGCGCAGTCGCGCGGCCGCCGCGCCGAAGATCGGGTTGACCCAGCTGTGGGCCAGCTCGTGGGCCAGGAACTCGACGCTGCCGACCGTCGGACGAGGCACGCCGTCGGCCCCCGGGGCCTCGAGGAAGAGCACCAGCAGCACCGCGCGGCCGCCGTGGCCGCGAGCGCTGAAGCTGTGCCCGCCGGAGAGCAGCCCGGGCGCGACGGCATAGCGGGCGCCCGGCCGGCGACCGAGCAGCCGCTCGTACCAGTCGACGATCGGGCGATCGCCGAGCAGTCGCCGGTCGGCGCCCTCGACCGCGGCCGCGTAGCCGCGTTGACCACGCAGGAACCCGGCGACGTCGCTGACCTGCGCGAACCGGCGGACGAGCGCCAGGTACCCCGCCACGTCGACCCGCCGCCAGCGTGGATCGAGGTCGCCTCGCGGGACCGTCAGCCGCCAGCGGTCGTCCAGCTGCACCGCCAGCTGGACCGGCCCGTCGTACGCGATCCCGCGCGCGATCAGCTCGCGGGTCGCCACCACGGCCGGATCGGCGCGCAAGCGACCGAACCAGGCGTCGACTGCCCGCGCGTAGGGCGTCGCCGCCTGCGGGTAGGGCGGCGCGCCAGCCAGCCGGAAGAGGATCGAGAGCAGCTCCACCCGCCGGTCGACGGCGACCGGCAGCCGCCGGACCGCCGCCCGCTCGGCCGCGGTCAGCGGAGCCGGCGGCGCGTCGGCCACCGTCGTCGCCGTGCGGACGGTGGACGTGGCGGCGGTCGACGGCCGTGGGGCGCTGTCGCCGCTCCCGCAGCCCGTCACCGCCGCGGGCGCCGCGGCGAGCAGCAGCAGTGCCGTCCGCCGCCCGCGGCACCCGGTTCCGGTGGCTCCCCTCGCTGTTCGGCTCCACTCGCGCAACCCGCGGCGAGCCTACCCGGCGGCCCGGCCGCCGCCGGCCCGCGCGGGGGCGGCCACGCCGCGCCGCGGGCTATCGTGGCCCGGTGGCCAACCGTCCCCCTGACCTGCTCCTGCTCGACGGCAACTCGCTGGCCTACCGGGCGTTCTTCGCGCTGCCCGAGTCGATCGCCACCTCGCGCGGGGAACCGACCAACGCGATCTTCGGCTTCAGCTCGATGCTGGTCAAGATGCGCGAGCTGCTCGGCCACGTGCCGACCGCCGTCGCCTGGGACGCCGGCCTCTCCGGCCGCGCCGAGATCTACCCGCAGTACAAGGCCCAGCGGGCGAAGAAGCCAGACCTGCTGCGCGCCCAGTGGCCGCACCTGGCGCCGATCGCCGAGGCGTTCGGGTTTGCCAACGTCTCGCTGGAGGGCTACGAGGCGGACGACGTGATCGGCTCGCTGGCGGTCAAGTCGCGCGAGAAGGGCCTGCGGACGGTGATCGTCACCGGCGACCGCGACATCTTCCAGCTGATCGACCCCGAGGGCATGGTCGCGGTGATGGCGACCGGGCGCGGGATCACCGACACGAAGACCTACGACCGCGACGCGGTGATCGAGCGCTACGGCCTGCCGCCGGAGCTGATCCCCGACTTCTACGGGCTCAAGGGCGACACCTCGGACAACATCCCCGGCGTCCCGGGGATCGGCGACAAGACCGCCGCCCAGCTGCTGCAGCAGTTCGGCGACCTCGAGACGATCCTGTCGTCGATCGACCAGGTCTCGGGCGCCAAGCGCAAGGAGAACCTGGCCGCCCACGCCGAGGACGCGCGGATCTCGCGCGAGCTGGCGCGGATCCGGACCGACCTGCCGGTCGAGCTGGACCTCGACGCGCTGCTGCGGGCGCAGCCGGACGCCCAGGTCCTGCGCGAGACGTTCCAGCGGTTCGAGCTGCGCGACCCGTGGCGGCGGCTCGAGCCGCTGCTCGACGGCGACGGCCGCCCGAGCGGCCCGGCCGGCAAGGCGGTCGAGCTGCCGGTCCGCGAGGTCGCGCTCGACGAGATCTCGGCGATCCTGACGCCGTTCGACGCGCCGGTCGGGGGCGGGACCGCGGCCGCCGAGGCCCGCCGCCCGGTGGCGCTGGCGCTGGTCGAGCCGACCGAGAAGGCCCAGGAGGGCGGCCAGCTGTTCGATCCCGACGCGGCGCCGAGCGACGGCGAGGCGGCGGCGAGCCCGGACGCCGCCGGTTCGAGCGCCGCCGCGCTGCGGTTCGCGGTCGCCCGCCTCGACGGCGACGCCCAGCCGATCGAGCTGCTGATCGGCGGCTGCGCCACGCCGGCCGAGCTGGTCGCCGCGGTCGGCGACCGGCCGGTCGTCTGCCACGACGCGAAGGCGCTCGACACCGTCCCGGAGCAGGTCAGCCACGACACGCTGCTGGCCGCCTACCTGCTGGAGCCGCAGCGGCGCGGCTACCCGCTCGACGAGCTGGCCGACGAGCTGAACCTCGCGGTCCAGGTCGAGGACGTCGCGGGCGCGACCGCGGCCCGGATCGCGCTGGTCGCGATCGACCAGCGGGAGCGGCTGGCCAGCACCGGGATGGACCGGCTGCTGCACGACGTCGAGCTGCCGCTGGTGCGGGTCCTGCGCGACATGGAGCGCGAGGGGATCCGGATGTCGGCCCCGCGGCTCGAGGCGGTCGCCGCCGAGGTCCGGGCCGAGATCGCCACGCTCGAGGAGCAGATCCAGGCGGACGCCGGCCGGCCGTTCACGATCGGCTCGCCGAAGCAGCTCGGCGAGGTGCTGTTCGAGGAGCTCGGCCTGTCGAAGAAGCGCCGCGGAAAGACCGGCTTCTCGACCGACGCGCGGGTCCTGCAGGCGATCCGCGACGAGCATCCGATCGTGCCCCGGATCGAGCGCTGGCGCGAGCTGTCGACGCTGGCGAAGACCTATCTCGACGTGCTGCCGCAGCTGGCGCGGGCCGATCCCGAGAGCCGCATCCACACGACCTTCGGCCAGACGGTCGCCCAGACGGGACGGCTGAACTCCAGCGACCCGAACCTCCAGAACGTGCCGGTCCGGACCGCGCTCGGCCGCCGGATCCGGGAGTGCTTCGAGGCGGCGCCGGGGAAGGTCCTGCTGTCCTGCGACTACAGCCAGGTCGAGCTGCGGATCCTCGCCTACTACGCGCACGAGGAGACGCTGCGCAAGGCCTTCCGCGAGGACCGCGACGTCCACACGGCGACCGCGATGTCGGTCTTCGGCGTGCCGGCCGACGAGCTCGACGCCGGCCAGCGCTCGAAGGCCAAGATGGTCAACTACGGGATCGCCTACGGCCTGACCGACTTCGGCCTCGCCGATCGCCTCGACATCCCGCGCGAGGAGGCGAAGGAGATGATCGAGGCCTACTTCGCCGAGTTCACCGGGGTCAAGGGCTTCATCGACTCGACGATCGAGCAGGCGAAGGAAGCCGGCGAGGTCCGGACCTACTTCGGGCGCCGGCGGTTGATCCCGGAGCTCAAGGCGCGCAACCCCCAGGTCCGCGGCCTCGGCGAGCGCTACGCGGTCAACACCGTGATCCAGGGCACGGCCGCCGACATCATGAAGCTGGCGATGATCGGCGTCCGCCGGGCGCTCGACGCCGGCGGCTTCGAGACGAAGATGATCCTCACGATCCACGACGAGCTGCTGCTCGAGGGCCCCGAGCACGAGATGGCCGAGGTCCGGGCGCTGGTCGAGCGCGAGATGATCGCGCCCTGGACCGAGGACCCGCCGCTGCGGGTCGAGGGCGGCGTCGGGCGCACCTGGGTCGAGGCCAAGTGAGGGCCCGGGCAGTAGCAGGCACGGGCTCGCCGGCGCGGGCTACGCCGTCTCGCTGATCGACAAGCAGACCCACGTGAAGCTGAGGTAAATCCATTTGCGCTGAACCACCGCGAGGTGGTTTAGTGCCTCTCGCGGGCCCTTGGTCAGGCCCGCGGAGACCATCAGCGAGACGAAAGTGTGGGGTGGTATGCGATCGCGCATCGTGGTGATGGCGTCTGTCGTGCTTGGCGCCGCGGCGCTGGTCCCAGCCGGGGCCGAGGCTCGTCCGACGATCCTCAAACCGCTCCTGCAGCCGATCCTCAACCCGCTGCAGGGGCTCGACCGGGGCCTCCTGGACCTCGATCAGGACAAGGCCGGCACGCTCGAGGAGCTGCTGCTGGAGTCCTGCAACCCGCTGTCGGCGGCCGACACCGACCACGGTGGGGTCAAGGACGGCGCCGAGATCGACCAGGGCACCGACTGCCAGAACCCGCTCGACGACGTCCCGCCGAGCAAGGACGCCGACGGCGACGGCTCGCCGGTCCCGCTGGACTGCAACGACCACGACCCCGCGATCCGCCCCGGGATCCCCGATCCGCCCGATCCGGACGCGATCGACAGCAACTGCGACGGCTTCGACGGTGATCCGAGCGCCGGCGTCTTCGTGACCCCGACCGGCGACGACGCCGCCGCGGGCACCCGCGCCGCGCCGAAGCGGACGGTCCAGGCGGCGATCGACACCGCGGCGCTCGAGGGCAAGGACGTGTTCCTCGACAGCGCGATCTTCTCCGACGACAACCCCGCGGGCGTCTCGATGAAGGACGGCGTGAACCTGTACGGCGGCTACCGCGCCGCGGACGGCTGGGACCGCCGGCCGATCCCGAGCGCGACCCGGATCGAGGGCGCGCCGCAGGCGGCGACCGCCAACGGCATCACGGCCGAGATCCAGCTGCTGGAGCTGCGCGGCAACGCCGACGCCGGCCGCACCAGCTACGGCCTGCGCGCGATCGGCGGCGCCCACGTCACCGTTCGCCGGGCTCGCGTGCGGGCGCTCGACGCGGTCGCGGGCGGCCGCAACGCCAACGGCGACCACGGCCGGATCGGCAAGAACGGCGAGTCGGGCGGCACCGGTGACGAGGACGGCGCGGCCGGCGGCGGCGGTGCCGGCGGCAACCTCTTCGGATTCGTCGGCGGCGCCGGTGGCAACGGCGGCAGCGAGGGCGACAACAACGGCGCCGACGGCGCCACCGGGACCGGCCCGGCCGGCGGCGCGCCCGGCGGCGGCGGCTCCAGCCACGGCTGCGACGGCGGC
>NZ_AGUD01000032.1 GCF_000240225.1 Patulibacter medicamentivorans
GACCGCCGCGACCCGGCGCCTCGACGCCGTCCGGCGGACGGTCGAGCGGGGCGACCTCGAGGTGCTCGCGCGGGTGGACCTGGGCAGCGTCGCCGCGACGCCCGAGGCCCCGCCGGACCTGCGGCGCCGGACGCCGGCGTGCGTGGCCGGCACCGCCGGCGCCGTCGCCCCCGCACCGGGGCACTAGCATCCTGCGCCGATGCCGTCCTCGCCGCTCCGCGCCCGCACCGCCGCCGCCCTCCTGGTGCTGGCGCTGACCCCGGTCGCCGGCTGCGGCGGCAGCGGCGGCGACGCCGGCGACTACGCCGCGACCTGGAACGGCGCCTGCCGCGACCTCAAGCAGGCCCAGACGCGGTTCCTCGAGCAGGTCCAGACGCTGGTCCCGCAGCAGGGCGGCGATCCGAAGGCGATCGCCAAGCGGCTGCGGACGCCGATCGACGCGCTCGCCGACGCCCGCGAGAAGGCGCTGCGGCAGGTGCGCGACGCCAAGGCGCCCGACGAGTTCGCCGACTTCCAGGGCAAGACCGCGAAGGCCGCCGGCATCGCGCTCGAGCAGGTCGCCACGATCCGCCGCCGCGTGCAGGACGGCAACGTCACCGGCGACGTGCGGATGACCGCCACCCCGTTCCCGCCGCTGCCGGCGAAGCTGGCCGAGAAGGCCGGGGACTGTCGCAGCGGGACCGGCCTGTGAGCCGCTGCCGGATCGTCCCGCTGCTGCTCCTCGCGCTGGCCGTGGGCGGCTGCGGCGGCAGCTCCGACGACGGCTCCGGCTACGTGCGCGACTGGACCACCGCCTGCCGCAACCTCCAGGTCACCGAGCGGCAGCTGCGGGTCGCCGTCGCACGGGTCGGCGCCGGCGCCCGGCCGACGACCCCGTCGCGCAGCGCCCGCCGGATCCGGCCCGCGTTCGAGCGCTACGCGACCGCCACCTCGGCGACGCTCCGCGGCCTGCGGGCGATCGAGGCGCCCGATCGCTGGGCCGACTACGACCGCGCCGCCGATCGTGCGCTGACGACGCTCGACGACCAGCTGCAGCAGGCCCGACGGTCGCTCGCGGCCGGCGATCTGGCGGCGCTGCGAACGCTCGCGACGGCCGTCCGCACGGCGCGCGTGCCGGCCGCGCCCGCCGATCTCGCCGGTCGCCTGACCGCCTGCCGCGGCGTCCTCTGACGACGGGCACGGCCGCCGTCCGCTTGCCGTATGGTGCCCTCCCATGCCCGACCTGCGCACCCGCACCGCCAGCCTGCTGGTGATCGCCGTCGCCGCTGCCGGCGTGACCGGCTGCGGCGGGAGCGACGAGAAGAAGAGCGACGGCGGAGGCTCCTACTCGCAGCAGCTCAACAGCTTCTGCAAGGACGCCAACGCCTCGGTCAGCAAGCTCCAGACCGACCTCGTCGCGCTGCAGGGCAAGTTCAAGCCGTCGCAGACCAAGGAAGCCAGCAAGGCGGTCGAGAAGCCGCTGAAGGACTACGTCTCGGCGTCCCGGGACCAGCTCTCCGAGCTCGAGGGCCTGAAGCCGCCGTCCGAGTACCGCTCGTTCCACGACAAGACGGTGAAGGCGCTGTCGGCGGTCGTCGACGCGATCGACGAGGGCACCGGCAAGCTGGCCAGCGGCGACGCCGCCGGCTTCCAGAAGGCGCTCGCCGGCAGCCTCCAGGGGATCGGGCTGGAGAAGATGCCCGCCAGCCTGAAGAAGGACGCCCCCGCCTGCGGCACCGTCTAGGGACCCGGACGGGCCCTACCAGCGCGCGCCCACGAGCACCGGCTCGGGGCGCAGCGCGACGCCGAAGCGCCGCTCGACGCCCGCGGCCACCTCGCGGGCGAGCGCCAGCAGGTCGGCCGCGTCGCCTCCGCGGCTGGTCAGCGCCAGCGTGTGCTTGGACGAGATCGCGGCGCCGGGACGGGCGTACCCGCGCGCGAACCCGGCCCGCTCGATCAGCCACGCGGCCGAGGTCTTGAGCCGCCCGTCGGCCTCCGGGAAGCGCGGCGGCCGCTGGTCGTCGCCGAGCGCCGCCGCGATCCGCCGCTCGAGCGCCGCGAACGCCTCCGGATCGAGGATCGGGTTGGTGAAGAACGACCCGGCCGAGCGGGTGTCGGGGTCGGTCGGGTCGAGCACCATGCCCTTGCCCCGGCGCAGCCCGAGGACCGCGTCGCGGACCTCGTCGGCCGGCACCCGGGCACCGACCTCGACCGCCAGCGTCCGCGCCAGCTCGGCGTAGCGGATCGGCCGGCCGAGCGGCGAGCGCTCGAGCGCGAAGGTGACCGCCAGCACGACGTGGCGGTCGTGGCCCTTGAACGCGCTGTCGCGATAGCGGAAGGCGCAGGCGGCGGCGTCCAGCTCGACGACCTCGCCGCCACGACGGTCGAGCGCGCGCACGGCGACGATCGTCTCGGCGACCTCCTGGCCGTAGGCGCCGACGTTCTGGATCGGCGTCGCGCCGGCCGCCCCGGGGATCCCCGACAGGCACTCGAGGCCGCAGAGCCCGTCCGCGATCGCCGACCGCACGACCTCGTCCCAGGCCTCGCCCGCCGCGACGGTCCGCAGCACCCGCCCGTCGCCGGCCTCGCGGTCCTCGACGCCGGTGGTCCGGATCGCCACCGCGTCGCCGGGCAGCGGGCCGTCGGCGACGACCAGGTTGCTGCCCCCGCCGAGCAGCAGCAGCGGCCGGCCGGCGGCGTCGGCGTCGCGGACCGCGGCCACCAGCGACGGCTCGTCGGCGGCGACGATCAGCCGCTCCGCGGGACCGCCGAGCCCGAGGGTCGTCAGTCCCGCGAGCGCGACGTCGCGGCCGGCCCGGGCGGCGGGCAGCCCGGGAACGGGCGGGGAGTCCGAGGGCGCGGGCATCGATCGCAGCTTAGGACCTCGCGGCGTGGGCGAGCGCGCCCACGGTACGGTCCCCGCATGCGCATGCTCCTTCGCCCAACCACCGCCGCTGCCGCTGCGGCCTGCATCGCCCTCGGGGTCGCCGGCTGCGGCGGCAGCGACGGGGGCGGCGGCAACGAGGCCGACTACGTGAAGACCTACAACGCGGCCTGCAAGACCGTCACCGACGCGGTGGCGAGCATGCAGGCCGACGCCCAGGGCCTGCAGACCAAGGCGACGTCCGACCCGCAGGCCGCGATCGACGGCTTCAAGACGCTGACCGTGAAGCTGCTCGACACCTTCGGCACCCAGATCCAGGTGATGGCGGACGCCAAGGCGCCGGACAAGTGGTCCGACTTCCAGAAGTCGCTGAAGGACAACGCCAGCGCCAGCAAGGACGCGGTCGCCAAGGCCAAGAGCGAGATCGAGAAGATCAAGACGATCCAGGAGGTCGGCACGATCGGCACCAAGCTCGACGCGATCGAGTTCGGCAAGAGCAAGGACATGCCGGACGACCTGAAGAAGAAGGCGCCCGCCTGCGCCACGCTCGCCAAGTAGGCGCGCCCCGCTGCGCGCCGCCGGACCGGCAGTCGGTACGGTGGCGCGCATGCTCACGCTCCATCGCTCGGTCGCCCTGCCCGCCGTGCTCGCATCCACGGCCGCCCTGGCCTTCGCCGGCTGCGGCGGCAGCGGTCCGAGCAAGGAGGACTACGCCAAGAGCTACGAGAGCGCCTGCAAGAAGGCGCTCGACGGCGGCCAGGCGCTCCAGAGCGAGCTGACGAAGCTCGCCCCGCAGGCGCAGAAGGACCAGAACGCCGTCCTGCCGAAGATCAAGGAGATCTACACCAAGGTCTTCAACGTCACCCGCGACGAGATCTCGACGCTGAGCAAGATCGAGGCGCCGGACGACTACTCCGACTTCCAGTCGGCGATGAAGCGCGACCAGAAGAAGATCGACGGCGCCGTCGAGCAGGCCGCGGCCGCGATCGACGGGGTCAAGAAGATCGCCGACTTCCAGGGCGCGCTGACGAAGATCCAGGCGATCGACGTCAAGCCCGAGGCGAAGATGCCGAAGGCGCTCGCCGACAAGGCGCCGTCCTGCAAGACGACGCTCTCGGTCGCCAGCTGACCGAGGCGCCGCGGGTCCGGCCGGCGCCGCGCGCCGGCCGGACCGATCCCGCGTGCTACGGGACGCGGACGCCCGAGATCGTGCGGGCGATGACGAGCTGCTGGATCTCCGACGTGCCCTCGAAGATCGTCATGATCTTCGAGTCGCGGTGGAAGCGCTCGACCGGGTACTCGCGCGTGTAGCCGTTGCCGCCGAGGATCTGGATCGCCTCCTCGGTGACCTTGACGCCGACCTCGGAGGCCTTGTACTTGGCCATCGAGCCCTCGGCGTTCTCGAACTTGTGCGGGGCGCCGCGGAGCGTGCCGGCACCCATCCACGACGCGCGCCAGACCAGCAGGCGGGCCGCGTCGAGCTCGGTCTTCATGTTCGCGAGCTTGAACGCGATCGCCTGGTTCTCGATGATCTTGCGACCGAACTGCTCGCGCTCCTTGGCGTAGTCGAGCGCGTAGTCGTAGGCGGCGCGGGCGACGCCGAGCGCCATCGCGCCGACGGCCGGGCGCGAGGCCTCGAAGGTCGCCATCGAAGCGTTCCCGCGCGAGGTCTTGCCCTCGCGGGCCTTCGCCAGGCGAGCGTCGAGCTTGTCCTTGCCGCCGAGCAGGTAGCGGCCCGGGACGCGCGCGTCGTCGAGGTTGACGTCGGCGGTGTGCGAGGCGCGGATGCCGTGCTTCTTGACCTTGGCGCCCTGGGAGATGCCCTTGATCTCGCTCTTCGGCACGACGAAGGCGGCGTGCCCGCGCGAGCCGAGGGTCGGGTCGACGGTCGCGATCACGACGTGGACGTCGGCGATGCCGCCGTTGGTCGCCCACGACTTCGAGCCGTTGATGACCCACTCGTCGGTGGCCTCGTCGTACTTGGCCGTGGTGCGGATGTTCGAGACGTCCGAGCCGGCGTTCGGCTCCGACGAGCAGAAGGCGGCGACCTGCGGGTCCGACGCGCTGCCGTAGCAGCGCGGCAGCCACTCGTTGATCTGCTCCGGCGTGCCCTGACCGAAGATCGCCGAGACGGCCAGGCCCGTGCCCTGGAGCGCCATGCCGATGCCGGCGTCGCCCCAGAAGATCTCCTCGAGGAAGATCGGGGTCAGCAGGCCGGTCGGGTCGATGAACATCGACAGCGTGCCGTCGAGGCCGTAGAGGCCGATCTCGGCGGCCTCCTTGACGATCGGCCAGGGGAACTCCTCCTTCTCGTCCCACTCGGCGCCGGCGGGGCGGATCGTCTTCTCGGCGAAGTCGTGGACCCACGCCTGCAGCTCGCGCTGCTCCTCGTTGAGCTCGAGGCTGAAGGTCGACCACTCGGGCTTCATGCGCTCCTGCGCGAGCTCGCCCGCAAGGGCCATGACGTCGACGCTGGTAGTGCTGCTCATCTCGGATGTTCCTCGGACGATCGAAGGGGAGATTCGCGGGGCCGGAGCCCCGAGCGGTCGCCTGGACCGCGCGTATGACGCAAAGTGTAACCCAGGTTTGCAGATGACCGCAACCGGCGGTAGGATCGATCTCCATGGCCGCCCCGCGTCCCGCTGTCCGCCGTCCCGGCGCCGCCGCCCGCCGTCGCGACCGCGAGCGCGAGATCCTCGACGCGACGCGCGCGCTGTTCGACGAGCGCGGCGTCCACGACGCCCAGATCGAGGACGTCGCGCGCGAGGCGGGCCTCAACCGGGCGATCATCTACCGCCACTTCTCGGGCAAGGACGAGCTGTTCGCGCTGACGATCGTCGGCTACGTCGAGGACCTGATGGCGGAGTTCGCCGCGATCGAGGACGACGGCCCCGCGGCCAGCCAGATCCTGGCCCTGACCGAGACCTTCCTCGACTTCTGCCTCCGCTACCCGGCCTTCATCGACATCTCGATGACGATGCTCCGCCAGCCCGGCACCGAGCTGCTGGAGCGGATCAGCGAGGCGGCGATGCTGCGGATGGGCCGCGCGGTCGCGGAGGCCCTGCACCGGCCCGTCGAGCTGCTGCGGCGCGGCGCGGCCGACGGCGAGTTCGCGATCGGCGACCCCGACTACGACGCCAACGCGATGTACGTGCAGATCCTCGGGCTGGCCCACCTGGCGCGGGTCGGCAACGGCATCCGCGAGCTGCCGGGCGGGATGCCGTGGTTCTTCCCGGTCTCCCCCACCCAGGTCCGCGAGACGGTCCGGTCGCTGGTCGCCGCGACGCTGCGGCCGATCCAGGCTCAGCCGGTCAGGTAGTCGAGCACGACGCTCGACCCGTGCGGCGCGACGCGGGCGACGGCGGCCGCCAGGTCGTGGTCGGGCGCGTTGTGGAAGCCGCCGCGGATCGCCAGCCCGACCGGGCCCGGGAACCGGACGCGCAGGCCCGCCGCGGTCACCAGGTCGCGTCCCTCGAGCCGCAGCCCGGCGCGCGGCGCGAAGACCGTCGTCCGCAGCGCCGTGGTCCCCGCCGGCAGCCCGGACACCGTCAGCCGCAGGGCGGTGCCGCGGGGCTGCCACGTGAACCGCACGCCGCGGGCGAGCCAGGCGCCCGCTCGCGTCCGGAAGCCGCCGCCGACCACGATCGTCCCGTCGCGCCGGGCGTCGATCCGCTCGCCGACCGGGTAGCCGGTCTCGCCCCCGATCACGACCTGGGGGCCCGCCGAGCGCAGGCGCGCGTCGCCGGTGAGCGTGATCGGGCGCGGGGAGAGCGCGTTGCGCCAGCCGTCGCCGTCCTGGCGCTCCAGCCGCAGCAGCCCGACGTCGTAGCGGATGTCGCGCCGGTGCTGGGCGATCCCGTGAACCGCGAACCAGAGCGGCCCGCGGCGGACCACCGCCAGGTGCGAGGTCGTGGGGTCGACCACCTGGAGGTCGTCGTCGGCCGGCAGCCGCCCGCTGCGCAGGTCGGTCGGCAACGTCGCCAGCGCGTCGAGCGCCTCGAGCAGCCCGTAGGCCGCGAGACCGCCGTAGACGACGTTGCCGGCGTAGGGATCGATGCCGACCATGTCGCGGCGGAGCGGGCTGCCGGGGGCCTGGTCGACGAGCCGCAACGGGCCGTCGTCCTGGCGGTAGCGCCGCTGGAGCAGCTCCAGCGCCCGGTCGACGACGGCCAGCAGCCGACCCGCGAAGGCCGGCTCGGCGGCGAACGCGCGCGCCCCCTCGGCGGCCGCGGCGGCGGCGATCGCCGGGACCCAGACCTGGTTCTGGCCGCGGCCGTACCAGGCCAGCTGACCGTCGGGCGCCATCAGCACCGAGAGCGCGTCGAGCGCCCGCCGCAGGCTCCGGCGGGCGGACGGCGGCGCGGCGGGCCCCAACTCCCGGACCGTCCGCGCCAGCGCCCAGGTCGAGAGCGCGTGGTACGCCAGCGGATAGGTCGGCGGGTCGGAGAGGATCCCGCCGACCAGCCGCCCGCCGGCCGTCCGGGCCCGCAGGTCGGGACCGATCGCGCGGGCGACCTCGGGCCCGACGACGGCGCGGACGAAGGCGCGAGCGGCGGCCGGGTTCGCGAGCCGCGTCCCGGGCACCGTCGAGCGCAGGCCGGTTCGCAGCAGCATCGAGACCGACAGCGCCTCGACCAGCTTGAGGTTGCTGTAGGGCCGGCGGTCGCGGCCAGCCCCTGCGGCGGCGCCCGCCTCGCCCGACTTGGCCGCCGTCGGCTGGTAGCCGCGCAGGTAGCGCGTCAGCTCGCGACGGATCGTCCGCGGCGGCTCGGGGACGTGCTCGAGCGTGGCCAGCAGGCCGAGCGCCCGGAAGCTCTGGCTGGAGGGCGGGTTGCGCCGCGCGAGCGCGCGGGCCCCGGCGACGTAGAGCGGCTCGCGATCGGTCAGCAGGCCGGCGCGCATCAGCGCGTAGCCGAGCATCACCCGGCCGTAGCCGGTCGTCGGACGGCCGCCGGAGAGCGGGTCGCGGAAGCGCCCGTCGGGCGTCTCGAGCGTCGCCCAGGCGGCGACGCTGTCGACGGCCAGATCGCGCGCCCGGCGGGCCAGGCGGGCCGCGTCGCCGTCGCGCTCGGCGATCACCGCCGCGGGCTGCTCGCCGGCCAGCCGGCGCGAGCGCGGGAATCCGGCGCGGGCCT
>NZ_AGUD01000031.1 GCF_000240225.1 Patulibacter medicamentivorans
CCCGGCCGCGGAGCCGACGATCCGCAGCCCGATCGCCCGCGGCTCGAGCGTGCGCTCCAGCGACGGTCCGGCCGCCGCCGGCGCGGGTTCGCGATCGCCGCTCCGGCCCTCGGCGCCTGCGCCGCGGCCGCCTTCGCGCTCGCCCCGGCCGGCAGTCCCGGCCTCGCGCAGGTCCTCGACCGCGCGACCGCGGCGACCGCGCCGCCGCCGAACGCGATCGTCGTGATCCGTTCACGGATCGAGGGACGGTTCTGGAGCCAGGAGAACGGCCGCACCGGCCTCTCCCGGGACGAGACCGGCGTGGTCCGCCTGAACGGGGAGGGCAAGCCGCTCGACGTCCGCACCCTCCAGACCCGCCGCTGGAGCTCGGAGGACGGCAACGGCCGTCCCGGTGCCGAGGACGTCACCCACTACGCCGTCGCGGGAGAGGTCGCCGGGGCAGAGTCGCAACGCTACGACCCCGCGACGGGGAAGACCGTCACGGAGCGGAACTCGGCGAGCGTGCCGCGGTTGGCGTTCGACGCCCACCGGCTGCTGGCCGCCGCCCGCAGCGGCCGCACCGACGCTCGCCTGGAGGGCGAGGCGACGATCGGCGGCCACCGCACCTACCGGCTGGTGATCGCCAACCTCGACGGCGAGTCGGCGGTGCCCGGGATCGAGGATCGGACCGAGCTCTACGTCGACACCACGACCTACGAGGCGGTCGAGTACCGGACCAGCAGCAAGGGCCGCGCGCAGATCGCCGGGCGTCAGGGCCCGGCGTTCACGAGCGAGACGACGCAGCGGGTGCTCTCGTGGCAGCAGCTGCCCGACACGCCCGCCAACCGCCGGCTGCTGCAGCTGCGCGGGCCGCTCGAGCCGTAGATCCGCGCTCGGGGTCGTCGCGCGCGGCGGCCGTCAGCGCAGCCGGCCGGTCACGTCCATCCGGACCGACTGGCCGGCGACGCTGCTGCGGACCCCGTCGATCCAGAGCCGGTCGTTCTGGAACACCGTCAGCCGGAAGACCGCCCCCAGCGCGTTGTCCGGGGCGACCTCGATCTTGCCCTCGGTCGCGCTGACCGCGACCGGGATCTGCTGCTGGGTCCCGAAGACGCTGACCGAGACCTGGAACCGCGGAGCGCCGTCGGATCCCGCCGGCAGCGCCGTCAGCGTCGCCCCGCCCGGGGCCATCGCCTGCAGGTCGGCCAGCGTCACCTGGGCCGAGGCCCGGACGCGGCCGCCCTCGACGTGGGTGCGGACGTCGCGCAGGTGGAAGTCGCCGACGTCCATCGCCTGGATCGTGGCGTCGATCCGGCCGACCTCCTTGGCGCGCTTCAACAGGTCCGACAGCTCGGAGTCGGAGCGCTTGACGGTCCCCGCGCGAAGGTCGATCGAGTCGACCTTGCCGAGCGCCATCTTCCAGGCCGGGAACGCCTTGACCGTGACGTCGGCCCCCGGATCGCCGAGGTCGTCGCGCACGACCTTGGCGGCGATCGCGGGCAGGATCAGCTGGCCGCCGGCCAGCAGCACCAGCAGGGTGACCAGCACGCCGATCGCGACCCGCCCGCGGGTGACCCGGAACCTCGGCGCGCTCGGCATGGCGCCCATCGTACGCAGGCGACGGCGGGCGGCCCGCCACCCGCGCGCGCCGCGGCGATGGCCGAACGTCCCGTCCACGCGCACCCGCCGCGCCCGGGGGCCCCACGCCACGGGCGCGATCGGATAGAACACGGTCAGGTCCGGCCGTCGCCCTGGCGCCGCGGCCCGACCGCCCGCGAACCACCGAAACCCCGAGGGGAACCCAGGTGCCGACCTACGTCCTGCTGACCCGCCTGTCGCCCGATGGCGTCCAGACGATCAAGAACAACCCGCAGCGGATCCGCGAGGTGAACAAGGAGGTCGAGGCGCTCGGCGCGTCGGTGACCGCCCAGTGGGCCACGCTCGGCCAGTACGACTTCGTCAACATCGTCGAGGCGCCCGACGAGCAGACGATCGCCCGCGTCTCGCTCGAGCTCTCCTCCCGCGGGACCGGCAGCTTCGAGACGCTGACCGCGATCCCGATCGACGACTTCATCGCGGGTATTTGAGTTCCCCCCGCTCAACGCCGTACACAGGGGTTGGGCGGGTACCTGCGTGCGGGGCCCCGGTCGTGCGTTACCGTCGGACGCCATCGGTCGCCGTCCTCGACGGGCGGCGACCAGTCCAGGAGCCTCCGTGTCGCCATCCCACCCCGTTCGCCTCGCCCGTCTCGCGCCGCTGCTGGCGCTCTCCGCGCTCGCCGTCCCAGCGGCGGCCGGGGCCGCGTTCTCGGGGCCGGTCGAGCTGGACACGGGCGTCGGCGTCGCCGGCCTGACGGTCGACGGCGAGGGCGGCCGGGTCGTGGTCGCGCGCGGCGCCGGCAAGGGCGGGACGGTCGACACGCGGCTGCTCGGGATCACGGCCGCGGGCCGGCCCGAGGGCCGCCGGACGATCGCCGGGCTGCTGCCCGATCCGCTGCCGCTCGGCAAGGACACGCTGCTCTACGGCCGCTCGACCGTGCTGGGGACGGTCCGTCGGACGGTGCCGGACGGCAAGGGCGGGACCAAGACGATCAGCCTGCCCCAGGTCCGCCTGGGCGTCTCGGTCGGCAGCGCGCCGCCGGTCTCGCTCGGCAAGGCCCACAACCAGGCCACCGCGGTCCTCGACGAGCCGGCACGGATCTCGGGCACGACCTCCGGCAACCTCGCGATGGCCTGGAGCGACATCGGATCGGACGGCGTCGTCCGGGTCTACGCGTCCTGGCGCAAGGCCACGTCGAAGGCCGGGAGCGTCCGGCTCTCGGCCCCGAAGCTGATCAGCGGCTCGCGGTCCAGTCGCCTGCTGGCGCTCGCCACCGGCCAGGGCGGAGACACCGTGCTCGTCTACCAGCGCGGCGCCAGCGAGAGCACCCGCCGGCTCTTCGTCCGCTCGCTCGACGTCCGCACCGGCAAGCTCGGCACCCCGCAGACGCTGCGCCGCGGCGGCCCGGGCTTCCCCGGCGCGACCGCCTCGGTCGGCCGCGGCGGCCGCGCGGTCGTCGCCTGGGGCGAGCAGGACGCCGCCGCCGATCGCACCAAGCCCTACGTCGTCCGCGCGACCACCCGCGACGACGACGGCCACCGCTTCGCGACCCCGAAGGCGCTCGACCGCGGCGGCGCGACCGTCCGCGCGCCGGGCG
>NZ_AGUD01000030.1 GCF_000240225.1 Patulibacter medicamentivorans
CGGCGGTCCCGGGCCGCGGCAGGGCGCGGCCGTCGGTCCCGCGCCCGTCGGGGCGGTCGCCGCGGTCGGACGAGAAGCGCGCGCTCGCCGGCCCGTTGGCGGGCGGCGCCCAGCGGCGGTTGCCGGCGCGCTCGTCCTCGCTGATCGAGCGCGTCAGCCGCAAGCTCTCGGCCTTCGGCAGGTAGGGGCCGTGGCGGTAGAGCTCCTCGTAGCGGTCGACCAGATCCGGGCGGGCGTCCTTCAGCCACTCCAGGAAGACCTGGCGCGTGCTGCCGCGCAGGTGCAGGCCGATCCCCCGCACGGCGACCGCGCCGGCCGCGCTGCAGGCGGCCAGCAGCGCCTCGACCTGGGCCGCGGAGTCGTTGATCCCGGGCATCAGCGGCGCGGCGAGCACCGCCGTCGGGATCCCGACCCGGTTCAGCTCGGCGACCGCGGCCAGCCGGGTCCGCGGGTGCGGCGTGTGCGGCTCGGTCGAGCGCCAGGCCCGCTCGTCGAGGCTCGGGACCGAGAGCGCCGCCTCGAACCCGGCCGCGTCGCGGACCTGGAGCATCAGGTCGAGGTCGCGCAGCAGCAGCGGCGACTTCGTCAGCACCGACGCCGGGACGCGGGCGTCGCGCAGCGCCTCCCAGACGCCGGGCAGCAGCCGATAGCGCGACTCGACCCACTGATAGGGATCGGTGTTCGTCCCCAGCGCGACCATCTCCGCCGCGGCCGGCGTCCGCGCCCGCCGCGCCAGGTCGCCCCGCAGCCGCTCCGGGGCGTTGACCTTGACGACGATCTCGCGCTCGAAGTCGCGGCCGGCGTCGAAGTCGAGGTACTCGTGGGTCGGGCGGGCGAGGCAGTACGTGCACGCATGGCTGCAGCCTCGGTACGGGTTCACCGTCCACGCGAACGGCATCGAGGATCGTGCGGGGACGCGGTTGAGGACGGTCTTCGCCCGGACCTCGTAGAAGCGCATGTCGAGCGCCTCGGGCGCGTCGAAGCGACGCACCACCGCCGGGTCGCGCATCCCCGGAAGGGCGCGCGTCTCCTCGTCGCCGTCGAGCTTCAGGTCGTCCCACCGCATGCGAACACATGTTCGCATCGATCGTGGACGTCGTGGAACCGGATCGGGTGGGACGTCCGTCCAGGGCGCGTGCGGATGCGTACGGTGCCCGCGTATCGTCGGGTGGGTGCGCTCGCTTCCGTTCGCCCGCCGTGCCCGCCGCCTGCTCGTCGCCGGCGCCTGCCTGGCCGCCGTCGCCGGCGGTCCGGCGGTCGCTCCCGCGGCCGCGGACGACCTGACCCTGGTCAAGACGGTCAATCTGCACGCCCAGCGGCTGGAGCCGCGGGCCAAGACCCTCAGCACCGCGCTCCAGCGCTACGGCAAGGCGCCGACCGATCGCGCCCGTGCCGATCGGGCGTCGCGGGCGGCGGGCGCCGTCCGCCGCGAGGTCGACTCGTTCCGCGCGGCGCTGCGCTACGACCGCTCCAACTCGGCCGAGGGCCGGGCGCTGAGGACGTCGCTGCTGCGCGCCCTGTGGGACATCCGCTCGGGCACCGGGACGCTGGAGTCCGGCCTCGCCCGGGTCGCGCGGCGGGCGGCGAGCCTCGCGACGCTGCGCTCGCTGCAGGCCGCCCAGAAGACCCTCGAGCGCGGCCTGCGCAACGGCGAGAAGGCCGTTCGCCGGATCCTCGCCGCGACCTGAGCCGCCACCGCCCTCACGTGCCGGTCGCCCGGCGACCGGCACGTCGCATCCGGCGCGCCGGCACGCCGGCGCCGGCGCCTACGCCGCCAGCGGGTTGAACCCGGCCGGCAGCTCCAGCCGGTGCGCCCGCATGAAGCCCTCGTCGGCGAGGATCTCGCGGGTCGGGCCGTCGGCGACGACCTGGCCGGCGTCGAAGACGATCGAGCGCGGGCACAGTTCGAGCGCGTAGGGCAGGTCGTGGGTGACGAGGACCGTCGTCGTCGGCAGCCGCCGGATCACGTCCGCGAGCTCGCGCCGGGCCGCGGGGTCGAGGTTCGACGACGGCTCGTCGAGCACCATCAGGTCGGGCTCCATCGCCAGCACCCCGGCGACCGCGGCCCGCCGCCGCTGGCCCATCGACAGCTGGTGCGGGGCGACCTCGCGCAGCTCCTCGAGGTCGAACGTCCGCAGCGCCTCGGTGACCCGGTCCTCCAGCGCCGCGCCGGTCAGGCCGAGGTTGGCGGGGCCGAAGGCGACGTCGCTCTCGATCGAGGGCATGAACAGCTGGTCGTCGGGATCCTGGAAGACGATCCCGACCCGCTTGCGCAGCTCGCGGGCGGTCCGCTTCGTCAGCAGCGTGCCGGCGATCTCGACCTCGCCCTGCTGCGGCTGGAGGACGCCGTTGAGGTGCAGCAGCAGCGTGGTCTTGCCGGCGCCGTTGGGGCCGAGCAGCGCGACCCGCTCGCCGTCGCGGATCGTCAGGTCGACGCCGGTCAGCGCCTCGGAGCCGTCGGGGTAGGCGAAGTGCAGATCGCGGACGGCGACCATCACGCGCGCGTCGCCGGCCGCCGATCCCCCGGGCCCGGCGGTCGGCAGGCCGGAGCGGACCCGGCCGCGGTCGCCGGCCCGCCCCTCGTCGGCGAGCGCCAGCGCCGGCGCCTTCTGGGGCGCGCGGGTCGCCCGGCGGTTGCGTCGCCGTCCCGCGGCGGGGGCGTCGCCGTGGGGAGTCAGCGAGATCGGCAGCCCGACCTTCTCGTCGTAGCCCGGCAGCGTGACCCGGTAGACGCAGAGGTCGCAGTTCATCCGCACGTCGCCCTGGAAGCCCTCGCGGTAGCGGTCCAGCGCGACCCGCGCCAGTCGCCGGTCGGCGCCCAGGTGGGGCCCGCCGCGGACGGTCAGCTCGGGGTGCTCCTGGGCCCAGGCGGCCGCCTGCTCGTAGATCCGGTGCAGCAGGACGCCGGTGAAGAGGAAGAAGGGGACGACGGCGATCGTGGTCGCGCCGAGCCGGCGGCAGCGCTCGAGCGCGTCGGGCACCCGCGGCTCGGCGACCGAGACCCAGGCCGGCTCGACGATCGGCAGGCCGCGACGGTCGCTCAGCAGCCGCGCGACCTTGGCCAGGTCGCCGGAGGCGTCGGGGTCGCTCGATCCGCGGCCGACCAGCACCACGCCGGAGCTCGCCGGCGGCGCGTCGCCGAGGGTCGCGGCGATCCGGTCCTCGGCGACCTCGAGCACCCGCGGCTCGATCCCCAGGTCGCGCGCCATGTGGAATCGCACGCCGGGGTGGCGGATGCGGGCCCGGGCCAGCGTCGCCGGGCCGTCGTTCTTCAGGTGCCCGGCGGCCAGCAGCACGATCGGGACGGAGACGATCTCGGTCGCGCCGTCGGCGACCAGGCGGTCGATCGCCGCGTCGGCGGAGGGCTCGGCCAGCTCGATGAACCCGCCGGCGTGGTGCAGCTCCGGGTCCAGCTCGCCGACGAAGCGGACGAGGTCCCAGAACTCCTCGACGTGGTCCGCGTCGCGCGAGCCGTGACCGACCAGGACCAGCGACGGCCGGTCGGGCGAGGGGTGGCCGGCCGTGCCGGCACGGGCGTCGGATCGGCGGATCGCCACCGGCAGAGGGTAGCCCCCCGGTCCCGAGGGGCGGCGCCCGAGCGCGGTCCGGGCCGGCGGCGGGACGCCCGCGGCGCCCATCGCCCGATCGCGGCTTGACCTTGACCCTGCGTCAGGGCTCGACGATGTCGCCATGACGACAACGACCCCCACGCCGCCGGCGGTCTCGGTCGCTCGCCTGGCCAAGGCCTACGGCGATCACGAGGTCCTGCGCGGCGTCGACCTCGAGGTCCCCGCGGGAACCGTCTACGCGCTGCTGGGCCCGAACGGGGCCGGCAAGACCACGATGGTCCGGATCCTCTCGACGCTGCTCCCGGCCGACGCGGGGGACGCGCGCGTCGGCGGGCACGACGTCCGCCAGGACCCCGACGGCGTGCGCTCCTCGATCGGCGTCACCGGCCAGTTCTCGGCGGTCGACGAGCTGCTGACCGGCCGCGAGAACCTGCGGATGATGGCCGACCTCGGGCACCTCGACCGGGACCGGGCGACGGAGGTCGTCGACGAGCTGCTGCGACGGTTCGACCTCGTCGACGCCGCCGATCGACGCGCGGCGAGCTACTCGGGCGGCATGAAGCGGCGGCTCGACCTGGCGATGACGCTCGTCCACGGCCCGCGGCTGATCTTCCTCGACGAGCCGACCGCCGGGCTGGATCCCCGCAGCCGGCGCGAGCTGTGGCAGATCGTCCGCGAGCTGGTGGCCGGCGGCGTGACCGTCTTCCTGACCACCCAGTACCTGGACGAGGCGGACCAGCTCGCGGACCGGATCGGCGTCCTGCACGGCGGCCGGCTCGTCGCCGAGGGCACCTCCGCCCAGCTCAAGCGGCTGGTCCCGGGCGGCCAGGTCGAGCTGCAGGTGGCCGACGCCGCCGCCCTCGACCGGCTCGCCGAGCGGATCCCGCAGGGGGTCGCCGACGCCGAGACCCTGACGCTGGCCGTGCCGAGCGACGGCCGGCCGGCCGCCGTCCGGCGGCTGCTGGAGGCGGTTCCCGAGGACGCCGTCACCGCGATCGCGCTGCGGACGCCCGATCTCGACGACGTCTTCCTCGCCCTCACCCGTCCGACGACGGGCGACGCCGAGCGGGCGGAGGTGGCGGCATGAGCTACGCCGTCCGCGACTCCCTGACGATGCTGCGCCGCCAGCTGCGGCACATGGCGCGCTATCCCTCGCTGACCCTGATGCTGATCGGGCAGCCGCTCGTGTTCCTGCTGCTGTTCGTCTACGTCTTCGGCGGCACGATGGGCGCCGGCCTGCCCGGGGTCTCCGCGGGCGACCGCGGCGACTACCTCGACTTCATCACCCCGGGGATCGTGCTGATGGCCGTCGTCAGCGTGTCGCTCGGCACGGCGATCGCGGTCGCCACCGACATGACCGGCGGGATCATCGATCGCTTCCGGACGATGGCGATCGCACGGGTCTCGGTGCTCACCGGCCACGTGCTCGGCGCCCTGATCCAGACCGCGGTCGCCGTGGTCGTCGTCGTGGCCGTCGCGCTGGCGCTCGGGTTCGGCCCGGGCGCGTCGCCCGGCGACTGGCTGGCCACGGCCGGCCTGCTGGCGCTGCTGTCGCTCGCGCTCACCTGGCTGACGATCGCGATCGGCCTGGTCAGCCCGAACGTCGAGACGGCGAGCAACCTGCCGATGCCGCTGATGCTGCTGCCGCTGGTCGGCAGCGGCTTCGTCCCGACCGAGACGATGCCGGACGGCCTGCGGTGGTTCGCCGAGAACCAGCCGTTCACGCCGGTGATCGACGCGCTGCGCGGGCTGCTCGACGGCAGCCCGGATGGCGGCACGGTGCTGCTGGCCGTCGCGTGGTGCGTGGCGATCGGGCTCGCCGGCTACCTCTGGTCCCGTCGCCTCTACCGCCGCCGTGCGGCAGGCTGAGCCCGTGCTCACGATCGGCCAGCTCGCCTCCTACGCCGGCGTCACGATCCGCGCGGTGCGCCACTACCACGCCAAGGGCCTGCTGGCCGAGCCGGAGCGGGACCGCTCCGGCTACCGGCGCTACGACGCCGCGGCGGTGATCGAGTTGATCCGGATCCGCACGCTGGCCGACGCCGGCGTGCCGCTGTCGCGGGTCAAGCAGCTGCTGGAGGCCGACGAGGAGGAGTTCGCCACCGCGGTCGCCGAGATCGATCAGCGGATCCGGGCCGAGATCCGCGAGCGGCAGCAGCACCGCCGGCGGATCGCGCGGCTCGCCGCCGGCGACAGCCTGGCCCTGCCGCCGGTGGTGGTCGGCTACCTGCAGCGCCTGCGCGAGCTCGGCGTCCACCGGCGGGTGCTCGAGCTCGAGCGCGACGGCTGGATCCTGGTGTCGGCCCACTACCCGGACCAGATCGAGGAGTGGATCGCGGGCAAGACCGCCGACCTCGAGGATCCGGAGTTCCAGGACCTCTACCGGAGCATCTCGGCCTGCATCGATGCCGCGCCCGACGACCCCCGGCTCGAGGCGCTGGCCGACCGCCTGGCGCGGATCCTGGATCGCGCCGAGGCGGAGACCGAGGAGCAGCTCGACGGGCCGCTGGCCGCGCTCGTCGACGCCGTGACGGTCGAGATGACGCCGGCCTGGCACCGGCTCGAGGAGCTGATGGAGGAGCGCGGCTTCGTCGGCTGGAACCAGCTGGAGCGCGTCGACCCGGCCGGGTGATCGCCGCGGCCGGGGGCGGACGGCTCGCGAGCCTCAGCCGACCCGCGCCGCCACGGCGATCGACGCGGCCAGCGCCGCCACCAGCAGCGTCCCGAGCCACTCGACCCGCGTCGCCGGCGTCGTCAGCAGGCCCGGCGGGGTCCCGCCGTCCCAGCCGCGGCTGATCATCGCCAGCTGGACCCGCTCGCCGCGCTCGAAGCTGCGGACGAGCAGGGTGCCGGAGGACCGCAGGACGGCGCGGGCCTGCCACAGGAAGCGCGGGTCGTCGCCGCGGGCGATGCGGGCGATCCGCATCCGGCCGAGCTCGCCGAGCACGACCTCGACGTAGCGGATCGTGAAGCCGGCGATCGCGGTCAGGACGCGGGGGGCGTGGAGCCGCTCGAACCCGGCCAGGATCGCCGCCGGCGGGGTGCAGGCGGCGACGACGGCGGTCGCCAGCAGCACCAGCGTCGCCTTCGAGACGATCGCCCACGCGGTCCACAGGCCCTCGACCGCCATCGGGATCCCGAGCACGTCGGTGCGGTCGCCCTGGGTGACGAACGGCAGCAGCAGCACGAAGAGCACGAACGGGATCTCGATCACCAGCCGCTTGGCCAGGTCCAGCGGCGGCACCCGGGCGACGGTCGCCGCCGCCAGCACGATCCCCAGGTGCAGCGCGTACGGCCAGACGACGTGGGTCGGGGTCAGGGCGACTGCGACCGCGAACAGCACCAGCGCCGCCACCTTGCACTGCGGCGGCAGCCGGTGCAGCGGCGTGTCGAGGCCGAGCAGCTCCTCGTTGCCGCCGTGCGCGGCGCCGCTCACCGGGAGCGTGCGGTCGAGGGCGGCGGCATCGCCCCGCAGAGTAGCGTGGGGCCCGCTCCGGTCCCGCCGGGGCGGCCACGCGAGCGACGAGAGGACCGCGGTGCGACACGTCTCGATCATCGGCATCGGCGCCGGCGACCCGGAGCAGGTGACGGTGCAGGCGATCAGGGCGATGAACGCGGTCGACGTGTTCTTCGTGATCAGCAAGGGCGGCGACACCGACGACCTCGTCGCGCTCCGCCGCGAGATCCTCCAGCGCTACGTCGAGGGCGACGGGTACCGGACGGTCGAGGTCGTCGATCCCCCGCGAGCCCGGTCCGCGGACGCCCACCGCGCCGTCGTCGACGACTGGCGCCAGCGCCGCGCCGACCAGTGGGAGCGGCTGATCGGCGACGAGCTGGCGGACGGTCAGCGCGGCGCCTTCCTGGTCTGGGGCGACCCGGCGATCTACGACAGCACGCTCGGGGTGATCGACGACGTCCTCGCCCGCGGCAACGTCGCCTTCGAGCACGACGTGATCCCCGGCATCAGCAGCGTCCAGGACCTCGCCGCGCGCCACCGGATCGGCCTCAACCAGGTCGGCGGGACGATCCGGATCACGCCCGGGCGGCGGTTGGCCGAGCAGTTCGCCGACGGCGAGGACGTCGTGGTGATGCTCGACGCCAAGCTCGCCTTCGCGCGGATCGACGACCCCGACGCCGAGATCTACTGGGGCGCCTACATCGGCAGCCCCGACCAGATCCTGATCTCCGGCCGGCTGGCCGACGTCAAGGACGAGATCGTGCGGGTGCGGGCGCAGGCGCGCGAGCGCAAGGGCTGGATCTTCGACACCTACCTGGTGCGGCGGCCGGCGGGCGGGTAGGGCGGCCGATTCCCGCGTCGCGTACCCGCCCTGGGCCGGTCGCTCGCTCAGGCCCGCAGCTTGTAGCCGCTCCGGAAGAGCCGCAGGTTGAGCAGGAACAGCGCGCTGGTGACCGCGGTCAGCAGGATCAGCGAGAGCGCGACGTTGACCTCGGAGTAGCCCAGGAACCCGTACCGGACCAGGCCGATCATGTAGTAGATCGGGTTGAAGTGGGTCAGGGTCGAGAACGGCTCCGGCAGTAGCGTCGCCGAGTAGAAGACGCCGCCGAGGAAGATCAGCGGCTGGAGGATGAACGTCTGGGCGAACGCGACGTCGTCGAACTGCTCGGCCCGGATCCCGACCAGCACCCCGAGCTGGGCGAAGAACATCCCGACCAGGAACAGCGCCGGGATCAGCACCAGCACGTGCTCGACCGGCAGGTCGGTGAGGACCGACGCGGCCAGGAACGTGAGGCTGGCGATCAGCATCCCGCGCAGGAACCCGCCGAGCGAGAAGGCCAGCAGCAGCTCGGCCGGCGAGGCGGGCGAGGAGAGCTGGTCGTCGATCGCGCGCTGGAACTTCTGCTGCAGGATCGAGGAGGAGTTGTTCGAGAAGGCGTTGATCGCCCACGCCATCAGGATCAGGCCGGGCACGATGAAGACGACGTAGTCGATCCCGTGCAGCTTGTCGATCCGCGAGCCGAGGGCGGCGCCGAAGACCGAGATGTAGAGGAACGTCTCCAGCAGTGGGGCGCCGATCGTCTGGCGCTTGATCTTGAGGAAGCGGTTGACCTCGCGCCGCAGCAGCGTGAAGAACCGGATCTGGGCGGCGCTCACGAGGTCGCCTCGCCGCTGTCGCCGGCCAGGATCCCGCGCGAGAGCTCCTTGCGCCCGACCAGCTCCAGGTAGGCGTCCTCGAGGCTCGCGACCCCGTACTGGGCGGCCAGCGCGTCGCTGGTGCCCTCGGCCACGATCCGCCCGTCGTTGATGAAGGCCATCCGATCGCAGAGCTGCTCGGCCTCCTCCAGGTAGTGCGTCGTCAGCAGGATCGTCGTCCCCTCCTGGTTGATCCGCTGGACGTAGTGCCACAGCTCCAGCCGCAGCTCGACGTCGACGCCGGCGGTCGGCTCGTCGAGGATCAGCAGCTTCGGGCGGTGCATCAGCGCGCGGGCCAGGATCAACCGCCGCTTCATGCCGCCCGACAGCGTGCGGGTGCGGTCGTTGCGCTTGGCCGTCAGGGAGAAGGCGTCGAGCAGCTCGGCGATCCGCTCCTTGCGCTCCTTCCGCCGCATCCCGAAGTAGCCGCCGTGGTAGTCGAGCGTCTCCTCGAGGGTCAGGAACCAGTCGATGTTGAGGTCCTGCGGCGCCAGGCCGACCGCGATCCGCGCCTGCTCGTAGTGGTCGACGGCGTCGTGGCCGAAGATCCGGATCGAGCCGGACGTCGGCCGGGCGAGGCCGGTGGCGCAGTGGATCAGCGTCGACTTGCCGGCGCCGTTGGGGCCCAGCAGGCCGAAGAACTCGCCGGGCTGGATCTCGAGCGAGACGCCGCGCAGGGCCTCGGTGCCGGTCGGGTAGCGCTTGGTCAGGTCGCTGACCTGGAGCGCGGTCACGCCCGGGCCTCGGTCGGGCCGGGAGCAGCAGGTGGGGTGAGGGCAGGGAACCGCATCGGATGGATGATGGCGGTTCGAGTGCGCTTGAAGTCAAGGCGCGCGTCGGTTCGGGGACCGCGCCACCGCCGCCCGGCCTCGAAGAGGCACGTCAGGCGGGGCGTACCGTCGGTCCATGAGCTCGATGGACTGGTCGGCGCAGGGCGGCAGCGGCCCGGCCGTGTACGAGGACTTCCTGGTGCCGGGGATGTTCACGCCGTTCGGGCAGCGCCTGGTCGCCGACGCGGGCATCGGCCCCGGCGATCGCGTGCTCGACATCGCCTGCGGGACGGGCGCGGTCAGCCGGGCGGCCGCGGCCGCCGCCGGCCCGGACGGCCAGGTGACCGGCGTCGACCTGGGCGCTCCGATGGTCGCGGTCGCGCGCGCCCAGACCGCTCCGGACGGCGCCGCGCCGATCGACTACCGGGTCGGGCCGGCCGACGCGCTCCCGGTCGCCGACGGCGCCTTCGACGTCGCGACCTGCCACCACGGCCTCCAGTTCTTCCCGGACCGGGCGGCCGCGCTGCGCGAGCTCCGCCGCGCGCTGGCCCCGGGCGGGAGGGTCGCGATCGCCTGCTGGGGCCCGATCGACGGGAACGCGGGCTTCGACGCGCTGGCCGAGGCCCTGGGTCGCCACGTCGGCGGCGAGGCCGGGGAGATGATGCGCTCGCCGTTCGTGCTCGACCGCGTGGCGCTCGAGGCGCTGCTGCGCGACGCCGGGTTCGCGCAGGTCTCGTCGGACGAGGTGACGATGACGGCCCGCTTCTCGTCGCGGAGCGCGTTCGGCTCGCGCACCGTGAGCGCCGGACCGATCGCGCCGCTCTTCGCGGCGGCGCCCGACGCGGCGCGCGCCGCGGTCGACGCCGACGTCGCCGCGGCGCTCGAGCCGTTCGCGGTCGACGGGGGCGTGGCCTTCCCGGTCACGTCGCACGTCGCGTTCGCCGTGGCGCCGGCCGGCTGAGTCGCGTCAGCGCGCACCGCTGGCGATCGGCGGGCCGACCACCGTCGTCTGCGGGTAGTCGGCGAGCGCCCAGGCCGGCGGCTGCTCGCCGCCGATCTGGGCGGCGAGCCGGGCGAAGTAGCGCTCGAAGCCGCCCGGGGTGCAGGCGATCAGGTAGCGGGCGGGAGCGGGCGGCGACGGTCGCGTCGGCGGGCGAGGGCTGACGGGCCGGCGTTGCGCGGGCGGCGATGGTCGAGCCGCCGGGCGGGGCTGATCGGTGCCGCAGCGGCTGCCGCTTGCCGGCTGGCGGGCGCGGCGGGGCGATACGGGTCCCGCAGGATCGCCGTCTCGCCGGCCACCTCACCGCGAGGCGGCGATCGGACGCCTCCAGGACGGCGAATCGCAGTGTCGCCATGCGGACGACGCCGAGACCGCGATCGGCCAGGGTTCCTAGGGCGCTTCGGGGGTGCCCGCCGCCGGCCCGCCGTCCGCCGCCGGCCCGCCATCGCCCTCCCGGTACCGCGCCGGGCTGCCGAGCCGCCGGTAGCGGTGGCCGTAGGTCGGCCGGTAGACGTGGGAGCGTCGCTCCTGCTCGTCGTCGCGCAGCCCGGGGCCGAGCACGATCAGCGCCTGGGTGGTGATCCTCTCGGCCTTGAGGGTGGCGGCCAGCTCGTCGAGGCGGCAGCGGATGATCCGCTCGTCCGGCCACGAGACCCGGTAGCCGATCGCGGTCGGCGTGTCCGGCGCGTAGCCGCCCTCGAGCAGGTCGGCCTGCAGCTCGCGGGGGCGCCGGACCGACAGGTACAGGGCCATCGTCGCGCCGTGGCGGGCGAAGTCGACCAGCTGCTCGTTGTCGGGCATCGGCACCCGCACCGCCCGGCGGGTGAGGATCAGCGACTGGGCGACCTCGGGCACGGTCAGCTCCTGGCCGAGGGCCGCGGCCATCGCCGACAGCGAGCCGACGCCGGGGACGATCTCGTACGCCAGGTCCATCCGCCGGCAGGCGTTGATCTGCTCGTGCAGCGTCGCGTAGAGCGACGGGTCGCCGGACTGCAGCCGGCAGACCGTCAGCCCCTCGAGCTTCGCGCGCGAGAAGAGCGCGATCACGTCCTCGAGCGTGTGGTCGTCGCTGGTCAGGACCTCGGCGTCCGGACGCGCGTGCTCCATCACCTCCGGCGGCACCAGGCTGCGCGGCCAGACCACCACGTCGGCCTGGCCCAGCACGCGGGCGCCCCGCAGCGTCAGCAGGTCCGCCGCGCCCGGGCCGGCGCCGACGAAGATCACGCGGCCGGCGGCGGGCTCGCCGCCGGCGGGGGTCGGGACCGGTCCGTCGCTCACCGCGGGCTCCCGCTCGCCGCCGCCACGAAGCGGCTGGCGCGGGCGGCGTTCCAGGGCACGACGACCAGGCTGGCGTGGAGGCCGGGAGCGGCCCAGCCCTCGTGCCGGCGGCCGATCGTCCAGGCCGGTGCCTCGCCGGCGCCGACGTCGAGCGCGACGGCCGCCGACGGCTGGCCGACCCGCTTCTCGCCGATCGCGTGCAGCGGCCCGTCGGTCGCCGCCATCAGCTCGACCGGGCCCGGGACGCCGCCGGGGCCGGGACCGGCGACGGCCGGCAGCAGGTCGCACATCGGGTGGCCGTCGAGGCTGGTGGCCAGGTAGGCGACGCCGGCGCCCTCGGCGACGATCGGAGCGCCGGCCCGGTGCAGCGCCACGACCGCGTCACGCAGGGACGCGTTCGCGCCGAGGGCGGCAGCATGGGCGACGGGCGCGCCGTCGCCGAGGATCAGGGCGCCGGTCCCGGCCGGCAGCGCGTGGTCGGACACCAGGTCGACCGGGGCGACGGCCGCGCCGACGGCAGTCAGGGCGTCGCGCAGGGCCCGTGAGGGCTCGAGCAGCGCCGGGCCGCCCGCGACCGCGACCACGGGACGCGGGATCATCGACCGGCTCCGACCGCCGGGCGCGTCCCGCGCGGCTCCCCGGCCAGCGGCTCGCCGGTCAGGACGCCGACCGGCAGCAGCCGCGCGCCCGCGTGCTCGGCGATCCGCCGGCTGAGGCCGAGGCGCACGCGCCCCTGCTCGCTGTCGAAGACGACGACGCCGTCCGCGATCCGCCCCAGCCGCTCGACGTCGTCGCCG
>NZ_AGUD01000029.1 GCF_000240225.1 Patulibacter medicamentivorans
CGCGACGCCCGGCCGGTGGCGCGGGCGGCCCAGCCGATCGCTCCGCGGCTGGCACGGACGCTGCGGCTGGCGCAGCCGACCGCGCGCGAGCTGCGGCCGCTGTTGCGCGACCTCGACGGCACGCTGCCGGTCCTCGACGACGCGCTCGTGCGCCTGCCGGCGCTCGCCGAGCGGGCGGCCCCGGCGCTGCGCGAGACCACCCGCGCTGCCGAGGGCGTCGCCCCCGTCGTCTCCGGGCTGCGGCCGTTCACCCCCGACCTCGTCTCGGGCGTGCTCGGCGCGTTCGGCGGCCGGGCCGGGACCAACTACGACGCGATCGGCCACGTCGGGCGGATCAGCCCGATCGTCAACTCGGCCGCGCTGCCGGACCTGATCGCCCCGCTCGCCGAGCTGCTCGACCCGCTGCTCGGCGCGATCGGCGGCAACACGCTCGGGGGCTACCAGTCGGGCAACGTCGTCCGCTGCCCGGGCGGCGCCGCCGGCACCTCCGCCGACGGGACGCGGCCGTGGGCGGCCGGCGTCAGCGGGCGCTGCAGCAGGCTCGACGACGGGCGGGGACGATGACCCGCCGCTGGCGCGCGGTCGCCGCCCTGCTGCCGCTGATCGCCGTCGCCGGCTGCGGCGGGGACGGCGGATCGACCGCGAGCGGCCGGGTCGACGCGATCTTCGCCAACGCCTCCTTCGCCGGCCCCGGACAGGACGTGCGGATCGCCGGCGCGACCGTCGGCAAGGTCACCGACGTCACGCTGACCGGCGACCGCCGCGCCCGCGTCGCGATGCGGGTCGATCCGCGGTTCCTGCCCTTCCGCGCCGACGCGACCTGCAGCGTGCTGCCGCAGTCGCTGATCGGCGAGCGGTTCGTCGACTGCGATCCGGGCACCCCGTCGGCGCCGGCGCTGACGGCCCGCGGCGGCGCCGCGACGGTGCCGTTGCGGCGGACGCAGAGCCCAGTCGACCTCGACCTCGTGGTCGCGATGCTCGGCCAGCCGGCGAACGTCCGGCTGCAGCTGCTGCTCAACGAGATCGGGGCCGGCACCGCCGCCCGCGGGCCGCAGATCGCCGCCGCGATCCGCCGGGCCAACCCGGCGCTCGGCCAGATCGGGCGCACGCTCGACGTGCTGGAGCGGGACCGCGACGCGCTGGCGCGGACCGTCGACGCCTCGGGCGACGTGCTGGGGGCGCTCGACCGCGGCCGCCGCGACCTGACCGCCTTCTCCCGCGATGGCGGGCGCTTCCTGCAGACGACCGGCGGCGAGCGGGCGAATCTCGACCGCACCCTGCGGCGGCTCGCTCCGGCGCTGCGCGAGCTGCGGCCCGCCTTGGCCGACCTGACCGCCACCAGTCGCGACGCCACCCCGGCGGTCGCCGACCTGCGCGCTGCCTCGCCCGACCTGACCGGGCTGATGCGGCAGGTGGGACCGCTGTCCGACAGCGCCCGTCCCGCGCTGCGGCGGCTGCGCGACGCGGCCCGCGTGAGCACCCCGCGGCTGCGGCGTGCCGCGCCGCAGCTGCAGCGGCTGATGACGACGGTCGACGCGCTGGCCCCGTCGGTGCCGGCGGCGACCGCGGTCGCCCGCAGCCTCCGCGACAGCGGCGCCGCCGAGTACCTGAGCGCGTTCGCCTACGCCGGCGCGCTCTCGACGTCACGCTTCGACGCCCGCACCCACCTGATCCCGGTCCAGATCATCCCGATGCTCTGCACGCTCACCAGCGCGACGCCGGTGCCGAGCTGCGAGGGGCGGTTCGCCGACGAGACCGCGGGCCGCGTCGCCAAGTCCGCCGCCGGCTACCGGGCGCGCGTCCGCCAGGCCCTGCGCCAGGACCCGCCCGCGCTCGGCGCCCGTTCGCGGAGGGCCGCGCGATGAACCGCCGCCGTGCCTCGCTCGCCGCCAACCCGGTGCTGGTCGGCGCCGCCGCGGTCCTGATCGCGCTGGTGGCGCTGGTGATCTCCTACAACGCCAACTCCGGCCTGCCGTTCGTCGAGACCTACGACGTCGACGTGCAGGTCGCCGACGCGAAGAAGCTGACCACCGGGACCGACGTCCGGATCGCCGGCAAGCGGGTCGGCCAGGTCAACGCGATCGACGCCGAGCCCGGCCGCGACGGCCGTCCGCCGTACGCGGTGCTGCGGCTGGCGCTCGACCTCGACGTCCGCCCGCTGCCGCGCGACACGACGGCCCGGATCCGGCCGCGCAGCGTGATCGGCGCCAAGTTCGTCGAGCTGATGCCGGGCGAGAGCCGCGCCGGGATCCCCGACGGGGGCACGATCGCCGAGGCGCGGACCAGCGCGTCGACCGACCTCGACGAGGTCACCGCCGCCTTCGACGCCGGGATCCGCGGCAGCGTCCGCAAGATCATCACCGGCAGCTCCGACGGCCTCGCGGGCCGCGGGCCGGCGCTGAACGCCGCGCTCGACCGGATGCCGGGGACCGAGGCGGCGGCGACCCACGCCTTCCGGGTGCTGGCCGATCCGGCGACCGACCTCGGCGGCTTCCTGCGCGGCGCCGCCCGCGCGCTCGAGGCGATCCGGCCGCGGGCGTCCGACATCCAGCCGGCGCTGCGCGACGCCGCCACCACGTTCGCGGCGCTGGCCGACGAGCGGCAGGCGATCGTCGGCACGCTCCGCGCCAGCCCGCCGACGCTCGACGAGGCCCGCCGCGCCTCGATCGCGCTGCGCCCCGTGCTGCGCGACACCGCGGCCCTCGCCCGCGAGATCCGTCCCGGCGTGCGCGCCCTGCGCCCGGCGGCGCGCGAGCTGCGGATCGCCGCCCGCCGCAGCATCCCGGTGCTGCGCCGCGGCAGCATCCTCGGTCGCCAGTTCGAGGCCGTGATCGCGTCGCTCGACGGGGCGCTCGATCGTCCCGCGACGACGACGACGCTCGACCGCCTGACCCGCGGCGGCCGCGACCTGCGCCCGGTCGTCGACGAGCTGCAACTGGTCCAGGCCCGCTGCAACTACGTGACGCTGTTCGCCCGCAACGTGTCCAGCACGCTCGGCGACGGCGACCAGTACGGCAACTGGTTCCGGGCCCAGGCGTCGGTCGACATCACCCACGTCCTGCGCAGCCCCGCGACCTCGGCGACGCTCCACGACAACCCGTACCCGAGCACCACGCCGAACGGCTGCGGGATCGGCAACGAGCTCTACCGCCCCGGTCAGGACTTCGGTCCCGGGCCCGGTCCGGTCGCGCCCCGCAACCCGACCACCCGCCCGCCGGCCGGCACCCCGGAGGGTCCGCGATGAGTATCCGCCGATCGCGCGGCCGCGACCACCGCGACGACGCCCGTCGCGAGCAGCGCAGCCGCCTGCGCTGGGGCGCCGGGCTGATCGTCGTGATCGCCGTCGCCGTCTACATGATCTTCCGCGGGCCGCTGCCGGGCCAGGGCCCGCGCGAGCTGACCGCCGTGATGCGCGACACCGGCGCGATCCGGGCCAACGCGGCGATCAAGCTGCGGGTCGCCGGGGTCGACGTCGGCCACGTCACCGACGTGCGGCCGATGCCGGGGCGGCACGGGATGGCCGAGGTCACGATGGAGCTCTCGGATCCCGATCTGGTGGTCCGCCGCGACGCGACCCTGAAGCTGCGCCCGCGGCTGTTCCTCGAGGGCAACTTCTTCTTCGACCTCGATCCGGGCACCCCGGGTGCGCCGCCGCTCGGCGACCAGCCGCTCGCGCCGGGCGCGACGTCGATCCACGTCGCCGCCGACGAGGTGCTGTCGACCTTCGACGCCGACACCCGGCGCTCGTTCCGCGGTGCCGTCCGCGGGCTCGCCGGCGGCCTCCGCGGCGAGGGCGCCCGCGACTTCAACCGCGTCCTGCGGGCGCTGCCTCCGGCGCTGTCGGACGGCACGGTCGTGGCCGACGCGCTCGGCGGCGTGGCCGACGGCGACCTGGCCGGGCTGGTCCGC
>NZ_AGUD01000028.1 GCF_000240225.1 Patulibacter medicamentivorans
GCGACCCGACGCGCGCAGGCCCCGCCGCGTGGCGCTGACCTGCGTGACCCGGACGCTCGGACGCCCGGGCGGCGCCGTGGGCGCCGCCGGCGGGGCGGCGGCGCGCGGCCAGTCCAGGGTGCCGGGCGGGGCGGACCCGGGGAACGCGTCGGGGCGGCAGGGCTGGTTGAGCAGCGTGTCGCAGCTGGAGTGGCGCTTGGGCGCGCTCGTTCCGGGGACGGTCCCGACGACGATCCGCGAGGGATGGTCCGGGTCGTGCAGGATGCGGTTCGTGCCCAGGTCCGTGTTGGGCACGAAGTTCCAGCCGCCGGTCTGGCTGGGCGCGTCGATCACGAGCCGGATCCGCGACCCGGCGCGGAAGACGTGGTCGAACGGCAGCACCGCGACGCGCACGAGCGTCGGCGTGCCCGGGACGAGCGGCTGGACGTCCGAGCGCAGGTGGGTCTGCACCGGCAACGTCGCGGTGCTCGCCTGCTCGTCGAGCTTGCGCTGGGCCGTCCGGAGCCACCCGCGGGCGACGTAGAGCTCCTGGCCGTCGGGCCGGACCTCGGTGATCGTGGCCTGCAGGTCGGTGTCCCTGCTGGTGGACTGGAGCCACAGGTCGACGCTGGCCGGGCCGAGCAGCTCGGCGGCGTGGGCGAGCCTGGGGGTCGTGTAGGCGACGGCCCCGGCAGGATCGCCCTTCCCCTTCCACAGCCGGTTGCCCTGGCCGAACACCATGCCGTTGTCGGTGCCGACCGACGCCGTCGGCGACGCGAAGCGGTCGGCCGGCTCCGCGCCCCGCGGGGGAGCCGCCGTCAGCGCCGCGTCGCGGCCCAGGTGGAGCCGCTCGGTCCGGGTCGGGAGCGGCCAGCTCGTGCCGCTGGTGATCCACGTCGGCGCGGGATTCCTGGCGTTCGTCGTCTCGTGCCAGATCTGCACGTGGGGCGTCTGCTCGAAGCCGTTGCGCTCGCCCTTGACGAAGCGGTCGAAGAAGCGGACCAGCTGGTTGCCGATCCGCGTCGAGAAGACGCACATCGCGTGGTAGCCGTTGGTGCCGAGCAGCCAGGTCCGGTCCCGCTTCAGCCGCGGCCACAGCGTCGAGGTGCTGAGGCTGCCGGTCTCGTCGTCCTGCCAGCTCTGACAGGCGAACGTCGGCACCGCGATCCGGCTGGCCGCCGGACCGACCGCCTTCGCCCGCCAGTAGTCGTCGATGTAGGGATGCAGCATCGCGCCGACGACGATGTTGTTCAGCGGGTTGGTGACCAGCTGCTGGAGCAGGCTCGCCGCGCACTGCGGATCGCCGGCCGCGAGGCCGTTCAGGTTGCTCTGGGTCGAGACCGGCAGCTGGTTCAGGAGGCCCCACAGCACGCCGAACTCGCCGTTCGCCAGCCCGCCGGGATAGGCCGCGTCGCGATAGACGTCGTCGACGATCTGCCATGGCGCGATCGCCTTCAGGCCCTTCGGGTGGAGCGCCGCGATCCGCGGCTGCGTGACGCCGGGGAACGAGTCTCCGAACATCCCGACGCTGCCGGTCGACCACGGCTGGCGGGCGGCCCACTCGACCGCCGCCGCCCCGTCGGTGCTCTCGCTCGGCGCGCGGAAGTCGAACGTCCCCTGCGAGCAGCCCGTCCCGCGCACGGCCACGCCCACGACCGCGTAGCCGGCCGCCAGCAGCGACTTGGCGTTGTCGACGTCGTTGCACGCCAGCGGCGCGGTGCCCTCGCAGTAGCCGTCGTACTTCATCGCGACCGGGAACCGGCCCTCGGCCGCGGGGAGCACCGCCGCGTAGCGCAGCTGCACGCCGTCCGACATCGTGATGTAGCCCGTCCTCTGCACCGGGGACGCCTGCGCGGGGACGCACCAGGCCAGGCACGACAGCACGGCAAGCGCCGCAAGGCGCAGGAACCTGGAACCAGCGGTCATCGAGTCCTCCCTCGAGATTCCCCGCACGACGGTCCCGTGGACCACGTCCGTGGCGGAGCGCTGGTGTTGGCGACGGCCAGGACCCCCGCCAGCACCAGCGGAAGCGACCCTAACTGACGCCAATGTCAGTTGTCAATCGCGCGGCTAGCCGTCCGTGGCGCCCCGCCGCCGGCGCCCGAGGTACGCGGCTAGGGCGACGCCGACGACCAGCGCCGTGCCGTTGACGTAGTCGTTGACGTACGGCTGAGCCCCGGCCAGGTTGAGTCCGCCGTTGAGGACGGCGAGGAACGACACGGCGACGAGGACGCCCCCGACGTTGAAGCGCCCGGGCTTGATCGCGGCCGCGCTCAGGAACGCCGCCGCGAGGGCGGCGAGCGTGAAGTTGGCGCTGACGCGAGGATCGGCGCCCCCCGAGCGCGCGACCTGCAGCACGCCGCCGGCGGCCGCGAGCATGCCGGCGATGACGAAGCTCGCGGTGAGCGTCGTGCGCGTCGGCAGCCCGACCAGCCGCGCGGCGTCCTCGTTCGACCCCATCGCGTAGAGGTAGCGGCCCAAGGGGGTGTACTCGAGGGCGTAGTAGACGAGGATCGCGATCCCCACGAGCACGAGCACGGGGCGCGGGATCCCGAGCGTGTTGGCCGTGCCGAACTCGATGACGCTGGAGGGGACGTTGACGATCGTCTCGCCGTTCGTCTTCATCGCGATGACGCCGCCGAGCACCGTCGACGTCCCGAGCGTCACGATCACCGCGTTCACGCGGGCGCGGGTGACGAGCAGGCCGTTGATCAGGCCGATGCCGCCCCCGATCGCGAGGGCGACGAGAATCGCCACGACGATCGAGGTCCCGTCCGCCATGAGATCGGCCGAGAAGACCGCGGCGAGCCCGGCCGTGGCCCCGACGGAGAGGTCGAACTGATTGGCGATGAGCGGGACGAGCGCCGCCAGCGAGATGATCGCGATGACCGCCTGGTTGCCCGAGATCGCCTGGAAGTTGGCGCTGGTCGGGAACGTCTCCGACGTCTCGGGCAGGAGCGAGAAGAAGACGATGAAGAGCGCGATGACGACGACGAGCGCGTAGGCCTCCAGGACGCCGGCGACGGACGGCCCCGTCGATCGCGCCCCTGGCACCTTCTCCGCCGCGGCGGGTCCGGCGTCAGCGGCTTCGGGCGCAGCGAGCTTCGGGGTGATGGTCATCGCGTTGGGGGGTCGGCATGGGCGAATCGGGCTATGCGCTCCGCAGTCAGGTCCTGCGCCGTCAGCTCGGCGCAGATCCGTCCGTCGCGCAGGACGAGGACGCGGTCGCACACGGCAGCGAGCTCGTCCTCGTCGGACGAGGCGACGATCGCGCCGACGTCGGGCTGCACCACCGCGCGGAGAAGGTCGTGGATGCCGCGACGGGCGCCGATGTCGACGCCCTGCGTCGGCTCGTCCAGGAGCAGCACCTTGGGCTCCCGGCGGAGCCACCGGGCCAGCATCACCTTCTGCTGGTTGCCGCCGGAGAGGGCCGAGATCGCCAGGCGCTCGGACTCGGTCTTGATCCCCTGCTCGGCGATCAGCGTGCGGCTGTCGGACTGCTCGTCGCCGCGGCGCAGCCAGCCGTGGCGCCAATAGCGCGGGACGACCGCCATCGCCAGGTTCTCGCTGACCGAGAGGCCGGGGAAGAGCCCGTCGCGCTTGCGATCCGCGGGAACGTAGGCCAGGTCGGCGGCCATCGCGTCCCGCGGCCCGCGCGGCGCGAGCCGCTCGCCGGAGAGCGTCACCTCGCCCGAGCGGCGGGGGATCAGCCCGAACAGCAGCTGCAGCAGCGTGGTCCGCCCCGATCCGGTCAGGCCGGCCAGGCCCAGGATCTCGCCTCCGCGCAGGTCGAGGCTGCAGTCCTCGATCCGTCCGCCCGACAGTCCCGTGACGCGCAGCAGCGGCGGCGCGTCCTCGGGCGCGGCCCCCCGGGCGGGCGGGTCCGCCGACTCGGGGCCGCCGGCGATCAGGTCGGTCAGCCGCTCCGGCGTGATCTCGTGTCGCTCGAGGTCGGCGAGGACGCGTCCGTTGCGCAGGACGGTCGCCCGGTCGGCGATCTCGCAGACCTCGGCCAGCCGGTGAGTCACGAAGACGATCGACTGGCCGGCGTCGGCGTAGCGGCGCAGCGCCGTCAGGAGGTGGGCGACCTCGTGCGCCGGCAGCGGTGCGGTCGGCTCGTCGAGCACGAGCACGCTGTCCGTCGCACCGTCGGTTCCCTGGAGCGCGCGGGCGATGGCCAGCTTGGCCTGGGTCGCCGGCCCGAGGTCGGCGACGAGCGTCTCGGGCGCAGCGGAGATCTCGTACCGCTCGAGGATCTCGCGCGTCCGGCGCCGGACCGCTCGCCACTTGATGCGCTGCAGGCCGGTGGTCTCGAAGCCCTGGCCGAGGTGCAGGTTGTCCGCGACGCTGAGCTCCGGGAACACTCCGGCGTCCTGGTGGACGAAGAAGCAGCGTGCGGCGGCTGCCCGCGCGGGCGTGATCGCCGAGGCCTCCAGCGCGGCATCGCCGATCGCGACCGTTCCGCTGTCGCCCTTCACGACCCCGGCGAGGATCTTGATCAGCGTCGACTTCCCGGAGCCGTTGCCGCCCAGCAGGGCGTGGATGGTCCCGCGCTCGACGGTGAGCGAGGCTCGGTCGAGCGCCCTCGTGGGGCCGTAGCTCTTCGAGACGTCGCTCACCGTCAGCGCGGCGACCATGGCTCAGCCCACGCCCCAGGTGGCCTGGTAGATCTTCCGGAAGTCGATCGCCGGCTCCGGGTACTTCGACAGGTCCGACGGGAAGTTCACGTCGGGGGTGACCAGCATCAGGCCGCGCCCGCTGTCCTTCGCGGGCTGCTCGCCGGCGAAGGCCCGCACGAGGCCATCGGCGGCGGAGTACGCCGGCCAGGTGGGCGTCGCCGTGAAGCAGGCGGCGACCTTGCCGGCCTTCATCAGCTTCAGGACGTTCGGGTCGCAGTCGAACCCGACGATCTTGGCCTTCCTGCCCGCGGCCTGGACGCCGGAGGCGATCCCCGCCGTGATGGCGTCGTCGACCTGCGCGAAGACGTAGTCGGCCTTGGGGTTCTTGAGGAGCGCCTGCTGCGTCTTCTGCTGCAGCTTCGGCCCGAGGTCGGCGAACGACCAGGTGACGGAGTCCGTGGAGCAGCCCTCGCACTTGGCCATCGCGTCCTGCCAGGCCTTCGTCCAGAGCTTGGTGCCAGACGTCTCGACGTTCTCCATCGCCACGACGTCGGCCTTGCCGTCGCTGTCCGCGATCACCCAGTCCGCCTGGATCTTCCCGTAGGCGGCGTTGGCCTCGTCCAGCGAGCCGTAGTTCGACGTCGTCACCGCGGTGAACAGTGGCGTGTCGTCGCAATCCGCGCCATTGATCGAGATCACCGGGATGCGGGCCTTCTTGGCCGCGAGCAGGCCCGACTTGACCGACGCGCAATCGACGAACTGCGTGACGATGCCGTCCGCGTGGGCGTTGACCGCGTTGCGGATGCCCTCCAGCCAGGCGTTCGGGTCGCTCTTGCCGTCGACGTACTTGACGTTCCAGTCGAGCGCCGGCGCCAGCGAGCCCTTCCACTCCTTCTCGAGCGCCACGGATGCCGGCGAGAGGTTGCCGAACCCGATCACCCAGACGTTCTTGCCCGGCGTCGCCTTCGGGCCCGAGGTCGGGGGCGACGTGTACGTGCCGTCCGGCCCCGACAGGGCCTCGACGGTCTTCCGGGCCGCCGCGACCACGGAGGATCCGGCGGTCGTGGCGGTCGCCGCCTCGGTGGAGCCGCCGCCGTCGTCACTGCCGCAGGCGCTGACGCCCACGGCTCCGCTCACCAGCAGTAGACCGCACAGCAACCGCACGGCTGCCTGTCGGGTTGACCTGCGTCTCATCGTCGCGCACCTCACGTTGATTGGTCCCGATGCTCGCCCGCGTTGTCGACGGTGCAAAGCGGTTTAGCCCAGGCGAATGGAATTGGAGCGGAACCCGATGCCTTCTCGATGTAAACCGCTTTAGAGGACAGTAGTCCGTCGCATCGGCGGATGTCAAGGGGATCAGGCGGGCACGCGCTGCGGCGTCGACCCGCGGACCACCAGCTCGTGCGGGACGGTGACGTGGCGCTCGGGAAGCTCGTGCCCTTCGATGAGCCCCAGCAGCAGCTCGGTCGCCGCGCGTGCCTTGTCGCCCGAGCGCGTGTCGATCGACGTCAGCGGCGGGCGGGCGTGCCGTGCGTGGTAGGAGTCGCCGATCCCGATGACCGCCTTCTGCAGTCCCGCGCCGTCGCGGTCGGCCACCAGCGCGCGGAGGGCGCCGCTGGCGAGGACGTCGCTGCCGCAGAACAGCGAGTCGAGATCGTCGAGGCGGCCGATGAGCGCCTGGATGGCAGCGTCCTCGGTCAACGCCTCGGCCACGATCACGCACGGCGCCCAGCCGCGCTCGGCGCAGCGCGCTTCGTAGCGCGCTCGCAGATGCTCGTAGAAGACCGCGCCCCCGGCCGCGATCAGCAGCGCAGGGCGCTCGTAGCCGCGAGCAGCGAGGTGGCCGAGCGCGTCGCCGACCTGCGCGTCGAGGTCGCCATCGACCCAGACGTCGTCATCGCGGCCCTCGGTCCGGCCGATCGTCACCACCGGCAGCCCGGCGGCGTCGAGCGCCTCGCGGAGCGTCCCCGGCGGCAGCGGGTCCAGCAGCATTGCCCCGTCGATCCGGCGCGATGCGATCAACGACTTCACGTGCGCGGTCGCCAGCTGCTCGTCCGGCGGGATCAGGATGAACGCGTACCCCGCCTCCGACGCCGTGGTCGAGATCGTCGTGAGGATCGACGCCAGGAACGGCGCGTTCACGATGTCGCCCGCTTCGAACGGCAGGTGCAGGGCGACGATGTAGGAGCGGCCGGTCGCCAGGCCGCGGGCCACGGTGTTCGCGCGGTACCCCAGCTCCTCGGCGACCTCGAGGACGCGCTCGGCGGCGCTCGCCGATACCGGACGTCGTCCCGAGAACACGTGCGAGACGGTCGCCGTCGACACCCCTGCGGCTTCGGCGACATCACGGATCGTGATGACCTTCGGTGCCGCGACGGCGCGGCCTGGCCTCTTTGGCGTCACGGTCGCAGACTATCCCCGCAGAGGTCCTGGAACGGGGCGTACGGGAGGTCGAAACCCCACCGCGCCGGGCCGATCGCCGCGATCCCTCCGGGCGACGCGAGCTCGGGTCGCCGGGGGATGCCGAGCACCGCCAGCTCCTGCCCGACGTCGAGGAACGTGTTGACCAGCGGCTCGGCGGAGCGCGCGTCGACCATCTCGATCAGATCGGGGCTCATCGCCACCGGGCGTCCGTCGATCCAGGCCAGGTGGTTCTCGTTCTGGAAGAAGATCCTCATCGCCTTCCCCGCCCAGTCCCCCGTCCCCCTGATGTGGTGGTGGCCGACCATGTAGCCGGTCGCGTTGTCCCACTCCGTTCGGACCAACTCGCCGCCGAACAGCGCCATCGCGCCATCGAGCCGGGCGACCAGGCCCGCCACGACGTCACCGCCCTCCGCTCGCGCCGCCCGCAGCGCACGTCCCGCGGCGAGCGACGCGCTCAGCGTCCCTCGCGGGAGGTGGCGCTTGGCCTCCGACGCAGACATCGCCAGCCCGGCGCTCCCGACGCGCCCGAGGGTCGCCGCCGCGACCATCTTGGCGATCGCCTCCAGGCGGCCGACGTTGGCGGCCTCGACGACCTCGACCACGTCGCCGTAGTAGTCCACGAGCGCGAGCGGCGGCCTGACGAGCCCGGCGACGGCCGCGAGGGTGCAGTCGAACGCGGGGATGGCGCGCCCGGCGCAGTCGACGTCGGGAACGATCCGGCCGAGCCGGGTGCCGGCGTCGAGCGCCGCGGCGGTGTTCGACGCGCCGATCTCGATCGGCATCACCGCGGCCGCCCTACGACCGAGGCGGTCCTCGAGCTGCTCGATCGCCGCGACCAGCGGGCGGCGGACCCGGCGCTCGAGGCCGAACTCCGCCTCGCGGCGGTCCCGCTCGCGCCACACGTCCGGATCCACCGAGCCGGAGTACCAGGCGGCGACGACCAGGTCGTCGTCGTCGAGGACGTCGAGGTCGTGCCACCCGATCTCGTACCCCTCCGCGAGCGTCTCCCCGAGGTGCTCGAGCGCCTCGTTCGGCGCACCCCCCGCGCCGCTCAGGAGATTCGTCCCGGCGACGAAGTCCTCGACGTCCACGGCCGTCGCGAGCAGCGTGGGCCGGATGTCCGCGCTCATCGGGGCGCACCGGAGGACAGCGCCGCCGCCAGCAGGACCCGGCCCGCGACCTCCGCCGGATCGACGACGGTCACACCGGCGCCGCGCTCGTCCAGGCGCTCGCGGACCGCCGCGGTGAATCCGGCCTCGAGCCCCGTGCAGCCGAGGATGACGGCGTCGGCACCCGATCGCGCCTCGCGCTCGATCAGCGCGGCGACGTCGTCGGCGCGCGCAGGCGTCAGCTCGCGCACCGGGATGTCCATGCCGACCACCGAGTGCAGACGACTCGCCACCCCGAGCTCGGCGACCACGTTCGCCTTGGCGTCGGTGGTGCTGGACTGCGAGCTCAGGATGCTGAACCGCTCGAAGAGCGCCGCGACCGCGGCGATCGTCGGTCGGCCCTCTCCCATCACGGGGACCGGCACGGCCGAGGCGGCGGCTCGCACCCCGGGGTCGGAGAAGCACGTGACCAGGACCGCGTCGGCACCATCCGCGACCGCGTCGAGCACCGCTCGCCGCACGCCCTCTTCGGCGGCACGCGCGTCGGCGGCCGTCTCGATGACCGACGGGGCGGCGTCCGGGAACCGGTAGCTGACCTCGACTCCGAGGTCCTCCGATCGGTAGTCGGCCCGGATCTTCTCGAGGAAGACCTCGTCGTAGGCGACGGGGAGCACGAGGGCCATTCGCACGGCACGGCTCCCAGCGCCCGATCCGGCAGCTGTCATCTGTGGGGTCGAGCTCACTTCGAGCGCTCCGTTCTAAATCGCTTTAGAGTCACCATACCCAGATTGGGATCCGCCGCTCGCATCGCTTGGCAGATCGAGCGCAAGTCGCACCTCGGGCGCCGCCGGGGCCATCTCGGGATCGAGGCGCCGGAGCAGCTCGCCGAGCGCCGGCTGGCGATCGAGCGCGTCGCGTACCCGGCTCATGCCGGCGTCGCGAGCGCCGCTGCCCACGAGCGCGAGTCCCGCCCAGAGCAGCAGCTCCGCGCTCTGCGGCGCCAGCTCCGCGGCGGCGAGGTAGTGCTCGATCGCGGCGCTCGCGTCCGATGCCGCCGCGCGCTCGTCGCCGCGCTTGGCGGCGGCATACGCGTCGCGCAGGTCGTGCAGGCGCCCGAGCTCCGCCAGCGGATCGGCGTGGTCGTCGACCCGCAGATCGATGAGCGTCCGCCAGCCCTCGCCGCCCATGGGCGCCACCAGCAGCCCCGCCGACTGTCGCCCCCGGACGTCGCCGCCGATCCCCTGCGCCGCGAGGAGCGCGGACAGCAACCGCCGCCCGAGCGGCCCGGCGGCCCCCGCGAAGGCCGCGGACATCGCGGGCAGGACGTCCGCCGAGGCCAGCAGGTTGCCCTGGACCGACAGCCCGCTCGCGGCCTCGTGGCCCGCGAACCGCACGCAGCCGGCGCCCGTGTGCGCCGCCGTCGCCCCCGAGACGTCGATCACCGCCAGCTGGCGGAAGGCCCGGGCGGAGTCCCGGGACACCATGTCGGCGATGGCCTCGACAGGCGCGCGCCCCCGCTCGACCGCGTCGAGCAGCGCAACGGAGAGCGCCGGATCGGAGACCGACTGCGACACTGCCGCGCCGACGCCCGCGCGAATCCGCGGGACGATCGACCCGACCCCGAGCCAGTGCGAGCAGACGGCCACGCCGATCTCCTGGGCCTCGTGGTCGACGGCGAGGATCGAGAACGTCACGAGAGTCAGACTAAACCGCTTCACATCCAGCCGGCAAGCCGTTTGACGTCGCGCTCGACCGCATGGTATAGCTCATGCATAAACCGCTTTAGATCCCCCGGGTCCGAAGCCGATCGAGGGAACTCGCATGGACATCGACGAGCTGGAACGCCGCTACGCCGACGCCGCCGCCAAGGCCGGCAACAAGACGACCGAGGTGGCCCCGGTGGCCCTCGACGGCGGGATGTCGTACGACACCGCCATCGCGCTCGACGTGCCGACGTTCATCGAGGCGCCCTTCCAGCCGCTGGGCACGCCGATCGAAGCGGACGTCGCGATCGTCGGACTGCCCTACGAGGGCATCGTCCAGATCGACCACCGCCGGAAGTTCTTCCGCGGCACCGCCGGCGTGCCCAACCCGGACGCGATGCGTCCCCGCCATGGCGCCTACGACTCTCCCGCCGCGATCCGCGTCGGGTCGCTCGCCTACAGCCTCGGGTTCTCCGGCGGCGAGATCCCCGAGATCGGCGTCAAGCTGACGGACCACCTGCGGGTCGTCGACGTCGGCGACGCCGACGTCCGCGGCGGCACGATGGAGGAGGCGTGGGACACGGCCGCCGAGGCGGTTGCGGAGGTCGTCCGCGCCGGCGCGGTGCCGATCACCCTCGGCGGCGACCACACGATCACGGGCATGGCGCTCGCGGGCGTCCACGCGGCGCGACCGGACCTGCGCATCGGGGCGATCGTGCTCGACTCCCACTTCGACGTCGCCGACCAGCCGAAGATCGGCGCGAGCGCCTTCTGGTACAGCGCCTTCCGCAGCGGGATGCTCGATCCGACCAACCTCTGCCCGATCGGCATCCGCGGCAAGACCCTCGGCGGCTGGGACGCCGTGGTCGACGCGCTGGAGATCCCCTACCGGACGATGGCCGACATCGACCGCGACGGCATCGTCGAGGTCGCGCGGTACGCACTGCGGGCCGCCACCGCGGACGTCGACGCGCTCTACGTCTCGCTGGACGTCGACGTGATCGACCCGGCCTTCCAGCCGGGGCAGAAGCTCCCCGACGGCGCCGGCATGACCGCCCGCGAGGTGATGCTCGCGCTCCGCACGATGGTCGCCGAGTCGCCGGTGCCCCTCATCGGCTTCGACGTCGCGGAGTACAGCCCGCACTACGACTTCCGCCACCACGGCGCGGTCACGGTCGCGCGCAGCGTGGTCGAGGTGATCGGCGGGCTGGCGCTCCGCAAGGCCGCGGCGCCGGTCGCTGCCACGGCGACCACCGAGCCGACGGCGTGACGATCTCGAGGCCGCCGGTCGGCGTCGTCCTCGGCAGCGCGCTGACGCCCGAGCAGATCCCGGGCGCCGGCGAGCTGGCCGAGCAGCTGGGGTTCGCCGCGGCGTGGGTCTCGGAGGACTACTTCTTCACCGGCGGCATCGCGAGCGCCGGGACGATCCTCGCCCGGACCAACGAGATCGACGTCGGGCTGGGCATCGTCTCGGCGGTCACGCGCCACCCCGCGCTGCTCGCGATGGAGGTGGCGACGCTCGCGCGCATGCACCCCGGTCGGGTGACCGCCGCGGTGGGCCTGGGCCTGCCGCGCTGGATCGCCCAGATGGGACTGACGCCGGAGTCCTCGCTCGCGGCCGTTCGAGCGGGAGTCGAGAACCTGCGCCGGCTGCTGCGCGGCGAGGAGGTCACCACGACGAAAGGCCCCTTCTCCTACGATCGCATCAAGCTGACGCACCCCTTGCCGGACGCGCCGCCGCCGGTCTGGATGGGGGTCAGCGGACCGCAGATGGTGCGTCTCGCGGGCGAGGTCGCCGACGGCATCGTCGTCTCCGTGATGGCCGGCGTCGCCTACGTCCGCTGGGCGCGCGAGCGTCTGGCCGAAGGCGCCGACCGCACGTCCCGGGACCCGGCCGAGATCGGCATGAACGTGTTGACGTTCATGTCCGTCGACGAGGACCCGGCACGGGCGCGGGCGGCCGTGCGCCACCGGCTCGCCTACTACCTGGCAGGACGGCCGGACAGCCCGGTGACCCGTGCGTACGGCATCACCGAGGAGCTGACCGCGATGGCCGCAGGCGGCCCGGACGAGGTCGAGCGGCGGATGCCCGAGCAGTGGGTCGACGACCTCGCCGTCGCCGGTGACCCGGCCGAGTGCGCCCGCAAGATCACGCGACTGCTCGACGCCGGCGCCGACACGGTCTCGCTCTTCCCGTGCCCGGTCGAGCGCGCGCAGGACATCATCCGGATCACGGGCCGCGACGTGCTCCCGCTGATCCCGGCGTCCTACGGCCGCAAGCCGACCGGCCCTGCAGGCGGGCCGGCTCCTGCCCCCAGGCATCATTGACCCAGAGGAACCGAACACGATGGCCACGCCGACCGACCTGCTGACCGCCCCTCCGGAGCGAGCGGACATCGTCTGCTCCGAGCTTCGCGAGAGCGCCAACGGGGTCCACCTGCTCGAGACCGGGTGGGGGCTCGTCCTGCGCTACGACGACGTGGCCGACCTCCTGCGCCGGCCGACGATCTTCTCGAGCGAGCGCTTCGCCGACTCGCCCGGTGCGATCCACGACGCGAGCGACCCGCTGCAACGGCGGTACGTCGAGGTCTTCGGCGAGGTCATGCTCTTCCAGGACCCGCCGGTGCACACGCGGCTCCGAGGCCTCGTCAAGCGCACCTTCTCGCCGACGGCCACGTCCCGGATGCGGGAGGCCGTCGAGCGCGTCACGGACGAGATCCTGAGCGGCTTCGCCCCGGACCAGGAGATCGACCTCGTCACCGACTTCGCCGACATCCTCCCCGCCTGGGTGATCAGCGACATCCTCGGCGTCCCGATGGCGGACCGATCCCGCTTCCGCGACTGGTCGACGGGGTTCTCCGCCCCGCTCGATCCCACCTGCCAGGGCGACGAGCGAACCGCCGCGATCCACGACGGCGCCGCGCTCATCGAGTACCTCGAGGAGCTGATCGAGTCGCGCCGCTCCGCGCCCGGCGACGACCTCGTCAGCCTGCTCGTCTCCGCCGAGGAGGAAGGCGACCGCCTGACCGGGGACGAGCTCGCCGGCATGATCGCGTTGCTGCTGGTCGCCGGCAACGAGACCACCATGAACCTGCTCACCGGCGGCACGCAGCTCCTGTTCGACCACCCCGACCAGCGCGAGCTGCTCGCCTCCGACCCGGCGCTCATCGACTCGGCGATCGAGGAGATGCTGCGCTTCGACCCGCCGTTCCGCTGGATCGGTCGCGTGATGCGGGAGGACTACGAGGTCGGCGGAACGGCCCTGCACGCGGGCCAGTGGGTGTTCGTCAGCCTCACGGGCGCCAACCGCGACCCGCGGCACTTCGACGATCCCGACCGCTTCGACATCACCCGCCAACCCAACCGCCACCTGACCTTCGGCTCGGGCATCCACTACTGCCTCGGGGCCCCGCTCGCTCGCCTCGAGGCGCGGGTCGCGCTCCCCCAGCTGCTGGGGCGCTTCCCGAACCTCCGCCCCGGAGCCTCGGGCCCGCGCTGTCAACCGCAGTTCAGCGTCCGAGCCTACGAGTCCCTGCCGGTCCGCCTCTGAGCGGGCCGGCCCGCCAGCGGCGGGCGCGGCCACGGGCCTCCCGCGATCCGCCTCACGCTCGCAGGCGGATCCGGCCCAGCCAGTTCTGCGCGTAGTAGACGCTGTTGAAGCCCTGGTAGACGAAGCGGTCGCTGAGCGCGATCGGCGTGTCCTTCCACCAGAGCGGGAAGTACGGCAGCTGCTCGCCCGAGATCCGCAGCACCTCGGCGATCGCCTGGGTCCGCTTGCGGAGATCGCTGGTCGCGCCCTGCTCGGCGATCAGGCGGTCGACCTTCGGGTCCTTGAAGTTGGCCAGGTTGAAGTTGTTCTTGACCGCGGCGGCGCTCGGGTAGACGCCGATCATGAAGTTCGCCGGGTCGACGTAGTCGGGCGTCAGCGACAGCAGCTGCATGCCCAGGTCGTCGTGGGCGTAGATCGCCGCCAGCCAGGCCGTCTGCGAGCGCTCGCGGACCCGCAGGCGGATCCCGATCTGCTTCAGCGACTCGGCGAGGTTGACCAGCGCCCGTCCCTGCTCCGGGGCGTTGGCCGGGAAGCTGATCTCGGTGGAGAACCCGCGCGGGTGGGCCGACAGGGCCAGCTCGCGGCGCGCGGCGTCGAGGTCGAACGGGTACTGCGGGATCTTCGCGTAGAGCGCGTCGACCTCGCGCCGGGGCGCCAGCTCGCTCCAGCTCTCGGGCGCCGGGATCGCCGCCGCCGGCCGGCCGTGGCCGCCGAGGAACGCCCGCACGATCCCGGCGCGGTCGATCGCGTGGGCGATCGCGCGCCGCACGTGCAGGTCGTCGAACGGCGGCTTGCTGAGGTCGAAGGAGAGGAACGCCACCGCCAGCCCCGGCGAGTACTGGGTGCGGACCCCCGGCAGGCGGTCCCAGTTGCGGGCTCGCGGCAGCGGGTACTCGAAGGTCCCGTCGACCTCCTTCGCGCGCACCGCCAGCAGGTTCGCCTGCGGGTCGGGGACGAACTTCAGGACCGCCCGCCGGACCAGCGGCTTGCGGCCCCAGTAGCTCTCGTTGCGCTCGACCGTCGCCTGGACGTCGTCGAAGCGGGTGATCCGGTAGGCGCCGGTGCCGACCACGTTGACCCGCGGCCCCGGCTGGCCGAGCGAGCGGCCCAGCCGCCGCGCCAGCCGCTTCGGCACGATGAAGCTCTCGACCAGCGCGTGCGGGAAGAGCGCGTCCGGCTGCTTCATCCGGATCGTCACCTCGAGCGGGCCGGTGGCCTCGATCGCAGCGACGTTGCCGTAGAAGCCGCCGAGCTGCGACCCGACCTTCGGGTCGATGTGGCGCCCGAGCGAGAACGCGACGTCGTCCGCCGTCAGCGGGCTGCCGTCCCAGAACCGCACGCCCTGGCGGATCCGGTAGACCGTCCGCCGCGGATCGGGCGACGTCCACGACTCGGCGAGCAACGGCGTCAGCCGCAGCTGGTCGTCGAGGCCCAGCAGGCCCTCGAGCCCGAGCGCCGCGACCATCATCCCGTTGGTGTTGTAGCCGGCCGCCATGTCGAGCGTCTCGGGGCGCTCCGGGACCGACCACGTGATCGAGTCGATCTCGCTGTCGCGCCCCGCGCCGCCGACGCCGCGACCGCGCGAGGCGGTTCCCGTGCCGTCGCTGCCGCATGCGGCCAGCAGCCCCGGCAGCGTCAGCAACGCCGCCCCGCCGGCACCGGCCCGCAGCAGCGCTTGGCGCCGCGTCGCGCCCTCGTGTCCCATCGTCATCGGCCCCGCTCCTCGTCTGTTCGCTTGGCGGCGGCGAACGTCCGCGCCGCGCCCTCCGCCTCGGCCGAGCCCGCCGCGGCGAGCATCGCCTCGGTCTCCCGCTCGTACGCCGGCTCCAACTCGTCGTCGTCGACGGCCTGCAGCAGCTGCTTGGCCACCGCCAGCGCCTCGCGCGGCTGCTCGGCGAGCCGCTGCGCGAGCGCCAGCGCCCGGTCGCGAGCGGCCGCCAGCGGCGCGACCTCGACGACCAGCCCCAGCTCGGCCGCCCGCGCCGCGCCGAAGCGCTCGCCGAGCAGCACCAGCTGCCGCGCCCGCTGCGCGCCGACCGCCCGCACCAGGACCGCCGACGCCCCGCCGCCGATCGCCAGGCCCATCGGGACCTCCGGCAGGCCGAAGCGCGCGTCCTCGGCGGCCACCACCAGATCGCAGGAGAGCGCCAGCTCGAACCCGGCCCCGAGCGCGTAGCCGTGGACGGCCGCGACGCTTGGGACGCCGGCCCGCAGGATCCGGCTGACGTCCTGCAGCCGCTCGACGTGGCGGCGGGTGTCCTCGGCGCTCATCGCCGGCGCGGCGAGGTCGTGGCCGGAGCAGAACGACGGGCCCTCGCCGACCAGCAGCAGCGCGGCCGCGCCACCCAGCTCGGCCTCGTGGAGCGCGGCGTGGAGGTCCTCGACCAGCTGCTCGTCGACGGCGTTGTGCCGGTGCGGCCGGCGCAGGGTCAGCTCGGCGACCGCGTCGGTCGGCCACCCGCAGGTGACGGTCGTCCCCGCGGCGCTCATCGGGCCGCCTCCGCCCGCGCGTCCCAGGCATCGCCCGGCTCGCGGTCGAGGAGGTGCTTGGCGATCCGCTCCGAGGGCGTCCGCGGGAGCGTCTCGGCGAACGACCAGTAGCGCGGGACCTTGAAGGGCGCCAGCCGCTCGCCGGCGTGGGCGTGCAGCTCGGCCGCGGTGACGGCGGCGCCGTCGCGGCGCTGGACGACGGCCTTGACCTCCTCGCCGCGGAGCGCGTCCGGCACCCCGACCACCGCTGCGGTCGCGACGTCCGGGTGGGTCGCGAGGACCGCCTCGACCTCGGCCGCGGCGACGTTCTCGCCCCCGCGCCGGATCATGTCCTTGAGGCGCCCGACGAGCCAGAAGCGGCCGTCCTCGCGGCGGGTCGCGAGGTCGCCGGTGTGCAGCCAGCCGTCGCGGATCGTGCGCGCGGTCTCCTGCGGCCGGTTCCAGTAGCCGCGCATCATCGCGCCGCCGCGGACCACCAGCTCGCCGACCTCGCCGTCGGGCAGCGGCCGGTCGTCGGCGTCGACGATCCGCGCCTGCTTCCCGGGGACCGGCCGCCCGATCGAGCCGCTGCCGACGCTCTCGCGATCGCCGCGCTCGGCCGCCAGGTCGACGCCGGTCTCGGTCATCCCGTAGGCCTCGCGCCACGGCACGTTCCAGCGCCGCTCGAACTCGGCGTGCAGCTCCGGCACGATCCCCGAGCAGACCACGAGCCGCAGCCGGTGCTCGCGCTCGACCGGGTCCTCCGGCTGGCGCAGCAGCAGCAGCGGCATCGTCCCGATCAGGTAGGTGACGGTGGCGCCGCTGTCGGCCACCGAGCGCCAGAAGGTCGAGGCCGAGAACCGCGGCAGGATCTCCAGCACCCCGCCGCAGGCGATCATCGCCGCCGTCATCCACTGCGGGTCCATGTAGGTGAACGGCTGGGCCGTCAGGCAGACGTCGCCGGGCTCGAGCTCGAACAGCTCGCCGCAGCGCTCGGCGATGTTCAGCCAGTAGCCGTGGCTGAGCATGCAGGCCTTCGGCAGCCCGGTCGTGCCGGACGTGTACTGCAGGTTCAACAGCGGATCCTCGTCGCCCGGCGCGGGCAGCGGCGTCGTCGGGGCCGCCGCGATCGACGGCTCCAGCTCGGGCCAGTCCGCGATCTGCAGGTCGGGCGCGACCGTCCGGATCCGCTCGGCCAGCTCGCTGGTGGCGATCGCCGTCCGCGCGCCGGAGTCCTCCAGCACGTGGGCCAGGTCGGCGCTGCGATAGCCGACGTTGACCGGGACCGCGATCGCCCCCAGCTTCGCCAGCGCCAGCCACGCGAGCGGGTACTCGAGGCCGTTGGGCAGCATCAGCGCGACCCGATCGCCGTGGCCGACGCCGCGCCCGGCCAGGACGTGGCCGAGCTGCTCGCTGACCCGATCGACCGTGGCGTAGTCGAGGGTCGTCCCGGTGAACCGCAGCAGCGGGGCCGCGGGCGTGCGGCGGGCCTGGCCGCGCAGCAGCGCGCCGAGGGTCGTGGCCGTCATCGGAGGGCTCCTGTCGGCGGGTCGGGGTCGGGGACCGCGGCGGCCGGGCCGGGCAGCGTCGCGACGACCGGCAGCGCCAGCCACGAGGGACGGGCGGCGCCGCGGTGGATCGCGTAGACGACGTCGCCGTCGGCCGGCAGCTGCGCGAAGTGGCTGGCGTCGGTCCCGGCGATCGCGACCCGCAGGCGGTGGCCGGCGGCGATCGTCGCCACGACGGCGATCAGGTCGATCCGGACCTGCTCGGCGCGGCCGGGCACCATCGGGCGGGCGTCGGCGCGGGCGAAGCTGCGCGGGGTCCGCAGCCGGCGGTGGGGCGCGTCCTGCTCGGCGACCGCGCGGCAGGCCAGTCGCAGCAGGCCCTCGGTGACGTAGGTGACGCGGCCGTCGGGCGCGACGTCCTCCAGGTAGACCACCAGCGTCCCGTCCTCGCGCGTGGCGGCCAGCTCGAGCACGAGCGTGGCGACGCCGGCCACGTGCAGGTCGCGCTCCAGCGGGGCCGAGCTGTAGGTCGGCAGCCGCGAGTCCTCCTGCGCCCGATCGGGGTAGACGACGCTGCCGCCGCCGCTGACCTGGGTTCCCCAGCGGCTGGTGGCCCCGGCCGACGCCCGCGGGTCCGGCCGGTGGGCGTCGACGGCGTCGGGACCGTCGTCGCTCGGCCGCTCGAGGCTCAGGCTGCCGCCCCCGCCCAGGTACCAGCGCTCGTCGGCGGTGTCGGGCAGCGGCCAGCGATCGCTGGTCCGCCAGCGGCCGTCGCCGAGGGTCGCGTAGCGCAGTCGCCGCCCCGGTCGCGGCGGCTCGCCGTCGCGGACGTGGCGGTCGAAGAAGCGGCGGACCCGCTCCAGCAGCTCCGGCTCCTCGAACGCGCCGCGCTGATCGGCCGGCAGGAACGGATCGCAGGTGAAGTTGGCCCCGTGGTTCCAGGCGCCGATGTAGACGTCCAGCGGCAGGTCGAGGCTGAGGAACCGCGCGAGCGCCCCGTTCGCGGTGCCGGCGTCGAACCAGCCGGCGGCGACCAGCATCGGCACGCCGGCCGCCTCGGCCAGCTGCCGCCGGCGGTACGGCGAGCGCCGCTCCCAGCCCCACTCGCCGACGTGATCGTCCTTGAACGCCATCGCCGCCGACGCGGCCCGCAGGTCGATGTTCGCCTGGTGCTCGGCGATCGCCGCGGCCCGCAGCCCGGGTCCCTCGGGACCGTCGACCGGCTTGACGTCGACGACCTCGAGCGCGACCTCGTGCGGCAGCCGCTCGAGCTCCTCGCGAGCGCCCGCGATCCCGTCGAGCGCGCGGGTCATGTGCATCCAGCTGGCGAGCATCGTGCGGTTCTCGACGCCGCCGGGGAAGGTCAGGTCCTCGTAGGCGTCGTAGTCGCCGAAGAGCGGCGCGACCGCGCGCAGGTGCGGGTTGCCGAGCGTCGCCATCAGCTCGGCCGCGTTGGCGTCGTAGGAGTGGCCGTAGGCGCCGACGCGGCCGTTCGACCACGGCTGGACGGCGATCCAGTCGAGCACGTCGTCGTAGTCGCGCAGCTCGGCCGGCGACCACTCGGCGGTCCGCGCGCCGAACGACGCGCCGCTGCCGCGCGCGTCGACCAGGACCAGCGCGTACCCCCAGCCGGTCCAGCGGCGCGCCTCGTCGGTGACGCCGTCGCCCTCGTTGGCCCGGTGGTAGCGGGTCGCGCGGACCACCGTGCCGATCCGCGCCCCGGCCGCGAGCGCGGCCGGTCGCCAGACGTCGACGGCGATCCGCACCCCGTCGCGCGCGGTCACGTGGACCGCGTCGCAGATCGGCTCGCTGGCACCGGCCATCGCTCAGCCTCCGAAGCTGATCTGGACGGGCTCGCCGCCGAGGGTGCCGGTCGCGGTGCCGTGGCCGTCGCCGCCGAGGACGACCCGCAGCCGCCCCTCCGGGACGCCGGTCCCCGACAGGCGCAGCGTGCCGACCACGCGATCGCTGACCGCGACCGTGCCGCTGGTCCGCACGTCGCGGACGACGCGGGCGCCCCGGACCGCGAAGCGGCTGTCGTCGACCGCCGCGTAGCGCCCGCCGCGCAGAGCCGGGGCCTCGCCCGCGATCCCCAGCGTCGGCAGCTGCGCGACGACGTCGAGGAAGGTCGTGACGACCGCCGCCACGGCGCGTCGCTGCGGCTCCGGCGCGGTGCCGTCGACTGGCGTCAGGTCGGCGGCGAGCAGCGGATCGCGGCCCGCCACGTCGAGCGGCTCGCCGGCGGTCCGGCAGGCGCGGACGTCGACCTGGAGCGTCGCCACGAAGTCGACCCCGAGCTTGGCGCCGCACTCGCTGTCCGACGGCGTGTGGCCCGCGTTGGCGACTTCGGCGAAGCGGCCGTGGGGGAACTGGGCGGCCGCCTGGCGGCCCATCGCGCTCGAGGTGTTGGAGTCGAGGTCCCCGGACAGCACCAGCGCCGGCACGTCGGGCATCGCCGTGCCCGCGGGCAGCGGACGCCCGGCGGTCGGGTCGTTCGGCCAGTCGATGCAGCTGTCGGAGCCCTCGAACCCGGCGTGGATCCAGCCCTCCGGGCTGAGCGGGCGGAACGCCGTCGGGTCGAGGCCGGCCAGCGCCTGCTGGAACGCCTGGCGGCGGACCGCGGGCGGATCGGCGAGCGAGAAGACGCGCGGGTAGTCGTGGCACTGGACCGCGGCGTTGGCGGCCGCGCTGAAGACCGCCAGGGTGTCCGGGTCCTGGCCGGAGAGCGCCGCCGTCAGCAGCCGCGTGTTGGCCGCCAGCTGCTTGATTCGCGCGCTGTCGCCCGCGAGCGCTCCGGCGACCGCGCCCGGCAGCTGGCCGAAGACGTCGGCCGACAGCGGCGCGTAGAGGATCCGGCCGAGCGCCTCCTCGTCGAGCTGGTCGGCGTGGCGCACGCCGCGGAAGCTGACCGTGAAGGGGCGCGGGTGGCGCCGCAGCCGGTTGGCGAGCCGGCGGACGTCGCGCAGCACCGCGTTGCCGTCGCAGGCCTGAGCACGCGTGCAGACCAGCCGGATCGCCCGTCGCGCCGCCGCGATCTGCGGCCGTCCCCACGGATCGAAGTCCAGCGGGTAGGCCCCGCTGAGGACCACCGACCGCACCCGCTGCGGGTAGCGGGCCGCGTAGACCGGCATCAGGTAGGTCCCGTACGAGTCGCCCCAGAGGTCGAACCGGTCGATCCCCAGCGCCGCCCGCACCGCCTCGAAGTCGTCCGCCACCGCCGCCGTGCCGTAGAGCCCGGCCCGGTCCCCCAGCGACGCGCCGCAGGCCCCGGTCGCCGCCGGCTCGCCCGCCGGCCAGGCGTTCTCGGGCGCCAGCGACGGGCAGGAGAGGACGCCGGATCGGCCGGTCCCGCGGACGTCGACGAGCAGCAGGTCGCGGTGGTCGAGCAGCGGTGCGAAGAGCCCGCCCGCCAGCGACGCGGCCTGCGAGATGGTCGCCGCCCCGGGACCTCCGGGGTTGTAGGCGATCGTGCTGGCCGCGGGCGTCGAGGTGTCCCGCCGCTGGACGAGCGCGTAGGCGACGTCGAGCGTGCCGCGGCTCGGATCGGCGCGGTCGAGCGGGACGGTCACGGTCCCGCAGCTGGCGGCGACGCCGAGCCCCTGGCAGGGGGCCGGGCCGCTGTCCGCGCGGGCGGCGGTCGCCGCCCAGGACAGCAGCAGGGCGAGCAGCGCGACGAGGACGGCGAGGCGGCTGCCGAGGCTCCGGTGGTCGATCATGGCCGCATTCTTCGGTCCGCCGGAGCGCCGGTCGTGCGACAGCAGCCGGAAGTCGGGGGCACCCGGGTTCATCAGCCGTCGCACGCCCCGTCGGCGACCGTGGTCCGCGGCCCGCACGCGAGGTGGCGGTCGAACCAGGCGACCGTCCGCGCGGCCGAGTCGACCAGCTGTCCGTGGTCGCTCCAGCCGTGGCCCGCCCCGGGGTAGAGCACCAGCTCGGTCTCGCAGCCGGCCTCCGCCAGCGCCTGGAACTGCTCCTGGGCCTGGGTCGGCGGGGTGCAGCGGTCGTCGGCGCCGTGCAGCAGCAGGGTCGGGGTCCGGCAGCGACGGGCGTGGGCGACCGGGGACCGGTGCCGGTACTCGGCGGCGCCCGCGACCGGATCGGTGCCGAGCAGCAGCTCGTCGAAGCGCGGGATGTTGGTCGTGTGGTGGAAGCTCAGCCAGTCCGAGACGCAGGCGACCGGGACGGCGGCGGCGAACGCGTCGCACTGGGTCGGCGCCCAGGCGGACAGGAAGCCGCCGTAGGAGACCCCGGTGATCCCGACCCGGTCGCGGTCGACCAGGCCGCGCTCGACGAGCGCGTCGATCGCGGCCAGGACGTCGCCCAGATCGCCGCCGCCCATGTCGCCGACGTTGCGCTCGGCGAACGCCTGCCCGCGACCCGAGCTGCCGCGGACGTTGGGCAGCAGCAGGGCGTAGCCGGCGTCGAGCAGCGCCACGCCGAGGTGCAGCCTGGCGGGGCTGAAGCTCGCCGTCCAGGTGTTCGTCGGACCGCCGTGCACGGCGACCACGAGCGGCAGCGGAGCGTCCCCGTGGTCGACCGGCCGGACCAGGATGCCCTCCAGCTCGAGCCCGTCGGAGGCGGTCCACGCGACCCGCTCGGCGGGCGGCGTGCGACGTTCGCGGAGGCCGGCGTTGCAGCTCGTCAGCGTCCGCCAGCCGGCCTCGCGCGCGGCCGGCTCGAGCAGCGCGACCTCCGGCGGGAGGTCCGGCGCCTGGAGCGCGGCGGCGACCAGCCGCCCGTCGCGGCTGGCCGACGCGCAGGCGGCGTCGGCGCGGCCGATCGTCGCCGTGCCCCGCCACCAGCGGTCGACGCCGCCGTCGCGGTCGACCGCCCCGCAGACCGCGCCGATCCCGTCCTGCGCGGCGAACAGCAGCCGGCCGTCGGCGAGCCAGGCGACGCTGGTCGCCTCGATCCCGAGCCGCCGGACGCGCGACCCGTCGCCGTCCGGGACGACCACGGTGACCACGCCCTGGACCTCGGTCCGGTCGCTGGCCAGCCCCTCGACGAAGGCGATCCGCCCGTCGCCGTCGATCGCCGGCGACTGGACCTGCCGTCGCGGCCGGTGGACGCTGCGGACCGCGCCGTCGACCAGGTCGATCGCCACGACGCTCGCGTCGTACCAGCCGCTCTCGCTCGGATCGCCCGAGACGACCGCGGCGACCGGGCCGCTGCCGGGCCAGTCGAGCTCCCAGACGTTGAGGCCGGGCGGCCCGACGACCCGCGTCCGGCCGCTCTCGACGTCGACCAGGTGCAGGCGCCGCCAGCGCTCGCCGGGCCGCCGGACCAGCGGCCCCGTGCCGTCGGCGGAGGAGCCGATCGCGGTGCCCCCGCGCGCGCCGGCCCGGTCCGATCCGGGGTCGGCGGCGAGCACGAGGATCGCGCGCCCGTCGGCCGACCAGCGCAGCTGCTCGACCGAGCCCGCGACCTCGCCGACCGGGCGCACCGTCGCGTCCGGCTCGCGCAGCAGCAGCCGCAGCAGGCCGCTGCCGTCGTGGTCGGCGGCGAACGCCAGCCGGCGGCCGTCGGGCGACCAGGTCGGCAGGTCGTGGATCCCGTCGTCGGTCCCCACGCGCTGCTCGCGGCCGTCGCCGGTCGCCGCCACCACCAGCGTCGTCGCCGGGGCGGCCCCGGGCCGCGGCGGATCGGCGACCACGTAGGCGACGCGGTCGCCGTCGGGGCTCAGCGCCACGTTCCCGATCGCCCGGCAGGCCAGCACGTCGGCGTGGCGCAGCGGCGGCCGGTCGTCGCTCATCGCCGCTCGCCCGGCTCGACCACCGCCACCGCGGGCGCCGGCTCGTCGGCGTCGAGCCAGCGACGGTCGCCGCTCGGGATCGAGGCGATCAGGCGCCGCGTGTAGGGGTCGCGCGGGCGGTCGAGCACCTCGTCGCAGACGCCCTCCTCGACCAGCCGCCCCTGGCGCAGGACGTACACGCGGTCGGCGATCTGGCGGACCACGCCGAGGTCGTGGGTGATGAACAGGCAGCTGATCCCCGTCTCGCGGCGGAGGTCGGCCAGCAGGTTGAGGATCTGCGCCTGGACCGACACGTCGAGCGCGGAGACCGCCTCGTCGCAGACGATCACCCGCGGCTCGGCCGCCAGCGCGCGGGCGATCGCGACCCGCTGCCGCTCGCCGCCGGAGAGCGCGACGGGCTTGCGGTCGGCGTAGGCCGCCGACAGGCCGACCCGCTCCAGCAGCTCCGCCGCCCGGCCCCGGACGTCGCGCGAGCGGGGCTCGTGGACCAGCAGCGCCTCGCGCAGGGTCGCGCCGATCGTGCGGACCGGGTTGAGCGTCGAGTACGGATCCTGGAAGACCATCTGGATCGTGCGGCGGAACCGCAGCCGCTCGGCCTCGCCGAGCGCCCCGAGGTCGCTGGCGTCGATCCCGTCGACGACGATCCGGCCGGCGGTCGGACGCTCGAGGCCGAGCAGGCAGCGGCCGAGCGTCGTCTTGCCGGAGCCCGACTCGCCGACCAGGCCGACCGTCTCGTCGGCGTCGATCCGCAGCGAGACGCCGTCGAGGGCGGTCACCTGCCGGCTGCCGCGGCGAGCGCCGTCGAACCGCTTCTCGATCGCGTCGACCTCGACCAGCGCCGCGCCGGCCGCCGGCGCGCGAGCCGCCACGCCGTCCTGGATCACCGCCCGCCGCGACCGCAGCTCCGCGGCCACCGCCTCGATCCTGATGCACGCCGAGCCGCGGCCGGCGCCGTCGGACCGCAGCTCCGGGCGTCCGGCGCGGCAGTCGCCGGTCGCCCAGTCGCAGCGATCGGCGAAGGCGCAGCGATCGGCGACCTCGTCGGCGTCCGGAACCGCGCCCGCGATCACCGGCAGCTGCTCCAGCCGGCGATCGCCGGGCGGCTCGGTCAGCAGCAGCCCGTGCGTGTAGGGGTGCCGCGGGTCGGCCTCGACCGCCGCGGCCGGGCCGGTCTCCAGCACCGATCCCGCGTAGAGGACCGCGACCCGGTCGCAGATCGAGAACGCGACGCGCAGGTCGTGGGTGATCAGGATCAGCCCCATCCCGCGCGAGCGCTGCAGCTCGGCGATCCGGGCCAGGATCTCCTTCTGGGTCGTCACGTCGAGCGCGGTCGAGGGCTCGTCCGCGATCAGCACCCGCGGGTCGCGAGCGAGCGCCGCGGCGATCCCGATCCGCTGGCGCATCCCGCCCGAGAGCTGGAACGGGTAGGCGTCGGCGACGGCGGGATCCTCGATCCCGACCTCGGCCAGCCGCCGGACCGCCTGCTCGCGCCGTGCCCGCCGGCCGAGCCGCCGGCCCGACTCGTCGCGCAGCAGCTCGCTGATCTGCTCGCCGCAGCGCATCAGCGGGTTCAGCATCGTGAACGGGTCCTGGAAGATCAGCGCGATCTCGCTGCCGCGGACGCCGGCGACCTGCCGCTGGCGCAGGCCGAGCAGGTCGCGCCCGCCGTAGGCCACCTCGCCGCTGGCGCGGACGCCCGGCGGCAGCAGGCCGACGAGCGCGCGGGCGGTCATCGACTTGCCCGATCCCGACTCGCCGACGATCGCCAGCGCCTCGCCCGGCGCGAGGTCCAGGTCGACGCCGCGGACGATCGTGCGGCTGGCGCCCGCCAGCCGGCTGGTGATCGTCAGGTCGCGGACGCGCAGCAGCGGCGCGCCGGTCTCGGTCTCGTCGTGGTTCATCGGGCCCTCCCCCGGTCGGACAGCTGCTCGTAGAGCCAATCGCCGACCAGGTTCATCGCGACGGCCAGCAGCACGAGCGCGATTCCCGGTGCGAGCGGAGCCATCGGGTTGTCCTCGATCAGCGACAGGTTGTCGCTCAGCATCCGCCCCCAGTCCGCCTCGCCCGGGTCGACGCCGATCCCCAGGAACGAGAGCGCCGAGAGCGCGACGAGGGCGTAGGCGAAGTTGAGGAACGAGTTCGCCACCACCACCGGCAGGACGTTCGGCCAGACGTGGCGGAACATGATCCGGCGGCGGCTGAGCCCGAGCGTGCGCGCCGCGTCGACGTAGGGCAGCCCGCGCTGCTCGAGCGTCACCCCGCGCACGAGCCGGGCGTCGAAGGGCCCGATGAAGAGGATCAGGATCGCGACGGCCGCCGCGTAGCCGCCGCCCACGACCCCGACCAGGACGATCACCACCACCAGCGACGGCAGCGCGTAGACGGCGTCTGCGACGCGCATGATCAGCGTGTCGCGCCATCCGCCGACGTAGCCGGCGACGAGCCCGAGCACGGTCCCGATCAGCGCCGCGCCGAGGACGATCAGGGCCGGTCCCACGACGGCCATCCGGGCGCCCGCGATCACCCGCGAGAGGATGTCGCGGCCCGAGTCGTCGGTCCCGAGCAGATGCGATCCGCCCGGACCGCGGACGCCCGCGGCGAGGTCCTGGGCGTCGGCGCCGTGGGGCGCGATCGCCGTCCCCAGCAGCGCGCAGATCGCGGCGACGGCGAGCACCGCGATCGCGAGCAGCACCGGCAGCGGCGGCCGGCGGCGACGGCCCGGGGCGGTGGCGGCGGCGGGCGCCGCCGCGACGGTCGCGGGCGCGCTCATGCCGCGCTCCGGCCGTAGGCGATCCGCGGATCGACGCGCGTGTAGAGGATGTCGATCGCCAGGTTGACGAGCACGATCACGATCGCCAGCAGCAGCACCACGCCCTGCAGCAGCGGGACGTCCTTGTCGTTGACCGCGTCGACCAGCAGGCCGCCCAGCCCCGGCAGCGAGAACGTCGACTCGACGAGGATCGTGCCGGTCAGCAGGATCGTCACCACCGCCCCCGCCGCGGTCATGATCGGCACCAGCGCGTTGCGCAGGGCGTGGCGCACCAGCACCCGCCGCAGCGGCACCCCGCGAGCCAGCGCGAAGCCGACGTAGTCCTGCTCGAGCACGCCGACCATCGCCGTGCGGGTGATCTTGGTGACCAGCGCCAGCGCCGTCAGGGCCAGGGCGAGGGCCGGCAGCGTGAGGTGCCAGAAGCGGTCGGCGACGCCGGACCCGGGTCCGTAGCTGGGGAACCAGCCGAGCGTCACGGCGAACAGGTACAGCAGCACGACGCCGGTCACGAACGCCGGCGCGCTGACCCCCACGACCGTCAGGCCGACGACCCCGCGATCGACGCCGGTCCGGCGGCGGACCGCGGCCAGGACGCCGAGCGGCACGCCGGCGCCGACGGCGACCACGAACGCGTAGCCGGCCAGGAACGCCGTCACCCCGATCCGGTCGCCGATCATCGAGGTCACCGCGCGGCCGCTGCGGGCCGAGCTGCCGAGGTCGAACCGGACCGCGTCCGACAGCCACAGCCAGTAGCGCTCGAGGAACGGGACGTCGAGGTGGAACTGGTGCCGCAGCGACGCCAGCAGCTCGGGGCTCGCGGGGCGGGTGCCCAGCAGCACCTGCTCCGGGCTCCCGGGCGCCAGGTACATCAGCGAGAAGATCGCGAACGAGAGCACCAGCAGCAGTCCGAGCAGGGCGGCCAGTCGCCGTCCCACGAACCCCGCGAGCCGTCGCCCGCTCACCTGCTCATCCCTGACATCGCCCGTGCCTCCACCGTTTCTCCCCGGCCGGCCAGGGGCGGCCGACGCAACGAGAACGTACCCCGGCGTCGCCACGCGGGCATGCGACGATCGTTCGACGCCGCGCGCCTGCGGTCCGACAGCTGTAGGACTCGGCCGTCCGCGCGCGGCCTAGACTCGCGCCATGGCCGACCCCGACGAGCTGCTCGAGCAGCCGACCCCGGAGGCGCTGGCGCCCGACGCCCTGCTGGCGCTCGAGCGCGACGGCGGCTGGCTCGGGACCCGCCTGCAGGAGATCGCCGACGGCGTCGCCGACGAGCTGCGGCGGCCGGTGGCGATCGACGACCGGCAGCTGCGCCTGATCGTCCACACCCAGCACGGCGACGACCTCGATCGGGTCCGCCTCGACTCGATCCTCAAGCGCCCGCTGCCGGCCGACGTCGTCGCCTGGCTCGAGACGCTGGGCATCCACCAGGCGCGCGGGGCGGTCCGCGTGCCGGCCAACCCGGCCTTCGGGATGGACGCCCGGATCTGCGTGCCGATCCGCGGCGGCGGGCACCTGCTGGGGTACCTCTGGCTGATCGACCGCGACGACGACGCGACCGACGAGCAGCTGGCGCGGCTCGAGCGGACGGCCGACGACGCGGGCGTCGTGCTCTACCGCGGGCTGCTGCTCCGCGACCTCGACCGCGGCCGCGAGCGCGAGCTGGTGCGCGACATCCTCTCCGAGGACGAGGGCGTGCGCCGGCAGGCCGTCCAGCAGCTGGTCGAGTTCGAGATCGTCGAGCGCGACGGGCCGAGCGTCGTCCTCGTCGCCGCGACGTCGGCGCCGCCCGGGGCCGCCGGCAGCAGCGCCCGCGCGGCCGCCCTCGACACCGCGATCCACCGCGTGCGCCGCCACCTGACGCCGAAGCGCGCCCTCCACCTGGTGCGTCCCGGCCACGTCCTGTTGGTGGTCTCGGGCAACGAGACCAGCGTCCGCCGGCACGGCGTCGCCGGCCTCGCCGCGCAGGTGCGCCAGGAGATCGCCAACGCCGTCGATCCCGCCGAGCTGCCGGTGCTGGTGGCGATCGGCAGCCAGGTCGACGGGCTCGCCGACGCCCGCCGGTCGTACCACCAGGCGCAACGGGCGGCCAAGGTCGCGACGCTGATCCGGGCGCGCTTCGGCGAGGTCGTCTCGTGGGACGAGCTGGGGATCTACCGGATGCTCGCCGAGCTGCCGCTCGGCGACCTCGACCGGCTGGCCATCCACCCCGGGCTGCAGACGCTGCTGGCCCGGCCGCAGACCCACTTCCTGGTCCACACCCTGGAGTGCTACCTGGACCGGGCCGGCGACGTGCCGGCCGCGGCGGCCGAGCTGTTCGTGCACCGCACGACGCTCTACCACCGCCTGCGCCGGATCGAGGAGCTCGGCGCGATCGACCTCGGCGACGGCGAGCAGCGGCTGGAGCTGCACCTGGGCCTGAAGATCGCGCGGCTGCAGGGGCTCGAGTGGTCGACGGCCGCCCCGCCCGCGTGAGCGCGGGCGGGCGAGCGGTCCTCAGCCGAGGATCCGCGCCGCGCCGAAGCCGGCGGCCAGGGTGGCGCCGGTGGCGAACCGGTCGGGCGAGAACTGCGCCAGCGCCGGATCGTGGTCGCCGCCGGTCAGCAGGAGCGCGATCTGGCGGCCGAGCGAGGGCGCCAGCTTGAAGCCGTGGCCGCTCGTCCCGGCGCTGACGTGGATGCCGGGGGCGACCTCGCCGATCACCGGCTGCCAGTCGGGACTGACGTCGTAGAGGCTGCCCCAGCCGCCGGCCGGCTCGGCCGCCGCCAGGCCGGGGATCCGGGCGACCGCCGGCTCGACGAGCGCCAGCGACTCGTCGCCGCCGACCTCCTCCTGGAAGTCGTCGGGGTCGGCCTCGGGCTCGGCCAGCAGGCTGCCGAGGCCGAACTGCTCGGGCCCCTCCGGCTTCAGGTAGTAGCCGCCCCGCACGTCGCCGAGCACGTACGGCAGCTTCGGCGCGTCGCCCCAGCCGAAGGTGGCCACGACGTGCCGCTCGACGATCAGCGGCAGGTCGACGCCGAACGAGCGCAGCAGCGGTCCCGTCCACGGTCCGGCGGCGATCAGCAGCCGCTCGACCTCGTGGACGTCGCCGGCGGCCGTGCGCAGCGTCGCGCCGCCGGCCGGCCGCGGGTCGATCGCGACGATCGCCGTGCCGGTGTGCAGCTCGACGCCGTGGCGGCGGGCGTCGTCGACCAGGCCGCGGGTGACGCCGACCGGATCGGCATGGCCCGCGCCCGGCTCCCAGACGGCCCGCTCGCCGTCCGCGATCACCAGCTCGGGGTGCTCGTCGGCCAGGCGGTCGGCCGACACCTCGGCGACCGCGACGCCGATCGCGGTCAGGCTCGCGAGCAGCTCGTCGAGCCCCGCGCCGCTGTCCTCGGCGCGGTGGACGTAGAGCATCCCGGTGCGGTCGAAGCCGGCGTCGCCGCCCTCGATCTCCTCGCCGAAGCGCTCGAACAGCGCGATGCTGTCGCGGGCCATCCGGGCCAGGAAGGGGTTCGTGTAGCCGGAGCGGCAGACGGCGCTCGACCGGCCGGTCGGGCCCGCCGCCGGCGTCGCGCGCTCGAACAGCGCGGTCGCGACGCCCGCGCGTCCCAGGTGGTGGGCGACGCTCGCGCCGTGGATGCCGGCACCGACGATGCCGACCTCGTAGTTGCTCATGCTCCGCGATTCCTCTCGTGTTCCAGGTGATCCATCAAGGCTTCGGCGACGGCCACGGCATCGCCCTCGACGACGACGTCGGCGACCCGGCAGAGGTCGGCTCCGCGGTCGCGGTTGATCGCGACGATCGTGCGGCTGTCGCGCATCCCGACCAGGTGCTGGACGGCGCCGGAGACCCCGAAGGCCAGGTAGACGTCGGGCGTGACCACGGCGCCGGTCTGCCCGACCTGGTGGGCGAACGGCAGCCATCCCGCGTCGACGACGGCGCGGGTCGCGCCGAGGCCCGCGCCGAGCCGGACCGCCAGCCGCCGGAAGAGCGCGACCGCGTCGGGACCGCCGATCCCGCGCCCGACGGCGACGACGATCCGGGCGCCGGCGAGCGGCCGCGGGCGATCGTCGTCGGCGACAAACGGCGGGTCCGGCTCGCGCTCGCGGAGGGGCGCGCCGTCCGCCGCGG
>NZ_AGUD01000027.1 GCF_000240225.1 Patulibacter medicamentivorans
CGCGTGCTCCCGCAGGGCGCCGGCCAGCCGCGGCGTGAGGCCGTCCCCCAGCTGCGGCGCGGCCGCCGGCTCGCCCGCCGGTCCGGACGCCCCGGCGGCCCGCAGGACGCCCTCCAGGTCGCCGTGGGCGGCCAGCAGGCGGGCCGCGGTCTTGGCCCCGATCCCGGGAGCGCCCGGGATCCCGTCCGACTGGTCCCCGCGCAGCGCGATCAGGTCGGTCACCTGATCGGGCCGCACGTCCAGCATCTCGCGCACGCCCGGCTCGTCGACGGTCACCAGCCCCGGCCCGCGACCGGCGGGCCGGCGGACGACCACCTGCTCGTCGACGCAGGCGAGCAGGTCGCGGTCGCCGGTGACGATGATCGACGGCTGCCCGTCCGCGGCCCGGCGCCTGGCGAGGGTCGCCATCACGTCGTCGGCCTCGAGGTCGCCGCCGTCGCGCACCGCCCAGCCGAACGCCGCGCACAGCGCCGGCGCCTGGGCCCAGCGGTGGCGCAGCGCGTCCGGCATCGGGTCGCGGTGGGCGTGGTAGGCGGGCAGCAGCTCGATCCGGTGGCGGGCCTCCTCGGCGCCGGTCGCGCAACAGACCGCGGCCGGCTCGTGCTCGGCGATCTCGGCCAGGATCGCCCGCACCGTCCCCAGCAGGGCGCCGATCGGCTGGCCGTCGGCGCCCTTGATGCTCGACGGCAGCGCGAAGTGCGCGCGGTAGAGCATCCACGGCAGGTCCAGGAGCAGCAGCGGCGCGGTCACGCCGCCAGGCTAGCGCCGCGGCCGGCTCACCTGCGCCCGCGCGAGACGTGGATCGCGATCGGCTTGCTCGTCCGCTTGCCGGCGGCGTAGGACAGCTTGACCACCCGGCCGCGGCGCGTCGTCGAGCGGACCTTGCGCACCTTGCCCGCCTTGCAGCCGGCCTTCCTCAGCTGCTTGCGGGTCGCCGTCAGGGTGGCGCCGCGCTTGACCTTGGGGACCTTGCAGGCCTTGGCGCCGGGGCCGTCGGAGCCCCTGGGGCCGTCGGAGCCGCGCTCGATCGTCTCGCAGTTGGCGAGGACGTCGATCGCGTCGGCCACGACCCGGTCGTTGCCGTTGCCGCAGTCGATGCTGTCGCGCTCGCCGTCGCGGGCCTCGATCACGTCGTTGCCGTACTGGCCGCGGCACTCGGCGAAATTGCACGACCCCGGCCCGGCGTCGGCGACGACGGTGTCCCGTCCCGGTCCCGGGACGATCCGGTCGTCGCCGTTGCCGGCCTCGATCGAGTCGTCGCCGCCGCGACCCTCGATCACGTCGTCGTAGTCGTAGGAGCGCAGCCGATCGGCGCCGGGGCTGCCGATCAGGGTGGTGCTGGCGGCGCCGGTCCCGTTGACGTCGAAGGTCACCGGCGTACCCGCCGCGACGAGCCGCGCCGCCTGCCGGATCTTGATCGTCTCGACGCCGACCACGTTGTCGCCCTCGCCCGGGCGGCCGTCGTCGGCGACGCCGTCGAGCGTCACCGTGACGCCGTTGGTCGGCTTGTTGGCGTCGTACCAGTCCGAGTCGATCGTGTCGCTGCCGGCGCCGCCGTCGATCACGTCGCTGCTGAGCGTGCGCCCGCCCGACAGCACGTCGTCGCCGTCGTCGCCGTGGACCTGGTCGTTGCCGTCGTCGCCGTCGAGGGTGTCGTTGCCCGGCCCGCCGTGCAGCACGTCGGCGCCGTCGCCGCCCTCGATCGCATCGCCGCCGTCGCCGCCGTCGATCGCGACCGAGCGGGCGCCGGTCGGCCCGCGGAGCTTGTCGTTGCCCGGGCCGCCGTCGATCGCGATCGGCCCGGCGAGCGGGATCTCCTCGCCGACGTTGACCTCGTCGTCGCCGTCGCCGGTCTCGATCCGGACGCCAGTCAGGCCGGCCGCCTTGCAGCTGGCGAAGTACCAGCCCATCGCGGTCGAGACGGTGCAGGTCAGCCCGGACCCGACCGTCGGCTCGACCACGTCGCTGATCAGGACGGCGCCGGAGTCGAAGTCGTCGCCGCGGACCGCGACGTGGTTGCTCTCGCCGGCGCCGGCGCGGAGGACCATGGTCGACCCGTCGAGCTGTAGCTGAGCGGCGCTCGCCGAGGCCGCCGGGAGGAGCGCCCCGGCCAGCAGGGCGAGCGGGAGGAGCAGGCTGCGAGATCGCATGGGCCGCCACGCTAGGCGGCCGCGACGGCGATCTCGTCGGCCGCGCGAGCGATCGTGCGTGGACCCCCGGTCGCCGCCGGTCGTCCTCGTTGCGGAGCCCGCGTCCTCCGCCCGGAGGACGCGGACGGCGGCCCGCTCAGGCGACGCGCTCGAGCCGCTCCTCGAACCGCTCCATCTGCAGCAGGTGCTGGTGCGACGGGCAGTACGGGGTCCCGTTGACGGGCTCGCGGCGGCACGGCGTGCTGCTGCGGGTCGTCGCCTGGCAGCTGGGCGTCGTGCCGGCGAGCGCGTGGGCCAGCTCCGGCCGCTCGCGCAGCTCGTGCGCCAGCGGCTCGAGATCGCGCTCCAGCGTCTGCCAGAGCCGCGCCTGGACCGTCATCGGGTAGAGGGTCCGAACGTCCTGGAACAGCGTCCGGGCGGGGTGCGCGAACAGCTCCGGGTCGGTCACGAGGCGCTCGATCGTCGCCTCGCAGGCCTCGAGGATCCGCTGACGGGCGGCTGGCGATCCGCCGGCCGGCAGGTTGCGGACGAGGTCCCTGTAGATCGCACGACTGAGGTGGTGATACATGGCGTCATCAGGACGCTAGCCCCGCCGGGGTTGGCCGCTCCAGCGATCCTCATGCAACCCTCATGCGGGCGGCGCGCCCCGCGACCGGCCGCCCGGCGTCGTCAGCCGGTCGGCTGGGGCTGCCCGCCGCCGGGCAGGTCTCCGGGCGGGGCCGGCGGCCCGGGCGGCAGCAGCCCGAACGGCGGTCGGCCGCCGGGACCGCTGCCCGTGCGGCGACCGGCATCGCGGCGCCGGCCCTGGACCCAGCGACGACGGCGCCGGGCGCCGGGCAGCTTGCGGAACGCGTCCAGGTAGGCGCGCCAGAGGAACGGCTCGCGGACCAGCGTCCAGCCGAGCGCCGCGATCTCGTAGCCGACGATCCACGGCGCGTGGCGCAGGAACCCGCCGCAGGTCTCGTTCTTGAAGACCATCAGCAGCCGGTTGGTGAACTGCAGCCGGCGGTGCGCGCGGTCGACGCGCCCGCGGGTCGAGGGGCTGTAGAAGCGCTTGTGCCAGGCGACGGCGCGCGGCTCGTAGCGCGCCTCCCAGCCGAACAGCTGGGCCCGCCAGGCGAGGTCGGCATCGGTCGCCCACAGGCCCATGTCCTCGTCGAGGACCTCGAGCCCGAACGCGCAGTCCTCGAGCGTCGCGCGCCGGTAGAGGACGCAGGCGCCGTCGCCGCCGAAGACCGGGCCGGTCCGCGAGTAGCGCGCCGGCAGCTCGCCGTGGCCGACGAGGGTGTTCTTGCGCCGGCGGTCGATCGTCATGCCGGCGGCGTCGAGCTCCTCGGTCCGCTGCTCGGGCTCCATCCCGGTCGCGCGCAGCAGGCGCGGGACGATCGAGCCGAGCGCCGGGTTGTGCAGGTGTGGTCGCAGCGCGTCGAGGAAGCCCTCGGAGAGCACGCAGTCGGCGTTGCACCACAGCACCCAGTCGCCCCCGCAGGCCGCGATCCCGGCGTTCATCGCCGCGGCGTACCCGCGCCGGCGCGTCAGCCGCAGGCGCCGCGCCCCGTAGCGCTCGCACAGCTCGGGAGTCGCGTCGGTGCAGGCGTTGTCGATCACCACGACCTCGTCGGCGCCCTGGGCGCAGGCGGCCGGCAGCGAGTGGCGCAGCAGCGGCGCCTCGTTGACCGACAGGATCAGGATCGTGATGCGACTCACGGGACCACGGAACGGTAGACGTCCAGCGTACGCTCGGCGGTCCGGTCCCAGCTGAAGCTCGACGCGCGCTTCAGCCCCGCGGCGGCCAGCCGCTCGCGCCGCGCGAGCGCGTCGTGGAGCCCGCGGGCGATGTCCTCGACGTCGGTCGGGTCGAACAGCTCGGCCGCCCCGCCGGCCGTCTCGCGCAGCGACGGGATGTCGCTGCAGACCACCGGCACGCCCCGCGCCATCGCCTCCAGCAGCACCAGCCCGAAGCCCTCGAAGAGCGACGGGTGGACCAGCAGGTCGGCGCCGCGCAGCAGCCGGTCGAGGTCGAGGTCGGACACGTAGCCGCAGAGCTGCGCGCCGAGCGACCCCAGGCGCTCGGCGAGCGCCTCCTCGGCGCCCGGCGCCCCGCCGGCGGCCCCGACGATCACCAGCTCGTGCGGCAGCCCGCTCCGCTTCCACGCCCGCGCCAACCGCTCGAGGTTCTTCTTCGCCCGCAGATCGCCGATCGCCAGCAGGTACGGGGGCGCGTCGTCGCCGAGGATCGCCGCCAGCGCCCCGCTCGCCCACGAGTCGGGGCCGGCCGCCGGCGGCGCGCCCTCGAGCGGCGGCCCGCTGACCAGCGACGGCGCGTTGGGCACCACGTGGATCCGCCGCGGATCGGTCCCGTAGCGCTCGCAGACGTCGTCGGCGGTCGCCCGCGAGACGCAGATCACGGCCTCGGCGCTGGCGACCGCCCGGCGGGTGAAGGTCCGGTACTTCCAGCCGGTCCGGGGCGCGAAGTCGTCGCGATGGACCTCGAACGCCAGGTCGTGGACGGTGACGACCCCGGGGCAGGGCCGCCAGAGCGGCAGGAAGCAGTTGGGCGCGTGCAGCAGGTCCGGCGGATCGGCGCGCAGCCGCGCGGGCCAGCCGACCTGCTCCCAGGCCAGCTCCGGCAGCCGGCCCCCGCCCCCGTGGGCCCCGATCGCGACGTCGTCGCGGCGCCGCAGGGCGTCGAGCAGGTCGGCCGCGTAGCGCCCCCAGCCACGCCGCTGGGGATCGCGCGCGTCGCGGGCGTCGAAGGCCACGCGCAGGGTCACGAGACTCGCTCCAAGCCCTCGATCCTACGGACCCGCACGAGGCGGGCGGCCCCCGAGGTGGCGGGTCCGATGTGCTCGGATCACGGTCATCCGGTCGGCCGGACCACTACGATGCGCTCGTCCACCTGGTCCGTGGACCGCACGCGCGCCCCGGCTCGCCGATCCCCTTTCGCATGGCAACCACGACTGCGTCAACCGCCCCTCCGGCCGGCACCGTCCGGATCTTCGACATCGCGATCGAGCTCGACACGCCGTCGGCGCTGCTCGATCGGATCACCTCGTGGGTGGCCGAGCGGGCCCACGCCGACCCGAGCACCCCCGCGCGGCGGGTGATGTACGCCAACGCGCACGTGCTCAACCAGAGCTACGCCGTCCCCGAGCTGCGCGAGACGCTGCGGGCCGCCGACCTCGTCTACTGCGACGGCTACGGCGTGCGGCTGGCCGCGCGGCTGATGCAGCTCGACTCGCCGCACCGGATGACCGGCGCCGACTGGATCTGGGACCTGGCCGAGCTCTGCGAGCAGCGCGGCCTGTCGCTCTACCTGCTGGGCTCGGAGCCGGACATCGCGCGCCAGGCGGCCGACCGGCTGCGCTCGCGGCACCCCGACCTGCGGATCGCCGGGACCCACCACGGCTACTTCGACCCCGACAGCCCCCACGGGGAGCGGGTGCTCGAGGACATCGAGCAGAGCCGGCCCGACATCGTCCTGGTCGGGATGGGCAGCCCGAAGCAGGAGCTGTGGGTCGAGCACGTCGCCCAGCGGGTCTCGACCTCGGTCCTGTGGACGGTCGGGGCGCTCTTCGACTACGTCTCCGGCCTGGTGCCGCGCGCGCCGTCGTGGATGGCCGACAACGGCTGGGAGTGGGTCTTCCGCCTGGCCGTCGAGCCGCGGCGGATGTGGAAGCGCTACCTGCTCGGCAACCCGGCCTTCCTGGTCCGGATCGCCGACGAGACGCACCGCCTGCACCAGGCCCCGGCCGCGCCGCCGCCACCCGCGGCCGCCGGTGCGCCGGCGGCGCCCGTCGGCTGACGGACGCGCGCGGCTCAGCGGCGCATGCCGCGCAGGACCAGGTCGGCCAGGCGATGGGCGGAGCGGGGACCGATGCCGCCGAGCTCGCGCACGGCGCAGAAGGCCAGGCGCAGGTCCTCGTGGGACGCGTCGTCGCGCAGGACGCCGGCGTCGCGTGCCCGCTCGACCATCAGCGCCAGCGCCTCGGTCGCCCCGGCGCGGGCGGCGCGCACCGCCTCGCTGGCGAACGCGGCGTCGTTCCACGCCGTCTGCGACAGCGCGTCGGCGACGCAGTCGTCGACCGTCGCGTGGGTCGCGGCCGCCAGCGCGGCCCACGGGTCGTCCGCGTCGAGCGTGGCGAGGAAGCGCGCGCGCAGGACGGTCGAGCGCCCGATCACGAGCGTGGCGATCAGCTCGTCCTTGCTGCCGACCTGGCGGTAGATGCTGCCGACGCCGACGCCGATCGCCTCGGCCAGGGCCGGCATCGACACGTCGGTCCCGTCGCGGGCGAACAGCCGGTCGGCGACCTCGAGCGCGCGGGCGTGCTTCTCCGTGGCGGTGAGCGACGACCACGGTGGAGCCGGAACGGGCATTCCGCTAGGCTACTCGCTCGGCCGCCGGAACGCTCGTTCCGGGCCCGCACGCCGCGGCCGCGAAGAGGAGCACGCATGCCACCGCTGAAGTCCCGCACCGTCACCCACGGCCGCAACATGGCCGGCGCCCGCGCGCTGCTGCGGGCGGCCGGCGTCGACGGCCGCGACCTGGGCCGCAAGCCGATCGTCGCGGTCGCCAACTCGTACACCCAGTTCGTCCCCGGCCACACCCACCTGAAGCCGGTCGGCGAGATCGTCGCCGACGCGATCTCCGAGGCGGGCGGGATCCCCCGCGAGTTCAACACGATCGCGGTCGACGACGGGATCGCGATGGGCCACGGCGGGATGCTCTACTCGCTGCCGTCGCGCGACCTGATCGCCGACAGCGTCGAGTACATGGTCAACGCCCACTGCGCCGACGCCATGGTCTGCATCTCCAACTGCGACAAGATCACGCCGGGGATGCTGAACGCGGCCCTGCGGCTGAACATCCCGACCGTCTTCGTGTCGGGCGGCCCGATGGAGGGCGGCACCGCGACGCTGGTCGACGGCACGGTCCGCAAGCGGATCAACCTGGTCACCGCGATCGCCGACGCCGTCGCCGACGAGGTCTCCGACGAGGACATCGCGATCATCGAGGAGCACGCCTGCCCGACGTGCGGCTCGTGCTCGGGCATGTTCACCGCCAACTCGATGAACTGCCTGACCGAGGCGCTCGGCCTGTCGCTGCCGGGCAACGGCTCGACCCTGGCCACCCACACCGCCCGCCGCGCGCTCTACGAGGACGCCGGGCGGGCCGTGGTCGACCTCTGCCGCCGCCACTACGACGAGGGCGACGCGTCGGTCCTGCCGCGCGCGATCGCGACCCGCGAGGCGTTCGAGAACGCGATGACCCTGGACATCGCGATGGGCGGGTCGACCAACACCGTCCTGCACCTGCTGGCGGCCGCGCAGGAGGCCGAGCTGGACTTCGCGATGAGCGACATCGACGCGCTCTCGCGGCGCGTGCCGTGCCTCTGCAAGGTCGCGCCGAACGGCACCTACCTGATGGAGGACATCCACCGGGCGGGCGGGATCCCGGCGATCCTCGGCGAGCTGCAGCGGGCCGGGCTGCTGCACCAGGACGTCCACGCCGTCCACGCGCCGACGCTGGCCCAGTGGCTGGCCGAGTGGGACGTCCGCGGGCCGAAGCCGAGCGAGCGGGCGGTCGACCTGTTCCACGCCGCGCCCGGCTGCAAGCGGTCGGCGGAGGCGTTCTCGCAGTCCGAGCGGTGGGAGTCGCTCGACGTCGACGCCGCCGAGGGCTGCATCCGCGACCGCGAGCACGCCTACTCGCAGGACGGCGGGCTGGCGATCCTCTACGGCAACCTCGCCGAGCGCGGCTGCGTCGTCAAGACCGCCGGCGTCGACGAGTCGATCCTGGTCTTCCGCGGGCCGGCGGTCGTGGTCGAGTCCCAGGAGGACGCGGTCGACGCGATCCTCGGCGGGCGCGTCAGCGAGGGCGACGTGGTCGTGATCCGCTACGAGGGCCCGCGAGGCGGTCCCGGGATGCAGGAGATGCTCTACCCCACCTCGTACCTGAAGGGTCGCGGGCTCGGAGCGGCGTGCGCGCTGATCACCGACGGCCGCTTCTCCGGCGGGACCTCGGGCCTGTCGATCGGCCACGTGTCGCCCGAGGCGGCATCGGGCGGTGCGATCGCGCTCGTCCAGCCGGGAGACACGATCGCGATCGACATCCCGGCGCGGACGATCGCGCTCGAGGTGGACGACGAGGAGCTGGCCGAGCGGCGGCGGGAGCTGGAGGCCGCCGGCGGCTACGTCCCCGCGGGGCGCGAGCGGGCCGTCTCGCCGGCGCTGCGGGCCTACGCGGCGATGGCGACCTCGGCCGACACCGGCGCCGTCCGCGACGTCGACGCCGTCGAGCGCGCGGTCGCCGCCTACGCCCAGCAGGGCGAGGGCGCGGCGATCGGCTGAGGGGGCGTTGGGGCAGCCGGGGCGGGGCGCGACCGATCAGCCGCCGCGCGGGGCGCGGGCGTAGGACGCGGGGGCGCGGGCGTAGGACGCAGGGGCGCGGGCGTAGGACGCAGGGGCGCGGGCGTAGGACGCAGGGGCGCGGGCGTAGGACACGGGGGCGCGGGGCGCGGTTGCCCCTCGAATCGCTGTCTCGCACACCCGCCCGTCACGAGACGGCGGTCCGTCGCCCCCAAGCCGCCCGATCGCCGTCTCGCCCCGAGCCGTCGCCGAGACGACCTTCGCTGGCGCGGCGCCGTGCCTCCTTGCCCGGAGCAGGACGTCAGGCGTCCGTCGGCCGCCCGGCCGATCGCCGCCTCGCGCCGATCGCGCCATCCCGCTCCGCCTCGAATCGCCATCTCATCAGGCGCCCGGCTCCCAGAGGGCGATCCGCTGCCCCAGGGCCGCTCGATCGCCATCTCACCCCGAGCGGCTCACCGGGACGGCAGTCCTCGGGGCCTACCCCGCTCCTGCCGCCTGCCGCTCCGCAGGTGCCACCGGCCGCGGGTGGATGCCTGACGTTCGTGGGCCGACGAGGTCGTGGACCCGGCCCACCCGGCTCAGCGAGCGCCGTGCTCGGCACCGGCAGTCGCCGCCCGCCCGCTAGAAGCCGGGGATCGTCGACGGGTTGGCCGTCAGCTGGCCCCGGGCGTTGCGCCGGCGGGCGGCGTCGGTCAGGGGGTGGGGCTGGACGAGCCGGTCGGACGCCGTCCGGGGGACGGTCCGATCCGCGGCCGCCGGCAGCTTCATCCGCCAGATCGCGAACTGGCCGTTGGCGAACAGGGGGTCGCCGGCCGACCAGCGCGGCGGCGGGATCGGCAGGCCGTTGGCCAGGTCGTGTCGCAGGCCGAGCACGTAGTCGGCGCGGCGGCCCTGGGCCGCGACCGCGTAGGTGGTGTCGCTGGAGACCGGGTCGGTGGCCGCCAGCGGGTGGTCGCGGGCGAGGAACAGCGTCGCCCACAGCTGGGTGCCCGACGCCGGCAGGTCGACCAGGACCGACGAGCCGTGCGGCAGCGCCCCGCTCCAGACCTGGATGTCCTGCAGCTCGGAGGTCACGTTGATGCCGGTGCCGCGCAGTTCGTCCCGCGAGGCGGAGAGCGCCGGGATCGACCAGCCGAGGAGCACCGCCAACCCCACGACGAGCAGCGCCGGACGGCGGCTGCGGACCATCGCGAGCGCCCCGCCGAGGGCCAGCGGCAGCAGGATCAGGGCGGTGAACGTGACGTGCTTGTAGTCGACGTACTCGGCGGTATCGCGCTGGCGCAGCAGCGCGTCGACGATCAGCAGCAGCGCCGCGACGACCGCCCAGGGCTTCCAGAAGCGGCGGTCGGCGACCGCCAGGCCGACGACGGTGACGAGCCCGATCGCGACCGGCAGCAGCCAGCTGCCGGCGTCGATGCCGAAGGCCGATCCGGCGTCGGGGAAGACGTTGACGTCGCCCTGCCAGAAGTCGCCGTCGCCGCTGAGGAACTGCGACAGGACGCCGGCGACCTTGCCGAGCGCCCACAGCACCGAGAGCCCGAAGAAGAGCAGCAGCAGCGGCCAGACCCGCCGCAGCCGCCGTCGCAGGCCGGCCGGCACGTGCGGACGGCGACGGACGGCGACCGCGATCGCCACGACCGCCACCGCGACGTACGGCAGGGTCGTCGGATAGGCGATCAGCCCGAGCAGCGCCAGTCCCAGCGCCAGCGCCCCGGCGCGCCCGTCCTCGTCCCGCAGCCAGGCCCACGCCAGCGCCAGCGCGGAGACCAGGAGCAGCATCCCCCAGACCTGGTTGTAGTACGGGTGCAGGACGCTGTAGAGCGTCGCCGCCGAGCCCCCGATCGCCAGCGCGACCAGGCCGGCGGCCCACCCCGGCAGGCGGAACGCGATCGCCGCCAGCAGGCCGGCGCCGGCCGCCATCGACATCGTCAGCACGGCCAGGAACGGGCCGAACATCTGGATCGGGCCCGTCAGCCCCAGCTCGGTCGCCGCGCCCAGCGGGTGGAAGATCGGGATCCGGCCGGCCCAGGCCTCGGGGACCTTGTCGAGCGCGGTCGCCAGGTCGGTCTTCAGCGGGTAGGACTCCTGCAGGAACCAGACCACGCCGACCACCTGGTGGGCGTCGGGGTTGTTGCCGAAGACGGTCAGCAGGTGAGTCCAGATCACCGGCACCAGCGTCAGCAGCCCGGCCCCGGCGGCGCCGAGCAGCAGCGCGCCGCTGCCGGCCCAGTCGGCCCGCGGCCCCGGGCGCCGCAGCGACCAGATCGCGGCCAGGCCGGTCGCGACGAGGAACAGCGCGGTCGCCGGCCGCGGCGGCAGGCCCAGCAGCGCCAGCACCGTCAGGCCGAGCATCGCCCCCGCCAGCCCCAGCGGCAGGACCAGGACCGGCCACCACGCGGCGAGGCTATGCGGGGTCAGGCGGCGCGCCAGCAGCACGCCCGGGACCACGACCACCAGCAGCGCCGCGACGACGTAGCGGGCGGTCTGCAGCAGCAGCTCCGCGTCGAGCGACACGTCGCGCGCGCTGAGCGCGTAGGCCAGCACCGCCACCACCAGCGCCGCGACCGCGGCGACCGTCCACCACGGGGTCCCGGATCGCTCGGGCGCGGGCGCGCCGGCGGGCGGCGCGGGGGCCGCGGCGGTCACGGATGCCTCGACGGACTGCACGCGCTCAGGGTAGGGGTCGCGGTGGCGTGCGGGCGGAGCGCTCTGCCGCCGCCCGCACGCCACCGTCGGCTCACGGCGCGGCCGGCGACGTCGCTCCCGGCGTCGCGC
>NZ_AGUD01000026.1 GCF_000240225.1 Patulibacter medicamentivorans
GCGCGTGCAGCGGGCGGCCGCCGCGGGCCCGCTCGGCGAGGCCCCGCAGGACGGCGGCGGCGATCAGGTAGCCGCTGCCGTGGTCGAGCGCCTGCGCGGGCAGGGCGCCCGGACTGGTCCCGCCGTCGGGCGAGCAGGCGACGGCGATCCCGGTGGCGGCCTGGACCAGGCTGTCGAAGCCGCGGCGCGCCCCCCAGGGGCCGCGCTCGCCCCACGCCGACAGGGTCGCGACGACCAGCTGCGGGTGGCGCTCGGCCAGCGCGGCCGGGTCGAGGCCGAAGGCGGCGAGGGCCCCGGGCCGGTAGCCCTGGACGACCGCGTCGGCCCCGGCCAGCAGGTCCTCCAGCGTCCGTCGGTCGTCGGGGTCGCGCAGGTCGAGCAGCGCGCTGCGCTTGCCGGCGCCGGTGTCGAGCACCTGCAGCGGCAGCTCGGGGCGATCGGGACGATCGATCCGCAGGACGTCGGCGCCGAGCGCGGCCAGGTAGCGCGTCGCCACCGGCCCCGCGATCACCCGCGTCAGGTCCAGGACCCGCAGGCCGGACGCCGGCAGCCCGCCCGCGGCGAGTCCCGGCAGCGCCCGGACGTCGCGCGCCGGGCCGGGCAGCAGGTCGAGCAGCCGGCCGTCCGCCAGCGCCGCGCCCGGCGGGCTCGCCGCCCAGTCGCCGCGATCCCGGACCGCCGCCGCGCAGCCGCCGGCCGCCACCACCGCGTCCTCGACCTCGATCGCCCGCCGCTCGGCGACCGCCGCCGGGACCCGTCCGGGATCGTCGACCGCCAGCGCCCGCAGCAGTGCCGCGCGGTGGTGGTCGTAGTTGGCGTGCAGCCGGATCCAGCCGTCGGCGGCCGGCAGGAAGCGCGAGAGCGGGTCGAACGGCGATCCCGGCACGGCGCCGTCGAGGCGGACATGGCGCTCGCTGGTGAAGGCGACGGCGACGTGGGCGGCGTCGAGCGTCGGGGCCGGCGGCGGCGCCCCGCGCGCCTCGGCCAGCTCGGCGGCGGCCAGCAGCGCGACGCCGGCGGTCGCCCGCGCCAGCGCATCGACCGGGAGCGGCGCCGGCAGGTAGCGCCGCTCGTGGCCGTCGCGATCGCGGGCCCCGGAGATCCGCAGCCCCGCGGTCCTCCCGGCGCTGCCCCCGAGCGCCGCCCACGCAGCCCGCAGCATCGCGCCGTCCCGCCCGTCCCGCCCGTCCTGCCCGTCGTCGGCCGCGGGCTCGGTCATCGCGGTCCCGCCGAGGCGCGTCGCGCGGTGGACCGGGCGGAGAGCGTCGCGCGGCCCATCGCTAGAAGACGTCGACCGTCCAGGGCGCGCGGGCGGTCCGCAGCGCCAGGTCGAGGGTGGCGACGGCGCCGGGCTCGTGCTCGACGACGACGCCGGCGGCGGCCAGCGCGGCGACCCGCACGCCCCCCAGGTAGGCCGACGCCAGGTCGCGGTCGGCGATCGCCAGGTCGGCCGGCCGCTCGCTGCGCTCGGCGACGCCGGCGCCGTCGGCGATCCGCAGCGCCCAGCGGCCGTCGAGCCCCGGGTCGCCCGGCGCGTCGACCTGCAGGACCAGATCGGCGTCGGCGGCCCACGAGCGGCCGGCGACCGCGGCCGGCAGATCGAGGATCCGCAGCCACAGCGCGTCGCCCTGCTGGATCGTCCGCATGGCCCGCGGATCGGCCGGCGCCAGCTCCAGCTCGTCGTCGAGCGGTCGCTCGTGGAGCTCGACCCGGGTCGCCAGGTCGATGCTCGTCAGGAAGGCGAGCAGGGCCCGGCCGGCCTCCGGCGTGGCCGCGATCAGCTCCTGGACCTCGACGGTGGTCTGGCCGATCCCGCCGACCGGACCGCCGGCCACGTCCTCGTGGACGCGGTAGAGCGCGTAGCCGTCCTCGCCGCACGCGACGAGCCGCTTGGGCGCCCCGTCGGCCGGTCGCTCGTCCTGTGCGTCGCTGAGGATCCGGGTCGTCCACCAGGCCGGCGGGCGCGACATGATCCCCGCGCGCTGCCGGCGGGCGCGGTCGAAGATCGCCGCGGTCAGCGGCGCCGCCCCGGCCAGATCGACGAGCCGCAGCGACGGATCGGCGACCGGCGACCGCAGCGGCACCCCGCCCGCCAGGTCGATCCGACTGCGGCGCGTCCAGCTGGCCGGCCCGAAGCCGAACCGCCCGTAGATCCGGCCCTCGGACGCCCACAGCGCCGCCAGCGGCTCCCCCCGCTCGCGCGCGTCGGCGACCAGCGCCTTCATCATCCGCCGCAGGATCCCGCGCCGGCGGTGGGTCGGCAGGACGGTGACGAGCGTGATCGCGGCGCACGGCAGCTCCCCGCCGGGGACCGTCAGCCGCCAGCCCCACGCCGACGAGGTGCCGACGACCTGGCCGTCGTCGAGCGCGATCCGACTGCGGTCGAGCTCGAACCGGTCCCGCAGCCGCAGCCGGGACGCATCGCTGCGATCGCCGTGGAAGGCGATCGCAGCGGCGTCCAGCAGCGCGCCGAACTCGTCCTCGGTGGCCGCACGCACGGCCAGGCGATCGCTCATCGCTCGACCCTATCGCCCGCCGGACGGCTGCCGGCCGCGACGCGAAATCACCGTCCGCACGGGGCCCGCGGCGCCCGCCTTCTACGCTGACGCGATGGCCGAGACCGCCCCGCCCACCCGACCGACGCAGGTGCTCGTCGTCCTGGACGCCTACTGCGGCTGGTGCCACGGGTTCCGCGACGCGTTGCTCGGCTTCTGGGAGCGCCATCGCGAGGACCACGAGTTCGTCGTCCTCGCCGGCGGCCTGGTCACCGGCGATCGGGTCGCGCCGATCGCGAGCTTCGACTTCATCCCCGACGGCAACCGGCGGATCGCCGAGCTGACCGGGGCCCGCTTCGGCGAGCCCTACCTGGAGCTGCTGGCCGACGGCTCGCTGGTGATCGACTCGACCGACGCCGCCCGCGGATTCACCGCGCTGCGCGCCCAGGCCCCCGAGCGCTCGGTCCCGCTGGCGGTCGCGATCGCCGACGCCTTCTTCCACGACGGGCGGTCGCTGTCGGACGTCGCGACCTTCCGCGCCGTCGCCGTCGACCAGGGGCTCGATCCCGACGCCGTCGAGGCGGCCTTCGAGGACCCCGCGACCGCCGCCCAGGTGGCCGAGGAGTTCGCCGCCGTCTCGCGGATCGGCGTCAGCGGCTTCCCGACGGTCGCCGTCAGCCACGGCGACCACCTGCACGCGATCGCCGTCGGCTACGCGACCGGCGAAGAGCTGGAGCAGCGCCTGGCCGCGGCGGCCCAGGCCCACTGATCGCGTCGTCGGTCGGGGCGATCCCCGACCGCGGACGGCGCCGGATCCTCCTCTCGGCGGAGGCCGCCCGCTGCCCGGCGCGTCAGACTGGGGACGATGGCTGACGCGCGCCCGGCTGCGGGTACCACCCTCGCCCGCCTGCTGGTGGCCGCCGGCGTCGCGCTGGCCCTCGCCGACGCGTCGGTGGTGACCCTGGCGCTGCCCCAGATCCTGACCCGGCTCGACACGTCGATCGACGGCGTCGCCGCGGTGATCGGCGTCTACACGGTGGTCCTCGCGGCGGCCGTGCTGGTGGCCGTGCCGCTGCGCCGGCGGCTCGGCAGCGCGGCGCTGGGAGCGGCCGGGATGCTGCTGTTCGCGCTGGCCGGCGCCGCCTGCGGGCTGGCGGAGTCGCTGGAGCTGCTGCTGGCCGCCCGCGCCGCCCAGGCGATCGGGGCCGGGGCCGGCCTGGTCGCCGGCTACTCGCTGCTGCACCGGACGCGCCAGATCGGCCAGCGGGCGGACGCGCTCTGGATCGCCGGCGCGGTCTTCGGCACGGCCGTCGGGCCGGCGCTCGGCGGGGCGCTGACGGAGCTCTTCGACTGGCGGGCGATCTTCCTGGCGCAGGCGCCGATCGGGATCCTGGCGGCGCTCGCCTGCCTGGCGCCGTTCGGGTCCCCGGTCCAGGCCGACGCCGACCCCGACGCCAGCGCCGACGCCGACGCCGACCCCGACGCCAGCGCCGACGCCGACGCCGACGCCGACGCCGACGCCGACGCCGAGCCGGACGATCCCGCCGCCCGTCCGTGGCCGATCCCGCCCGTCGGCCGCCAGCGATCGACGGCGCGCCCGGCGGCCCACGACGCGCCG
>NZ_AGUD01000025.1 GCF_000240225.1 Patulibacter medicamentivorans
CGGCTGGCGGCCGGCTCGCCGTCGTCGCGCCACGCCGCGGTTCACGCGCCTCGATCGGCCAGGTCGCGGCCGACGCACGACGCCACGCGGCCGGCCGCATGGCGACTCGCGCGCCTGGCGGCGAGCCGCGTCGGTCCGAGCGCCGCTCGTGGCACCTCGGCGCCTTGGACCCGACCGCCGGCAGCCGCGATCCGACCCTCGTGTCGTCGCCCGGCGAACCACCGCGGAGCCCGCGCACCGCGACCGCCGCCCGGCGGCCAACCCATCGCTCCCCCGTTCCCCGAACCCCACCGAAGGAACCCCCGATGAAGACCCCCTGGAACAGGACCTCACGCGGCCCGCTGGTCGCGGTCGCGGTCGCGGCGGCCGTCGCCGTCGGCGGCGGCGCCGCGCTCGCCGTCGGCCCGCTCGGCACGGCCGACCGCAGCGCCGACCTCGCCGGCCAGATCGACAGCGCCAAGCCGCGCAACGTGATCCTGCTGATCGGCGACGGCACCGACGACTCGATCATCACCGCCGCCCGCAACTACGAGAAGGGCGCGGCCGGTCGCTTCGAGGCGCTCGACGCGCTGCCGTTCACCGGCGACATGACGACGTTCGGGCTGAAGAACGGCCCCGGCCCGACGTATCCGATCAACTACGTGTCGGACTCCGCGCCGACCGCCAGCGGCTGGTCGACCGGCCACAAGACCGTCGACAGCCGCCTGTCGCAGGGGCCGAGCACGGCGGACAGCGTCCCGGGAACCGACTACAAGACCGTCCTGGAGACCTACCGCGAGCAGGGCAAGCGAACAGGCAACGTCTCGACCGCGGCGATCACCGACGCCACGCCAGCGGCGGCCGCGTCGCACATCAACCTTCGTGCCTGCCAGGGGCCGGAGAACATGGCGAACTGCGCTGCGACCAAGAAGTCGAGCGGCGGCAAGGGCTCAGTCGCCGAGCAGCTGGTCGACAACAAGATCGACGTAATCCTCGGCGGCGGACGCAACCGCTTCATGCAGAACACCGACGCCGGCCCGACGGTTCTCGACTACGCGGAGAACCAGCACGGCTACCGCTACGTCGCGACCAACGATGCGCTGGCGGCCGTCACCTCCCTGGAGGGAGGACCGGTCCTGGGGCTCTTCAGCGGCGGCACGGTGGCCGATCCCAAGGCGACGACCGGCGAGAACATGACGCCGCTGTACGACCCCCTCGTCGCCACGGCCCAACCTGGCGCCGGCGGCCCCGATCAGCGGTGCGTCCCCGCCAACCGTGGGACCCAACCGCGCCTGGCCGACATGACGCGCAAGGCGATCGAGCTGCTCGACAACCCGAAGGGGTTCTTCCTGCAGGTCGAGAGCGCGATGGTCGACAAGCAGGAGCACGCCGCCGACGCCTGCGGCGCGATCGGCGACCTGGCCGAGCTGGACCGGGCGACGAAGGTCGCGCTCGACTACCAGGCGGCGCATCCCGACACGCTGATCATCGTGACCGGCGACCACGGCCACTCGACCCAAATCGTTCCGGCCGACGAGCCCTTCAGCGCCAGGACGGCAACGCTGAAGACCGCTGATGGCGATCCGATGAAGCTCGCGTACAACACCAACTACCCCGGAGGCGGTCTCTCGACGACCCACACCGGCACCCAGATCCGCGTCGCGGCCAAGGGCCCGCAGGCGGCCAACGTCACCGGCCTGATCGATCAGACCGACCTGTTCCAGACCCTGCTCGGCCGCGCGCCGAGCACGCTGCCCGGCGGTCCGACGACGACCGTGACGACACCCGGACCGACGACCACGGTCACCGGCCCCACCAAGACGGTCACGGCTCCGGCCGCGACCCCGAAGCCGGGCGCCGGGCTGGCCCTCGGCAGCAGCTCGATCAGCCGCCGGGCGCTGCGCTCCGGCGTCGCGGTCTCGGTCGTCGCCCGCGACGCCCAGACGGTGCGGGTCGAGCTGCGGCGCGGCAGCAAGCGCCTGGCCTCGAAGACGCTCGGCGCGTCGGGCGGCAGCGCGCGCCTGAAGGCGAAGACCGGCAGGGGCACGCTGAAGGTCGTGGTGACGGCCACCGGCAAGGGCGGCACGGCGACCGCCAGCCGCTCGCTGCGGGTCCGCTAGCCCAGCGGAGCGGCGGGTGGCCGGGCGCGTCGCGCCCGGCCACCCGCCCCCGCCGCGCCACCCCGGCGCCGAGCGGGCTGCTTGAATCCCGGGAGCCCTGAGGAGTCGACTAACAGGCTAAGTCGGCGGGTTTTGGTCCCGCAAACCGGGGTTCGAGTCCTCGCTCCTCAGCCTCCCCGAGCCGTCGCAGGCCTGATCCGGGCTCAGTCCCAGGTCAGGCTGGTGCCGACCGCCGCGGGCGGATCCGCCGCCACGCGCGGGATCGCGCCGGCCAGGACCGCCGAGAAGCTGGCGGTGCTGCGGGCGATCAGCTCCAGCAACGTCGAGACCGGGGTCGCCTCGTCGCCGACGCCGTTGGCGTAGTCGGTCTGGAAGCCGAGCAGCGCGTAGGGGATCCCCGCCTCGCCGCAGAGGACCGTCTCCGGCCCCGCGGTCTGGCTGACGGCGCTGACGCCGGCCGCGACCAGCGAGCGGATCTCGGCGCGGGTGTTGAAGCGCGGCCCGTCGACGTGCCCATAGACGCCGCCGTCGGCAGCGGCCAGATCGGCGTCGGCCGCCGCCGCCAGCAGCGCGCGACGCAACGGCTCGCTGAACGGCCCCTCGAAGACCCAGTGCCCGCGGCCGGGCGCGGCGGGCGTGTCGTGGAGCGTGCAGAGGCTGCCGTCGGGCAGCCGGTTGGAGAGGAAGTGGAGGTCGTCGAAGACCAGCAGGCTGCCGAGCGTCGCCGACGGGTCGCAGGCGCCGCAGACGGTCACCGCCAGGACCGCGTCGACCTGCAGCTGCTGGAGCGCCGCGACGTTGGCGCGGTGGGTCACCTGGTGGCTGACCAGCTCGTGGCCGTCGCGGTGGCGGGCCAGGTGGACGATCTCGCTGCCGTCGACGGCGCCGAGCGTGACCGGGACCGCGCCGTGGGCGGTCTCGACCGTCGTCCGCGAGGCGTCCGCCAGCCCCGGCAGCGCGTAGGTCCCTGAGCCCGTGACGACGGCGATCCGCATGGCGGGCGATGCTAGATGACGCTCAGGTCCGCGGCGGCCGGCGCGCGCCGGCCGACCCGCGCCGGGGCCGCGTCTCGCGCTCCCCGAGCGGTGGTCCGTCGTGCTGCCCGAGGCCGAGCACCCGCATCGCCTTCAGCCCCAGGCTCAGCCGCTCGCGGCCGTCGCTGGAGGTCACGTCGAGGCCGCACAGCTCGCGCACGCGCTCGAGCCGGTAGCGGACGGTGTGGCGGTGGGTGAAGAGCCGCTGCGCCGCCGCGGCCACCGAGCCGTCGGCGTCGAGGTAGGCCGTGACGGTCCCGACCAGGTCGGTCTCGTACTGGGCGTCGTAGGCGGCGAGCGGCTCGATCGTCTCGGCGTAGAAGCGCCGCAGCTCGTCGGGATTCTCGCTCATCGCCGACAGCAGCAGGCGGTAGGCGCCGGTCTCCTCGAAGCCGAGGACGGTCGCGTCCGGGTCGCCCTCGCCGACGTTGCAGGCCAGCAGCGCCTCCTGCAGCGCGCGCGGCAGGTCGCCGGGCTCGGCGGTCGCGCGGCCGTGGCCGACGGAGACGCCGTGGCCGGGCAGGACGCCGTCGAGCTCCGTGAAGACGGCGCCGGCGGCGCGCCCGATCGAGTCCTCGGCCGGCGTCGGGACGAGGGCCGCGATCTCGCAGGCGGGGCCGCCCCGCTCGACCGCGCCGACCAGGGCCGACGGGCTGACGGCCCGTGCCCCGCGCTCGACGGCCGCGAGCGCGCGCGCCCGCCAGCCCTCGTCGCCGGAGACGTGCGGGTGGACGCGCACGACCAGCGCGCCGGTCGCGTCGGAGAGGTCCAGGCCCAGCTCGGTCCCGCGACCGACGATCGTCGCGGCATCGGTCAGCTCGCCGACGAGCAGCTCGGTGCAGAAGGTCGCCGCCTCCTCCTGGCTGGCCCGGGCGGGCGCGCGGACCCGCTCGACCTCGAGCGCCAGGACGGTCAGGACCAGCGCGATCACGCCGGCCTCGGGATCGCCGCGGTGCTGCAGGACGACGCTGCCGGCCGGCTCGCCGGCGACGGTCAGCGGCTGCGCCGGCAGCTCGGTGCGGGTCGCCAGCAGCCGCCGTTCCTCGTCGCGCGAGCGGGCGGCCACGGCCAGCACGGCCCCGCCGCGATCCGCGACCACGATCCCGGCGTCGAGCGCCCGCGCAGCGGCCCGGGTCAGGGCCGGCAGTCCGGCCCCGCTCTCGACGGCCTCGGCGATGGCGCCCAGCGGCCCCGTGTCGCTGGCCACCGGAGTCTCGGGCAGCGGCTCGGGCGGCGGGTTCACGTCGCGAATCGTATCGGCCGTGGGTGCAGGGGCTCGTGCCGCTCGGTGATGCCGCGATCAGCCCGGGTCCGGCGGCGATCGGCCGGGGCCCGGAAGGCCGAGCCCGGATCCACGCTCAGCTGAGGAACCTGTCCACGAACGCCAGCCCGACGTAGACCCCGCCGGTGGCGAAGACGGCGACGACGAACGCCGCCAGCACCAGCGCGGCCATCCGCTCCCACCAGGTCGGGTAGATCCGCGCGACGGGCACGAGCACGAGCGTGACGACGGCGCCGACGGCCACGAGGCCACCGACGACGAGCACCAGGTAGGTGACGAACTCGTGGCTCATCCGGCGGGATTCTGACGCAGGTGCGAGACGAACAGCGCCACGAGCGCCACCAGCGCCATCACGGCGGCCGCCAACCCGGCCCCGGCCAGCACGTCGGAGAGGTAGGCCGCGCGCAGCACCAGCGGCGCGCAGCTGATCGCCACCGCCAGGATCACCGCCAGCCCGTTCAGGCCGATCCGGCCGGGGAACCGGCGCAGGACCGGCGTCAGCGCGACGGCGAGGGCGACCCATCCGACCGCGCCGGCGGCGACCGCCGACGGGAAGCTGGAGCCGTCGATCGTCTCGAGCGCGCCCGGAGGCTGCAGGCGGCTCTCGCCGTCGCGGACGAGGGCGGTCACCAGCAGGCCCAGCCCGACCGCGAGCATCAGCGTGACCGCGGTGAAGAACCGCCGGCGCCAGGCCAGGAACAGCGCCCCGAGCAGGGTCACGGCGCCGACCAGCAGCGGCGCGCCGAGCACCAGCCCGACCCGGGCGACGTCCTCGGCGACCCCGATCCGGATCCCGTCCAGCCACTTCAGCAGCCGATCGTCGCCGTGAGTCGTCAGCCTGCCGTCGAGCACGTTCTCGAGCCCGAAGAAGGCGAACGCGCCGACGGTCGCGATCGCCAGCAGCGTCGTCACCTCGAGCCCCAGGTCGCCCGGCGTGATCCGGGCCCAGACGAACCGCGCCGGCCCGGCGAACGGCCGCCACGCCGCACGGGCCAGCCGCCCCGCGCGCGTCTCGCCCGCGTCGTGCAGCCAGCGACGGGCCTGCTCGCGGTTCTCGGGCTCCTGCAGCCAGTGGCCGATGACGAACGCGGCCACGACCAGCGTGACCAGCGTGCCGAAGACGAACGCGCCCTGCTTGGCCCACTTCAGCAGCTGGTCGAGGCTCTGCCAGAAGACGTAGCCGAGGCTCACGAAGAGCGCCGACCAGAGGCCGCTGCCGATCACCGAGTACGGGACGAAGCGCCGCGCCGCGACGCCGCTGGAGCCGAGCACGAACGGCGCGATCGCCCGCACGAAGCCGAGGAAGCGGCCGATCACCACCGCCTTGCCGCCGTGCTTGTCGAAGAACGTCTCGACCTGCGCCAGGCGGTCGGCGGTGATCTTGAAGCGCGGACCGTGCTTCTCCAGGAACGAGCGCCCGAGCCGCCGGCCGAGGAAGAAGCTGGCCATGTCGCCGGAGAAGGCGCAGATCCAGACCACGGTCAGCAGCTCGACGTAGCCGAGCGTGCCCTCGCCCGCGAGCACGCCGGCCAGGATCACGAAGGTCTCGCCGGGCGCGAGCAGGCCGACGAACGCGCCGGTCTCGAGGAACGCCAGCACGCCGACGATCAGGTAGGCCCAGGCCCCGACCGCGTCGCCGATGTCCTCGACGATCTCCTGCAGCGGCAGGTCCTCGAGCGTCGGCAGCTCGACGACGCCGCTGCCGAGGACCGCGCCGACGACGACCGCGGCGACGGTCGCCGGAAGCGCCCAGCGCGGGACCGGACGGCGGCGACGGACGAGGAAGAAGACCAGCGGCGCCAGGATCGCCAGCGCCGCCCACATCGGATGGACCTTGGCCAGCGGCAGCGCCGTCAGCGCCGCCGGAAGCGTCGCCATCACGCCGGGACCTCGATGATCGTGCTGACGGCGGCGCCGCCGGTCGGAACCGCGACCAGCGCGTCGGCGCCGTCCTCGTGCAGACGGGCGACGGCGGCCTGGGCGCGCTCGGCGTCGACGAACCAGCCGATCGTCGTCGGGCCGGAGCCGCAGACCATCGCCCGCTGGGCGCCGACGCCGCGCAGGCGCTCGACGTTGCTGCCGACCAGCGGGCAGAGATCGACCGCGGCGGGCTCCAGGTCGTTGACGCAGAGCGCGTCCGGCAGCGACGGCGGGGCCGGGCCCGTGAGGGTCTGCGCGATCCGCTCGCGCCAGCCGTCGAGCGCCGCCCGGGTGCGGGTCCCGGTCGCCGCGTCGAGCTCGTCGTGGCGGCGGTAGACCGCGGCGGTCGACAGCTCGACGCCGGCGCGCAGCACCACGACCGCGCCGGGCAGCACTCCCGAGCAGCGGATCAGCTGCTCGCCCGCCCCGTGGCCGATCGCCAGGCCGGGCCGCAGCTGGTGCGGGACGTCGGAGCCGAGCGCCGCGGCGAGCTCCTGCAACAGCGCGGCGTCGCCGAGCCCGCTGACGTGCGCGGCCAGCCGCAGGACCGCGCCGGCGTCCGCCGAGCCGCCCGCCATCCCGGCCGCGACGGGGATCCGCTTGACGATGTCGATCGTCCGCGGCGGGGCGTCCCAGCCGGTCGCCTGGCGGAACGCGGTCAGCGCCCGCAGCGCCAGGTTGTCGCCGCCGACGCCGGGACAGCGGACCACGTCCCCGTCCTCGCCGCCGTCGCCGTCGCGACGCGGGCGCAGGACGACCTGGTCGCCGAGCGTCAGCGACTGCATCACCGTGACCAGCTCGTGGCGGCCGTCCCGCTCGCGGACGGGGCCGACGACGAGCGTCGCGTTGACCTTGGCCGGGGCGACGGTCGAGACCGCGGTCCCGTGGTCGGCGCTCATGCGGTCGCCTCCTGCCAGGCCCGGATCTCGCTCGCGGCCGGCGCGTTGCCCTCGAGCGCGGCCAGCGCCGCGCCCAGCTCGACGAACTGGAGGCCCGACAGCCGCTCGGCGCGGACGTCGAGCGGCAGCCCGACCTGCTCGAGCGCCGTGCGCACGTGGTCGCGGCGCTCGGATCCGCCGCCGGCGAGGGAGATCGACCGCGCGAGCGCCTTGCGGCGGTGGGCGAAGCCGGCGTTGACCAGCGCGCGCACGAACGCCGGCGCGGGCGGCCGGACGCGCCGCAGACCCACCAACACGCTGTCGACGTTCGGCACCGGAGCGAACACCGTACGGGATACCCCACGCAGAACGCGCACGTCGCAGCTGAGCTGGGCCAGCGCCGACGGGGCCCCGTAGGCCGAGGTGCCCGGTGCCGCGGCGAACCGCTGGCCGACCTCCTTCTGGACCATCGCGACCCAGCGGTCGACCGACGGCAGGTCCACCACCGAGCGCAGGATCACCCCGGCGGCGACCGAGTAGGGCAGGTTCGAGACGCAGACGGTCGGGGCCGGATCGAGCGTCGAGAGGTCGATCCGCATCGCGTCGGCGAGGTGCAGCTGGACGCGAGGGCGGGCGGGATCGCCTCCCTCCCAGGGGGCCAGCGCCTCGCGCAGCGGCTCCTCCAGGCTGCGGTCCAGCTCGACCACGTGGAGGGCGGCGACGCGCGGCGCCAGGTGCTCGCTGAGGACGCCGAGGCCGCCACCGACCTCGAGCGCGACGTCGTCCTCGCGCAGCTCGGCCAGCCGCGCGATCACGCCGAGGATGTTGTCGTCGACGAGGAAGTTCTGCCCGAGGTCGCGCTTGGGGCGCACGCCGTGGGCCCGCATCCGCCGCAGGCTCGGCTGCGTCGGGCCGTCCTCGCTCACGGACCGACCCCGTCCCACCCGAACAGGCGGGCGGCGTTGGCGGTCACGGCGGCGTCGAGCTGCTCGTAGCTCTGGCCGCGCTGGGCGGCGACGAAGCGCGCGGTCTCGGTCACGTAGGCCGGCTGGTTGCGCTCCTTGCGCATCGGCTGCGGCGTCAGGTACGGCGCGTCGGTCTCGACCAGGATCCGGTCGTCGGGAACCGTCGCCGCGGCCAGCGCCAGATCCTCGTTCCTCGGGTACGTGACGTTGCCGGCGAAGCTGATGTACCAGCCCTGCTCCAGGCACTCGTGCACGCGGTCCGGCATCGAGAAGCAGTGGAGGATCACCGTCACCCCGCCGGCGTGCTCGCGGAGGGTCGCGATCGTCTCGTCGTCGGCCGCGCGGGTGTGGATCACCAGCGGCTTGTCGAGCTCGCGCGCGATCTCGATCTGATCCCGGAAGGCGGCGCGCTGGTCGTCAGGCGACGCGTGGTCGCGGAAGAAGTCGAGCCCGGTCTCGCCGATCGCGCGGCAGCTCGGGTCCGCGGCGAACGCGCGCAGCTCGGCGCCAACCGCGTCGTCGTAGCCGCCGGCGACGTTCGGGTGGCGCCCGATCGCGGCGAAGACCATGTCGAAGCGCTCGGCGGCGGCGAGCGCCTGACGGCAGGTCTCGGTGTCCATGCCGACGGTCAGGATCCGCCGCACCCCGACCTGGCGGGCGGCGGCGACCAGCTCCTCGTCGTCGGGCGCGCAGGAGGAGAGATGGGTGTGGCTGTCGATCATGCGGCGGGCGGCTCGAAGCGGACGGCAGGGGCGGGGCTGGCGGTCGGAGGCCGGCGGTCGGGCGTCGCGGGAGCGCGATCGCCGCCGGCGGGGCGCGTGGTCACGCGTCGCCGACGTCCTTCGGGAACAGCGGCTCCAGCTCGCCGACCGCCGGCGCGGGACCGGCGCCGAGCGCCGCCCCCGACCAGTCCAGGTCGGGACAGCCGATCGCCGCCAGCAGCTTCTCGGTACTGGCCGGCAGCCACGGGTGCAGCAGGACCGCGGTCGCCCGGACCCCCTCGACGAGCGTCCGCAGGACGCGATCGAGGTCGGCCCTCGACGCCGACTCCGCCTTCTCGGCCTTGGCGAGGGTCCACGGCGCCTGCTCCTCGACGTAGCGGTTCAGGCGCCGGACTCGCTGCCAGACGGCGTCGAGCGCCTGGCTGATCTGGCCGCCGTCGAGCAGCCGCGCGACCTCGCCCGGGAGCCCCTCGAACTCGGCGCCGATCGCCGGATCGACCGCCACGTCGGGGGTCTGGCCGTCGCGGTAGCGACGGACCATCGCCAGGCTGCGGGACGCCAGGTTGCCGAAGTCGTTGGCCAGCTCGGTCTCGTAGCGCGAGCGCAGGCCGTCGAGCGAGACCGAGCCGTCGCTGCCGAAGCTGACCTCGCGCAGCAGGTAGAAGCGGACGGCGTCGGCGCCGAAGGTCTCGACCGCCTCGAACGGGTCCAGGACGTTGCCCTTGGACTTGCTCATCTTCGCCCCGTCGACGAGCAGGAAGCCGCCGACCAGCACCTTCTCGGGCACCTCGACCCCGGCGGCCATCAGCAGCGCCGGCCAGTAGATCGTGTGGAACTTGAGGATGTCCTTGCCGATCACGTGGACCGGGGGCCAGTGGCTGTCGGTCAGGTCGTGGCCGGGACGCCCGAAGCGCAGGGCGGTGCGGTAGTTCAGGAGCGCGTCCCACCAGACGTAGAAGACGTGCTCGGGATCCCACGGGACGGTGACGCCCCAGCTGATCGCGTTGCGGCTGAGCGAGACGTCCTGGAGGCCGTTCCTGATGAACGCCAGCGCCTCGTTGCGGCGCACCGCCGGCACGACCCAGTCGGGCCGCTCGGCGTAGAGCTGCTCGAGCTGCTCCTGGAAGGCGGACAGCCGGAAGAACCAGTTGCGCTCCTTCTCGCGGATCAGGGGGATCCCGTGGATCGGGCAGGTGTTGCCCTCGGCGATCTCCGACTCGGTCTTGAAGTCGGCGCACTTGGGGCAGTACCAGCCCTCGTAGTCGCCCTCGTAGACGTAGCCGTTGTCCTTGACCAGGGTCAGGAACTCCTGGACGGCGGCCTTGTGGCGCTCGTCCGAGGTGCGGATGAAGAAGTCGTTGGAGGCCTCCAGCGGACCGCCCATCGCCTCGAACTTCGGCGCGTTCTCGTCGACCAGCTGCTGCGGCGTGATCCCGCGGTCGGCGGCGACGTTGGCGACCGGCTCGCCGTGCTCGTCGGTGCCGGTCAGGAAGAAGACGTCGTCGCCCCGCTGCCGGTGGTGGCGCGCCAGCACGTCGGCGACGATCGTCGAGTACGCGTGCCCCAGGTGCGGCGCCGCGTTCACGTAGAAGATCGGCGTCGTGATCTCGTAGCCCATTCGTGGATCAAGGCTACCGGCGGATCGATCGCGCGCCCGCCTGGCCGAGGGCGACGACCGCCGACAGCCGCCCGCGTGGCTGCCGGCCGGCCCCGCCGACGCCGGCGGACGCTCCCGACCGCCAGCCCGCCGGGCAGGCCGACGGCGGCGAGCGCCAGGCCGATCCAG
>NZ_AGUD01000024.1 GCF_000240225.1 Patulibacter medicamentivorans
CGGCGGACGCCCCGGGAGCGTCCTGGGGCGCCCAGCCGGCGACGGCGGACGCGACCCCGCGGCTGGACACCGCCGGCCTGACCGACCACGACCGCTCGACCGCTCGCGCCTTCGCCGAGCGTCGCGCCACGCTCGACCCGGGCGAGCGGGCGCGGCTGGCGGCCGCGATCGGCGGCGCGCTGCGGCAGCGCGTCGGGGGCGTCCCGCCGGACCTCAGCGACGAGCAGCTGGTGCTCGCGGTGGCGCGGGGGACGTCGCTGCGGGGGTAGGCGCAGCGGATGTGACGTTCCGGTCGGCCAGCGATCGGAACGTCACACCGGTCGGCGTCGCCCGGCGCACCAGACGACCGCCAGCCCGACCGCCGTCCCCGCGCACCAGCCGCCGAGCACGTCGGTCGGGCTGTGGACGCCGAGCACGACCCGGCTGCACCCGACCGCGACCACGATCGCGACGCAGGCGATCGCCGCTCGCTGCCGTCCGCGTGCGCGCAGCAGGAGCGCCAGCGCGAGCCACGCCGCGGCGGCCTGCAGCGAGTGGCCCGACGGATAGCCGCTGGTGGACTCGACCACCTGGTGCAGCGAGAGCGGCGGCCGCGGGCGGTCGACCGCGTTCTTCAACGCGGGGACGAGCGCCGCCCCGAGGCCGAGCGACAGCGGCGCGATCAGGGCCGACCGCCACGCCATCCGGTGGGTGGCCAGCAGCCCGCCGAGCAGCAGGACCAGCAGCGCGATCACGGCCCGGCCGTCGCCGAGCAGCGTGACCGCCTTGGCGACCGAGATCAGCCACTGCGGGCGCCAGCCGGCGACCCACCGCACGACGTCGGCGTCCGCGTCGGTGATCGCGTTGTGGCCACGGACGACGAACCCGAGCGCGACCACGACCACCAGGCAGGCGGCCACGATCGCGGCCGAGCCGACCGGAACCGTGGGGCGGTCGGGCGCCGGCGCCGGCGCCGGCTCGCTCATCGCGCCGAGGACGCCGCGGCCGCCGGCTCGGGGTCGACCGTGGTGGTCGGCGCGACCCGCCCGCGGGCATCGCCGAGCAGCCGGCCCTGATCGTCGATCGGCACCGCCGTCCGTCCGAAGTCGGCCGCCGACAGCGACGCGACCCGCCCGATCGCGGTCCGCGCGGGATCGGGCTCCGGCAGCCCCTTGCCGACCAGCCGCAGCGGCAGCAGCCGCCCGCCGAGCGCGCGGCCGTCGCCGGCGAGTCGCACCCGCAGGATGCCGCTGAGGGCCATCGGCCCGTGGACGGCGAAGTTGTCGTAGCCGGCGAAGTTGCCCAGCGAGTAGGCGATCAGGCGGTCGCGGTAGACCTCCATCCCGCGCAGCACGTGCGGCCCGGCCCCGACCACCAGATCGGCTCCCGCGTCGATCGCGGCCCGGGCGAAGGCGCGGACGTCGCCGCGCCGCTCGCCGTAGGCGGTCTCCATGCCGGCGGGCGTGCGCTGAGCGCCGGCGCCCTCGGCGCCCGCGTGGAAGGTGACGACGACCGTGTCGGCCTTCGTCGCCGCCTCGCGGACGAACGCCTGGACCGCGGGCAGGTCGTTGATCGGCGAGGCCCACGCGTAGGCGGCGAAGCCGAGCACCGCGACGGTCCGGCCCTGGGCGCGCAGGATCGTGATCTCGCCGGGACGGCCGTTGTAGCGGACGCCGGCCGCGTCGAGCGCGCGGGTGGTCTGGGCCATGCCCGTGCCGCCCGCGTCCCACGCGTGGTTGTTGGCCAGGCTGACCAGGTCGAATCCGGCGTCGCGCAGGGCGCGCGCGTTCTGGGGCGGGGCCTGGAAGGCGAAGCAGGTCGTCGACTTCGCCGCCGGGCACTTGGTGGCGCCGCCGGTGCCGAAGGTCCCCTCGAGGTTGCCGAGCACCAGGTCGCCGGCGAGCTGCGAGCGGACGCCGGCCAGCATCGTCGTCCCGTCCTGGGGCGGCAGGCCGCGACTGGAGCCGAGCGTCGTGTCGCCGACCCAGGTGATCTCGAGCGGGCGCTTCGGAGCGGGGGCCGCGGCACGGGCGCCGGCGACCGCGCCCGGGGTGCCGGGGCCGCCCTGCGACGCGGCTCGCAGGCCGAGCGCCACCACCGCGAGCAGCAGCACCGCGACCGCGCTCCGGCGCCGGAGCGC
>NZ_AGUD01000023.1 GCF_000240225.1 Patulibacter medicamentivorans
GACCGCGGGCAGCGGACCGACGGCGGGCCGCTCGGGCGCGCTCGGCCACCACGCGCAGCTGGGGGCGACGCCGGCGTCGAAGACGGCGTCCGGGGAGTAGCCGCCGCGGTCGGCGTCGCTGGTCGCGGCGAGCGCGGCGCGACCGGCGGCCAGGCGCGCGGCGCCCGGCGCGGTCTCGGTCGTCCACGGGAACGCCGCGTCGCGGCAGAGGGTGGCGATCATCGTCCCGGTGCTCAGGTGCGCGGCGGGGGCGGTCACCTCGCTGGGGTCGGTGTCGTCGTCGAGGCCGTCCAGCAGGCCGTCCTCGCGCGCCAGCCGCACCAGCGGGGCCGGGTCGCCGGTCGCCGCCCGCCGGATCGCGCCCGGCAGCGGGCCGCGCAGCAGCGGCTCGAAGTCGCCCAGGCCGATCAGCTGCAGCAGCACGTCGCCGCCGATCGTGGTCGCGACGCGACGCCCCCGGCCGTCGTCGACGCGGGCCTGGATCGGCAGCCGCTGCTGCAGGCGGGTCAGGTCGCCGCGGGGATCGGCGGTCACGCCGGCGCAGGCGCGCGACGCGCACGCCTGGGCCAGCAGCCGCGAGCCGGCGCGGGCGGTCGCGAGGCCGAACGGATCGTCGGCGGCGGCGTCGACCGGCGAGTCGAGCACCAGGCCCGAGACGCGATCGGGGTGCGCGGCGGCGTAGCGCTGCGCGGCGTAGGTCCCGTAGGAGACGCCGACCAGCAGCAGCCGGTCGTATCCGGCCGCGGCGCGGACCGCCTCGAGATCCGCGACGACGTCGCTGGTCGCATAGCGGTCGGCGGCGCCCCCGAGCCGGCGAGCGCAGGAGGCGACCGACGACGGATCGCGCAGCTCGCGGAGGCCCTGGCCGAGCTCCGGGCAGACGATCAGGTCGGACGAGCGGCCGGTCCCGCGGCTGTCGACGGTCAGCAGGTCGCGGGTCCGCAGCAGCGGCCGCAGCAGGCCGAGGACCTGGCCGTGGACCGGGGTCGCCGCCTCGCCCGGGCCGCCGGCCAGGAACAGCACGGCCTCGCGCCGGGGGACGACGCGGGTCCGTCCCGCCTGCGAGCGGCGGATCGCCAGCCGGATCTCGCCCGCGTCCGGGGCGCTGCGATCGACGGGGACGACGACCCGCGCGCACTGGGTGCGACCGGCGGCCTGCGACCCGCAGGAGCGGAAGGCTGGTCCCGGGCTCGGCGCGGCGGTCGCGGTCGGGGCGAGGGCGAGCAGCAGCGCCGTCAGGGCGGCGCCGAGGACGGGACGGGGCACCGGCCGCAGCCTACCGGCGCCGGGCTGGCGCGCCAACGCTCCGGACGAACGGCCGCCGCCGGCGGAAGCCGGCCGCTGCCCCGGGTATCGTCGGCCGACCCCGTCGTCCTCTCTTCCGGAGCACCCCGTGAGCACCGCCCGCCGTTCGATCAACGCCCCCGAGGCCCCCGCCGCGATCGGCCCCTACGTCCATGCCGTGGCCGCCAACGGCCTGCTCTTCTGCTCCGGGCAGATCCCGCTCGACCCGGCGACCGGCGAGCTGGTCGGCAGCACGCCGGCCGAGCAGGCGGAGCAGTGCCTGAGCAACCTGCAGGCGGTGGTCGCCGCGGCGGGCGCGACGCTCGCCGACGCGGCCCGGGTGACGGTCTACCTGACCGACATGGGGGCGTTCGCCGAGGTCAACGAGGTCTACGGCCGGTTCTTCGCCGACGACCCGCCCGCCCGGGTGGCGATCGGGGTCTCCGCGCTGCCCAAGGGCGCCCAGGTCGAGCTGGACGCCGTCGTCGTCCTGCCGTAGCGGCGCTCCGGACCAGGACGATGAACGCGGCACCCGACCCGTGGGAGGTCGTCGACGACGACCGTCGCGCGCGGGCGGCGGCCGCGATCGCCGACGTCGTGCGGCCGACGCCGGTGCTCAGCTCGCGCGGGCTCTCCGAGCGGTTCGGCGGCCCGGTCGTGCTCAAGGCCGAGAACCTCCAGCGGACCGGCTCCTTCAAGCTGCGGGGCGCGCTGGCGAAGGTCGCCGCGCTCGGCGACGACGCGGCGGCCGGGGTGGTCGCGGGCAGCGCGGGCAACCACGCCCAGGCCGTGGCCTACGCCGCGCGCGAGCGGGGCGTGCCGTGCGAGGTCTTCATGCCCGAGGGCGCGCCGATCGCCAAGCTCGAGGCCTGCGCCGGGCTCGGCGCCCGGGTCCATCGCGGCGGCGCGTCGGTGATCGAGGCGGTCGTCGCCGCCCGCGAGCGCGCGGCGGCGACGGGGATGGCGTTCGTCCACCCCTTCGACGACCCGGACGTGATCGCCGGCCAGGCGACCGTCGGGGCGGAGCTGCTGGAGCAGGTCCCGGACCTGGCCCAGGTGATCGTGCCGCTCGGCGGCGGCGGGCTCGCCTGCGGGATCGCGCTGGCGGTCAAGCGGGTGCGACCGGAGGTGCGCGTGCTCGGCGTCCAGGCCGCGGTCTGCGCGCCGTACCTGCGTACCCGCGGCCGGGAGCCCGCGGCGCCCGCGCCGACGACCGTCCGGGCGCCCACGATCGCCGACGGGATCGCGGTCAAGCAGCCGGGGGCGGTGACGCTGCCGCTGGTCGAGGCGCTGCTCGACGACGTGGTCGCGGTCGACGAGGACGCGATCGCCGAGGCGATGATGACGCTGCTGGAGCGGGCGAAGCTCGTGGTCGAGGGGGCGGGCGCGGTGTCGGTCGCGGCGGCGCGACCGGGGCTGACGGCGCCGCCCGCCGCCGGCACGACGGTGCTGGTGCTCTCCGGCGGCAACGTCGACCCGGGGCTGGTGGCCGCGGTCGCGCGCCGGCACGAGAGCGTGGTCGGGCGACGGCTCGTGCTGCTGACGGTGATCAGCGACCGCCCGGGGTCACTGGCGCGGCTGCTGACCGAGGTCGGAGGGACCGGCGCCAACCTGGTCGAGGTCCAGCACGTGCGCGACGGGCTCGAGCTGCACGTGCGCGAGACCGGCGTCCAGCTGGTGCTGGAGACGCGCGGGCCGCAGCACGCGCAGGCGGTTCGCGCGGCGCTGGAGCAGGCCGGCTACCCGGTCCGCGGACTGGGGTAGCCGTATGGTAATTGCCATACGATCTTGTATTGCAAAAGCCATACACGACGACTAGGCTGGCGACGTGCCCGTCCTGCGGCCCTTCCCGTTCGAGACGCCGATCGCGCCCGAGTCGCTGATCGACCGCCGCGACGAGCTCGAGCGCCTGCACCTGTCGGCGGCCGATCGGGCGCACGTCCGGCTCGCGGGGCCGCGGCGCTTCGGCAAGACCTCGCTGCTGCTGGCCCACGCCAGCCGCCTGCGCGAGACGGGCTGGCGCACGGTCCACGTCGACCTCTACGGCGTGACGTCGCTGGCCGAGGTCTGCGGCCGGATCGCGACCGCCTACCGCGGGCTCCGCGACCAGCGCGTCAGCGGCCACCTCGACGCGCTCGGCTCGCGGCTCGGGCTGACCCTGACGCCCGCCGGGCCCGGGATCTCGCTGGCGCCGTCGGGCCGCCGCGACACCGCCGACGCCGCGCTGGCGGCCGCCGCCGAGCTGCTCGACCTGCCGGTCCGACTGCACGAGCGCGACGGCACGCCGACGCTGGTGGTCTTCGACGAGTTCCAGGACCTGCTCTCGGCCGGGTCGCGGCTCGACGGCCTGCTGCGCTCGCACGTCCAGTACCACGGCGACGCCGCGGTCTACGTCTACGCCGGCTCGCATCCGTCGCTGATGCGGGCGCTGTTCGCCGATCGCGAGCGGCCGCTCTACGGGCAGGCCGAGCCGCTCGAGCTGGGGACGCTGCCGCTCGACGAGGTGGTCGACGAGCTGCACGAGCGCTTCGCCGAGCTGGAGGAGGAGCCGGGCGAGGCGCTCGGCCTGCTGGTGACCGCGGCCGCCGGCCATCCCCAGCGGACGATGCTGCTGGCGCACCTGCTGCACCGCGAGCTGCAGCTGGGCGCGGTCGGCGACGCGGCGCTGGCGGAGACGGTCCTCGCCCGGGCGCTGGGGCAGACGGCCGAGGCCCACCAGGCGGTCTGGGACGGCCTGGCCGCCGGGCGCAAGGCGGTGCTGGCGGCGCTGGCCGACGGCGTCGCCCCGACCGGGACCCGGGCGGCCGAGCGCCACGGCGTCGCCCGCGCCACCCTCCAGTCCGCGCTGCGCGAGCTCGGGGCGGAGGGCCAGCACGTGGTCCGCGACGAGCGCGGCTGGCGGTTCGTCGACCCGCTGCTCGGGCGCTGGGTGGCCCGGCGCGGCCTCGCCGGCGACTGACCGCCGCCCGGCGTGCCTCAGCCGCCGGCGCGCACGGCGTCGATGCCCTCGGCGCCGAGGACCTCCATCACCGTGTCGCGGTGGTCGCCCTGCAGCTCGATCACGCCGTCCTTGGCCGAGCCGCCGACGCCGCAGCGCTTCTTCAACCGGCCGGCCAGCGCGCGCAGGCCGTCGTCGTCGAGCGGGACGCCCGAGACGGTGGTGACGGTCTTGCCGCGACGGCCCGACGTCTCGCGCCGGACCTTGGCGCGTCCGCCGGTCGCGGGCGGTCGCGCCGGCGAGGCAGCGCGACCGCGCCGGCGCAGGTCGCCGTCGTCGCTGGACCAGACCACGTTCGAGTCGCCGCGGGGCATGCTCGGGACGGTAGCGTCCCGAGCATGGCCCTGAACGAGAAGCCCACGGTCGAGATCCCGGCCGACACGCCGCCGTCGTACCAGCTCGAGCTCGAGGATCTGGTGGTCGGCGACGGCGAGGAGGCCGCCAAGGGCCACGTCGTCGAGGTCCACTACGTCGGCGTCGCCTGGTCCGACGGCAAGCAGTTCGACGCGTCGTGGGACCGCGGCGACAGCTTCAAGTTCCCGCTCGGCCGCGGCCAGGTCATCCAGGGCTGGGACGAGGGCGTCGCCGGGATGAAGGTCGGCGGTCGCCGCCGGATCACCATCCCGCCGCTGCTCGGCTACGGCAAGCGCGGCGCCGGCGGCGTGATCAAGCCCGACGAGACGCTGGTCTTCGTGGTCGACCTGCTCGGAGTGAAGTAGCGGCGTTCACCCGCGGCGTCAGGACAACGTCATCGGCAGCGAGCGGACGCCGTTGACGAAGTTGCCGACCAGCGGGTCCGGCTCGCCGACGTCCAGCTGCGGGAAGCGCCCGAGCAGCTCGCCGAAGAGCGCCCGCAGCTGGACCTTGGCGAGCGGCGCTCCCAGGCAGTAGTGCGCCCCGCCGCCGCCGAAGCCGAGGTGGCGGTTGGGGGTGCGGGCGACGTCGAAGCGGTCGGGGTCGGCGAACGCCCGCTCGTCGCGATTGCCCGAGGGATAGACGAGCACGACCTTGTCGCCAGCGGCGATCGGCTGTCCGGCGATCTCGGTGTCGCGGGTCGCGGTCCGGCGGAAGGTCATCACCGGGCTGGCCCAGCGGACGAACTCCTCGACGCCGGTCTCGAGGCGGCCGTCGAGGTCCTCCAGCAGCAGGGCGCGCTGGTCGGGGTTGCGGGCGATCGCCGCCATCGCGTGCGAGCTGGTGTGGCGGGTGGTGTCGTTGCCGGCCACGCTCAGCAGCACGAAGAAGGCCGCGATCTCCTCGGTCCGCAGCCGCTCGCCGTCGATCTCGGCGTGGACCAGCTGGCTGAGCAGGTCGTCGGTCGGGGTCCCGCGACGCTCCTCGGCCAGGGCGATGCAGGCCTGGTGGAGCGTGAACAGCGCCTCGCCGACGACCGCGATCGGGTCGCGCCCGTCGAGGTAGACCGGGTCGTTCCACGAGACCATCGCGTCGCTGTGGTGGACCAGGCGCTCGCGGTCGGCCTCGGGCACGCCGAGCATCCGCATGATCGTCATCTCGGGCAGCCGCTTGGCGACCAGCGCCACGAAGTCGCCGTCGCCGTGCTCGGCCAGCTCGTCGACGATCTGGCGCGCGTCGCGGCGCACGCCCTCCTCGAGCAGCTTGACCGTCTTGGGCGTGAAGCCCTTGGCGATCAGGCCGCGGACGGCGGCGTGGCGGGGGTCGTCCATCGCCAGGATCGAGAGCGCCGCGTCGAGGAACTCCTGGGGCGCGTCCTCGAGCATCACGCCCTTGCCGGAGCAGAACGTCTTCGCGTCGCGCGAGACGGCGCGGATGTCCTCGTAGCGGGTGAGCGCCCAGTAGGGGCCGGTCAGCTCGCCGCCGATCTCGACCAGGAACCCCTCCGGCTGGCGCTGCCGCGAGACCGGATCCTCGTCGCGCAGCCGCCGGAAGGCGGCCTCGCGGTCGGCGAGCGGCGCGGCCCAGAACTCCTGGGCCGAGATGTCGGCGATCGGGTTGGCGACGGTGTCGGTGCTGCCCATGCTGGCTCCTCCCTCGGTGGAGGACAGCATGTCGGACATAGTGTCCGAGTGTCAAGTCGCCGGAGATCGATGAGTTCCCCCGGACGTGGCAGTCTCAACGGCCATGAGCGATTCCACCATCACCCCCACCACCCTCCACAACCTCGGCGTGGCGATGTTCACCGTCGCCGACCAGGACGCGGCGCTGGCCTTCTACACCGAGAAGCTCGGGTTCGAGGTCCGCGCCGACGTCTCGTTCGGCGAGGACGGCGCCTACCGCTGGCTCGAGGTCGCGCCGCCCGGCTCGACCGCGCGCCTGGCGCTCAACGCGCCGATGAACAGCACGCCCGGCGGCGGCTCGATCGGCGTCGAGACGACGGACCTGAACGCCGAGCACGCCCGGCTGACGGCGATCGGCGGCGTCGACGTCGACGCGGCGCCGATGGACGCCCCCGGCGCGCCGCGGATGTTCGCCCTGCGCGACCCGGACGGCAACTACCTGTGGGTCGTCGAGACGCCGGCCGCCTAGCGCGACCGGCGGATCCGCCGCCCCGGCACCGGGGCGGCGGGCCCGGAAGGGCTACAGCGGCGTGACGTAGGCCCCGCTGATGCCGCCGTCGACCAGGAAGGTGGCGGCGTTGACGAAGCTCGACTCGTCCGAGGCGAGGAACAGGACGGCGTTGGCGATCTCGCGGGCGCGGGCGAAGCGCCCCATCGGCACGTGGACCAGGCGCCGCTGGGCGGCCTCGGCGTCCTTGGCGAACAGCTCCTGCAGCAGCGGGGTGTCGACCGGGCCGGGGCAGAGGGCGTTGACCCGCACGCCCTGGCGCGCGTACTGGACGCCCAGCTCGCGGCTCATCGCCAGCACCCCGCCCTTGGATGCCGAGTAGCTGATCTGCGACGTCGCGGCGCCCATCACGGCGACGAACGAGGCGGTGTTGACGATCGATCCGCCGCCGGTCTCCAGCAGGTGGGGGAGCCCGTGCTTGCAGCCCAGGTAGACCGACTTCAGGTTGACGTCCTGGACCCGCTGCCAGGCGTCCTCCTCGGTCTCCAGGATGCCGGCGTCGTCGGGCGGCGAGATCCCCGCGTTGTGGAACAGCACGTCGATCGTGCCGAACGCGTCGCGGACCTGCTGGTAGGCGTCGCGGACCCCGTCGGAGGCGGTCACGTCGCCCGAGATCGCCAGGTCGACGCCGGGGATCTCGGCCGCGAGGTCGAAGCCGACGACCGTCGCGCCCTGCTCGCGGAAGACCCGGCAGGTCTCGGCGCCGATGCCCGACGCGGCGCCGGTGACGATCGCGACCTTGCCCTCCAGGCGGCCGGGGTGGGAGGTGGCGGCGACGGTCGGCGTGGGGGTGGTGTCGCTCACGCGGACTCCTCGGTGTGGTGGTAGACGGTCTTCAGCTCGGTGTAGGCCTCGAGCGCGTGCGGGCCGAGCTCGCGCCCGATCCCCGACTGCTTGAAGCCGCCGAAGGGGGTCGCCACCCGCACCGAGCTGTTGGAGTTGATCGAGACCACGCCGGTCTCGATCGCGCGGGCGACGCGCAGCGCGCGGGCGCCGTTCTCGGTCCAGATCGAGCCGGAGAGCCCGTAGATCGAGTCGTTGGCCAGGCGGATGGCGTCGGCCTCGTCGTCGAACGGCAGCACGGCCACGACCGGGCCGAAGATCTCCTCGCGGGCGGCGCGGTCGGCCGGGTCGACGGGGGCCAGGACGGTCGGCGGGAACCAGAAGCCGGGGCCGTCGGGGGCGCTGCCGTGGAAGGCCACCGGGGCGTCGTCGGGAACGAACGACGCGACCCCGTCGCGGTGCGCGGCGCTGATCAGCGGGCCCATCACGTTGCGCTCGTCGAGCGGGTCGCCGACGCGGTAGCCGGTGACGTGCGGCTCCAGCAGCTCCAGGAAGCGGTCGACCACCGAGCGCTGGACGAGGATCCGCGAGCGCGCGCAGCAGTCCTGGCCGGCGTTGTCGAAGACGGCGCCGGGAGCGGCCGCGGCGGCCGCCTCGAGGTCGGCGTCGGCGAAGATCACGTTCGCCGACTTGCCGCCCAGCTCGAGGGTCACGCGCTTGATCGCGTCGGCCGCCGCGCGCTGGATCCCGGCCCCGACCGCGGTCGATCCGGTGAAGGCGATCTTGGCCACGTCCGGATGCTCGACCAGCCGCTGGCCGACCGTCCGGCCGGGACCGGAGACGACCTGCAGGACGCCCTCGGGGATCCCGGCCCGCAGCGCGATCCGCTCCAGCTCGATCGCGGTCAGCGGCGTCAGCTCGGCCGGCTTGAGGATCGCGCAGTTGCCGCCGGCCAGCGCCGGGGCGAGCTTCCAGGCGGCGATCGGGAGCGGGAAGTTCCAGGGGGTGATCAGGCCGACCACGCCGAGCGGCTCGCGGAAGGTCATCGCGATCCCGCCGGCGACGGGGATCGTCGAACCGAGCAGGCGCTCGATGCCGCCGGCCATGTAGCGGAAGGTCGCCGCCGCGAGGCCGATCTCGCCGCGGGCGCTGGCGATCGGGTGGCCGGCGTTGCGGGCCTCCAGCTGGGCCAGTGGCTCCAGCTCGGCCTCGATCGCGTCGGCCAGCCGCAGCAGCAGGCGGGTGCGGTCGGACGGGCTGACGGCGCGCCAGGCGGGGTAGGCCGCGCGGGCGCGGGCGACCGCGGCGTCGAGGTCGTCGGGCGTGGCCGAGGGGATCTCGGCCAGCGTGGCGCCGGTGGCCGGCTCGAGGACGGCGTGGGTGCTCAACGCGTCTCCTGGGGGTCGTGGATGGAAGCATCGGCGCGCGCGGCGGGCGGTCCGGGGGCGGTGCCGGCGGCGTCGGCCGCCGCCCGCACGAGCGCCTCGAACAGGCGGCTCGCGGGGTCGCCCTCGGGGTGCCACTGGACGGCCAGGCAGAACCGCCGGGCAGGGCGCTCGATCGCCTCGACCACGCCGTCGTCGGCGCGGCCGGTGACCGTCCAGCCGTCGGCCACGCGGTCGAGCGCCTGGTGGTGGTGCGAGCGGACCTCGACCGTCTCGGCGGCCGAGGCGCGCGCCGCCAGCGAGCCGGGGGCCAGCGCGACCGGATGGGCGTTGCGCTCGTCGAGGGTGCCGGGCACGCGGCGGTGCTCGTCGCTGCCGAGCGTGTCGGGCAGGTGCTGGTGCAGGGTCCCGCCGTCGGCGGCGTTGACGATCTGCATCCCGCGGCAGATCGCCAGCAGCGGCAGGTCGCGCGCCTGCGCCTCGCGGGCCAGCGCGACCTCGAACGCGTCGCGCTCGGCGTCGCCCGGGTCGCTGTGGGGATCGCGGGCGGCGTCGTAGGTGGCGGGATCGAGGTCGATCCCGCCGGTCAGGACGAGGCCGTCGAGGCCGTCCAGCAGCGGACCGGGGTCCTCGCTGTCCCGCGGGTCGACCGGCAGCAGCACCACGCGGCCGCCGGCGCGCTGGATCGCGGCCACGTAGTTGGAGGGCACGAAGTGCGCCGGCTGCTGCCAGGCGGCGCCGTGGCGGATCGGCTCGTGGGCGGCGGTGACGCCGATGGCGGGGCGACGGGGCATGCTCCGATTACAGCTGCTCGGGGGCGGGCGGGAACGACATCGGGGCTCCGCGGCGGACAGGCACCTCGGCCGTCCCTACAGCCGCTCGAAGCCGCGGAACCGCTCCCAGTCGGTCACCGCCGACTCGAAGGCGTCCAGCTCGATGCGGGCGTAGTTGGCGTAGTGGTCGACCACGTCCTGCCCGAACGCCTCGCGCGCCAGGTCGCTGGCGAGGAACCGCTCGCGGGCGTCGGTCAGCGTCGTCGGCACCTTCGGCACGTCGGCCGTGTAGGCGTTGCCCTGCAGCGGCGGGCCCAGCTCCAGCTCGCGGTCGATCCCGTCGAGGCCGGCGGCGATCGTCGCGGCCAGCGCCAGGTACGGGTTGACGTCGGCGCCCGGCACGCGGTTCTCGACCCGCAGCCCCTCGCCGTGGCCGACGACCCGCAGCGCGCAGGTGCGGTTGTCCTCGCCCCAGGCGACGGCGGTCGGGGCGAAGCTGGCCGACGCGTAGCGCTTGTACGAGTTGACGTTCGGCGCGAAGAGCAGCGTCAGCTCCTGCAGGTGCGCCTGCTGGCCCGCGACGAAGCGCTCGAAGAGGGTGCGGTCGGCGCCGAAGGCGTTGCTGCCGGTCATGGCGTCGGCGAGCGAGACGTGGATGTGGCAGCTGTTGCCCTCGCGCTCGTCGAACTTCGCCATGAAGGTGATCGCGTGGTCCTCCTGGGCGGCGATCTCCTTGGCGCCGTTCTTGTAGATCGAGTGCTGGTCGGCGGTCGTCAGCGCGTCGCCGTAGCGGATGTTGATCTCGTGCTGGCCCAGGTTGCACTCGCCCTTGGAGTCCTCGACCGGCAGGCCGGCGGCGAGCATCTCGTTGCGGATCCGGCGCAGCAGCGGCTCGACCCGGGCGGTCCCCAGCAGCGAGTAGTCGACGTTGTAGAGGTTCGCCGGAACGAGGTCGCGGTAGGCCTGCTTCCAGGCGTCCTCGTAGCCGGTCCGGAAGACCATGAACTCCAGCTCGGTGGCCGCGTTGCAGGTCCAGCCGCGCTCGGCCAGGCGGTCGAGCTGCCGGCGCAGGACCTGACGCGGCGACGCGACGACGTCCTTGCCGTCGAGCCAGCGGACGTCGGCCAGGCAGACGACCGTGCCCTCCTGCCACGGCACCGGCCGCAGGGTCGCCAGGTCGGGCTGCATCAGGAAGTCGCCGTAGCCGCGCTCCCACGAGCTCATCGCGTAGCCGCCGACGGTGTTCATCTCGACGTCGACGGCGAGCAGGTAGTTGCAGCCCTCGGCGCCGTGCTCGGCGATCTCGTCGACGAAGTGCCGGGCCACCAGGCGCTTGCCCTGGAGCCGTCCCTGCATGTCGCAGATCGCCAGCAGGACGGTGTCGACCGTCCCGTCGGCGACCTGCCCGCGAAGCTGCTCGAGCGTCAGGCTCATGCGACGTCCAACTCCTCCTCGATCTCGGTGATCGTGTGCTTCGGCCCGGTGAACCACTTGCGGGCCGAGACCGCCCACCAGATGCCGACGGTGCCGAGCACGGCCACGACCGTCAAGGGCGCGAAGTTGACGCTGCTCCAGGTGAAGGCGTCGTTCCAGGGCAGGCCGGCGTCGGCGGCCGGGATGATGAACAGCAGGCAGATGAACGCGGTCCAGAGCAGCGCGATGATGCCGACCGGGCGGTACCAGCGGCCCAGGCTCCAGTCGCCGGTCTCGAACCGGTCGCCGTGCTGCAGGCGCAGCCAGATCGGGATCGCGTACGAGATGTAGAGGCCGATGACCGCGATCGAGGTCGCCGCGGAGTAGGCGACGCCGGCCTTCTCCTTGGCCACGATCAGCGACGGGATCAGCAGGATCCAGGCGAAGACCACGACCAGGACCACGGCGTTGGCGGGGACCCGGCGGTGGGTGAGCCGCTGCCACAGCCGCGAGCCGGGCACGGCGCCGTCGCGCGAGAACGCGTAGAGCATCCGCGAGGCAGCGGTGACCGAGGCGTAGCCGCAGAACAGCTGGGCGGTCGCGGCGATGATCAGCAGCAGGCCGGAGAGGAAGCCGCTCAGCTGGGTGTCGAGGATGTAGATCACCGGCGACGGCAGCCCGGCCTTGGCGGTGGCGTCGAGGGTCGCCTGCGCCGAGTCCGGGATCGCGAACGTGACCGCCAGGATCAGCACGTAGCCGAAGACGGCCGAGACCAGGATCGTGTTGATGATCCCCTTGGCGACCGCGGTCGAGGCGTTGTGGGTCTCCTCGGACATGTGCGCCGAGGCGTCGTAGCCGGTGAACGTGTACTGGGCGTGCAGCAGGCCGAGCAGGAAGCTGAAGGTCACGCCGCCGAAGCCGACCCCGGAGTTGTCGACGGTGCTGGTGAAGACGAACGAGAAGCTCTGGTGGCTGTCGGACGCGAAGGCCAGCACGATCACGAAGACCGCCACGCCGGCCACGTGCCACCAGGCCGAGACCATGTTGATCCGCGTCACCAGGTGCGGGCCGAGCACGTTCATCAGCGCATGCAGGATCAGGATCGCGGTGAAGACGTAGAAGATCGTGTTGCGGTCGGTGCCGAGCCCGACGCCGAGCACCTCGAGCACGGCGGTCACGAAGATCGCCGCGCCGTAGTCGATCGCCGCCGTCACGGCGATCTGGCCGACGAGGTTGAACCAGCCGGTGAACCAGCCGTGGGCGGGCCTGCCGAGTCGCGAGGCGAACCAGTAGAGGCCGCCCGACGTCGGATAGGCGGACGCCAGCTCGGCCATCGCCATCCCGACGAACAGGACCATCACCGAGACCAGCGGCCAGCCCCAGGCCATCGTGATCGGGCCGCCGTTCTGGAGGCCGATCCCGTAGCTCGCCAGGCCGCCGGTCAGGATCGAGACGATCGAGAAGCTGATCGCGAAGTTCGAGAACCCGCTCAGCGACCGCTCGAGATCCTGCTTGTAGCCCAGCTCGTTGAGCCGCCGCTCGTCCGCTGAGATTGGTTGGTCCGCCGTGCTCATCCGTGCGCTCCCGGTAAAGGTCTGCAGGTCGTGCCTTTGACGGTGCGAACCTATCCTCGACCTCCCCGGATCGTCAACCGCTCGTTGTCCAAGGCGGTTTGGACGACCGGAGCAGGCGCGCGCTCAGGCGGGCGCGAGACCGGCCAGCACGTGCTCGGTGCCGGCCAGGTGGCGGCGCATCGTCCGGATCGCCGCGGCCACGTCGCCGCGCTCGATCGCCGCGACCAGCCGCAGGTGCTCGGCGTTGGAGTGCCCGAGGACCGCCTGCGGATGGGCGATGTGGGCGATCAGCTCGGTCGCGCCCGACTGGATCTCGGTCGCCTGCAGGACCAGCCGCTGGACGCCGGTCAGCTCGGCCAGGACGATGTGCAGCGCGACGTCGGCGCGGCGGTACTCGGGGAACGCCTCGGCCGCGTCCATCAGCTCGATCTGGCGGCGCATCTCGGCGATCCCGGCGATCACCGCGTCCGGCTCGGCGGCGGCCCGCTCGGCGGCCAGGCAGACCGCGCCGACCTCGAACGCCCGTCGCGCGGCGACCTGGTCGCGCCAGTCGGCCGGCAGCGGCCCGGGCTCCTGGTGGGCGGCCAGCGGCGGCCGCTCGGCGACGAAGGTCCCGCCGCCGCGCCCCCGGTGGGCGACGAGGTGGCCGGACTGGACCAGCGCGGTCAGCGCCTGGCGCAGGGTCGAGCGCGAGATGCGCAGCTGCTCGGCGAGCTCCCGCTCGGGTGGCAGCTGGCGGCCGGGCCCGAGCACGCCGAGGCGGATCGCGCTGCCCAGCCGCTCGACCGTCTCCTCGAAGGTCGTGGGGGCGTGGACGGGTGAGAGGACCGCGTCGGTGGCGTCGGCCGCCATGCCGTGAAGCTACACCGCGGGAGCACTCGTCACGGGCGCGGTGGAGCCGGCGTCCAGGGCGCCGGACGGCGGGCGCCCCGCCGAAGTATCCTGAGGGGTCTCTCCCTCCGCGTCCGGGCGGTCCGCAACCGCCGGTAGGACGAGGGTTTCCACCGTCACCGGAGCACGTCCATGGCCACCGCTTTCTCTGCCGAGCCCACCGATCCTGAGGTCCAGGAGGAGATCGTCGCACTGGTGCGCCAGTTCACCGACGAGCAGATCCTCCCCAACGCGGAGCACTTCGACGCCAAGGACGAGTGGCCCGCGGAGATCGTCGAGGGCCTCAAGGAGCTGGGCCTCTTCGGGACCACGCTGCCCGAGGAGTACGGCGGCCTCGGCCTGGACCTGTCGACCTACGCCCGGATCGCCGAGGAGCTCTCGCGCGGGTGGATCTCGGTCGCGGGCATCATCAACACCCACTTCATCGGCGCCTACCTGCTGATGAAGTTCGGCACCGACGAGCAGAAGCAGAAGTACCTGCCGCGGATGGCGACCGGCGAGCTGCGCGCCGCGTTCTCGCTGTCCGAGCCGCACTGCGGCTCGGACGTGCAGGCGATCAAGACCGCCGCGACCAAGCTCGACGACGGCCGCTACGAGATCAACGGCCAGAAGCTGTGGGTCACCAACGGCCTGATGAGCGGCCTGGTCTTCGTCCTGGTCGTGACCGACCCGACGGCGTCGCCCCGCTACAAGGGCATGACCTGCTTCATCTGCGAGAAGGAGCCGGGCGTCGAGGTCAACACCGGCGAGTACGCCGGCTTCGAGGTCCCGCCGAAGATCAAGAAGATGGGCTACAAGGGCGTGGAGTCGACGGAGCTCGTCTTCAACGGCTACAAGCTCGGCGCCGACCAGATCCTCGGGGGCGAGGAGGGCGGCCTGAACAAGGGCTTCAAGCAGATGATGGACTCGCTCGAGGTCGGTCGCGTGAACGTCGCCGCCCGCGGCGTCGGGGTCGCGCAGCGCGCCTTCGAGCTGGCGATCCGCTACGCCCAGGAGCGCGAGACGTTCGGCAAGCAGATCGCCGATCACCAGCTGGTCCAGGAGAAGCTGGCCGACATGGCCACCCGCCTCGAGGCGGCGCGCCTGCTGACCTACCGCGCCGCGCAGCTGAAGGACCAGGGCAAGCGCTCCGACACCGAGGCCGCGATGGCGAAGCTGGCCGCGTCCGAGGCCGGCCACAAGAACGCCGAGGACGCGCTGCGGATCCACGGCGGGTTCGGCTTCTCCAAGGAGTACGAGATCGAGCGGATCTACCGCGACGCCCCGCTGCTGCTGATCGGCGAGGGCACCAGCGAAATCCAGCGCCTCGGCATCGCCAAGGGGCTGCTGAAGCGCTACGCGATCTAGGTCGCGTCTGGGTCGGGGCACCTGGAGGGCTGCGGCTGGAGGGTGGGCTGCGGCTGGAAGGCGGGACGTTTCGGTCGCTGAGCGACCGGAACGTCGCAAGGCCGGAGAGGCCGCTCCAGCCTGCGGCTCTTCCCATCACGTTTCGGTCGCTGAGCGACCGGAACGTCACACGGCCGGCCGCGCCGCGTCCGACCCACGTTGGCCCTTGTCACGTTGCGGTTGGCCTGCCGACTGCGCCGCTACGCGCGGCGGAGTCCACTCGACGGGAGGAGTCGGGCGCGCAGCTGCTCGACCAACGTCAGCGGCGTTTCGGTGAGCTGGTGCCAGCCGATTCGCAGCACGGTCAGGCCGGCGGCGACCAACGCGGCGTCGCGTTGCCGGTCACGTCGTCGCCGATCGTCGCCGGCATGCCAGCGCTCGCCATCGGCCTCGACCACCAGCCCGGCGTCGGGCCAGAGGAAGTCGACCTCGAATCCGAGCACGATCTCGTTGACCAACGGCAGCGGCAGACCGTGCTCGCGGACCAGCGTCAGCAGCTGCCGCTCGAACTCGCTGGCAGTCCGGTGCATCGACGGATCGTCGACGGCATCGACGGCCTGGAGCAGCCGGGTTCGTCCCGGTCGTCGCGAAGCCTCGACCTCGTGGCGCAGGCTCCGCAGGTCGATGCGGTGGCTGACCAGGCCCTCACGGACGGCACCCCGCAGCGCGGAGGGTCCCAGCTGGGGCGCCAGATCGGCGAGGGTCCGTGCGGCGTCGGTCGTCAGCAGGCCAGTGCAGTCACGGACGGTCGGGACGGAAGCCTCGGCGTGATGGACCCGAACGCCGGGTCGCGAGCGCCTTCGGGCGCCGGTGACCGTGACCTCGACGATTCGCGGCGGCCTGGGAAGCAGCCCGAGGAGGAATCCGGCGGCGACGTGGCTGATGGGATGCGCGACGCCGAGCGCCAGGTGGGCCGCCCAGGCGCTGGCGGCGAACCCCGGCTGCACCGGACCGACGACGTAGACGCCCCGGTGGCGCCGCGTCAGCTGGCCGTTCGCGGCGAGACGCGAGGCCGTTCGGGTGCTGAAGCCGGCCGCGTGAAGCTGCGCCAGGCTGACGAGGCCGGACTGCGCCTGGGCGGTCCGGCAGAGCCGGTTCCAGCGGTGGGCGGCGGCGGACACGGGTGCAGCCTTGCGCGACGCAGTCCTGGGTCGAGCGGTTGGCACCGGATCGGCACGAAGCTGACGTACCCGAGGCACGCGTCGAGTCCGATGCGCAACCGATCGGCGTGATTCGCGGCCGCCCTCGATGTCGACGTTCCCGGTCGGAACGGGACGGGGAGGTCGCAGCCGGCGGCCGCGGAGGGTGGAGTCGTCACGTTTCGGTCGCTGAGAGTCCGGAACGTTGCAGGTGACGGGCGGCCGTGCACCGCGTCGCCTTCCGGTCGCTCAGGGACCGGGAGGTCACAAGCGACGGCTGGACGCGTGACCTCCGTCGCGTCGCCGTCACCTTGCGGTCGCCGGGCGACTGGAGGGTCCCGATCCGGACGGCGGCGCCGGACGCGCTCGGTCGGCGCCGCGGGCGTAGGCTGGGCGCCATGCCGGAGTTGCACGTCCTGCGGGTGTTCTGCGACGAGGCGGGGCGTCACGGCAACCCGCTCGGCGTGATCCTCGACGGCGCGGCGATCGCCGAGGCCGAGCGTCAGGGGGTCGCCGCCGCGCTCGGCTTCTCGGAGACGGTCTTCGTCGACGATGCCGCGAGCGGCGCGCTGCGGATCTTCACGCCGTCGGTCGAGCTGCCGCTCGCGGGGCATCCGCTCGTCGGCGCGTCGTGGCTGCTGGCGCACGTCGGCGCGCCGGTCGCCGTCCTGCGACCGCCGGCCGGCGACGTCCCGACCGGGGCCGACGATGACGGCGCCTGGATCGAGGCGCGACCCGACGACGGCCCGCGCTTCACCCTGGTCGAGCACGCCACGCCCGAGGACGTCGACGACCTACCGGTGCCGCGCGGCGCGAACGTCCACATGGACGCCTGGGCGTGGGAGGACGAGGACGCCGGCCGCGTGCGGGCTCGGGTCTTCGTCGACGAGGTCGGGGTTCCCGAGGACGAGGCGACCGGCTCGGCGGCGCTGCGCCTGATCGAGGCCCTCGGCCGGCCCCTGACCATCCGCCAGGGGAAGGGCTCGCTGATCGTCGGCGAGCCGGTCGCCGACGGCCGGGTGCGGGTCGCCGGCCGGGTCGTGCTCGACGAGCGGGTCGAGCTGTCGCAGCGGATCTAGCCGTCGCGTTCCGGTCGCTGGGCGACCGGAACGTCACAAGGGCCCGCCCGCCGCCCGCCCGCCCGCCGCGCTCAGGCCGGGCTGATCCGCACGGCGGTCCCGTAGGCGCAGACCTCGGTGCCGGTGCCCGCGTACTCGGTCGTCTCGAAGCGGAACGCGAGCACCGCGTTGCCACCGCGCGCCTCGGTCTCGGCGGTCAGGCGCTCCAGCGCCTCCTGGCGGCTGTCGTGGAGCATCTTCGTGATCCCCTTCAGCTCGCCGCCGACCAGCGACTTGAAGCCCGCGCCGATGTTGGAGCCGACGTTGCGGGAGCGCACCGTGAGGCCGAAGACCTCGCCGAGCACCTCGTCGATGCGGTGGCCCGGGATGTCGTTCGCGGTGACGATGAGCATGGCGGCACGGTAGACGATCGCGGTCGCGGCGGCGATCGCTTCACCGGATCGACACCGATCGGGTAGGCAGACATCTGATGACCTGCTAGCGTCGGCGACCGTGACCCTCTCGTCGCTCGGGCGCAGCGCCCTCAGCGAGCTCGCCGTCGAGCAGCTCCGCGAGCACCTCGCCGCCGGCGCCTGGCCGGTCGGCGCTCGCCTGCCGGCCGAGGCCGAGCTGGCGCGGCAGCTCGACGTCGGCCGCTCGACGGTCCGCGAGGCCGTCCGGGTGCTCGTCCACGCCGGCCAGCTGGAGACCCGCCAGGGCTCGGGCACCTACGTCCGCGCGCTGGTCCCGCCGCCGGAGTGGGAGCCGCGCGTCCGCCGCGCCGAGGTGCTCGAGGTCTACGAGGTCCGCGAGGCGCTCGAGTCGCAGGCGGCGCGGCTGGCCGCGCTGCGCCGGACCGACGACGACCTCGACCGGATCGACCGCACCCTCCAGATCCGCGAGCGGACCCGCGCCGCCGGCGAGGTCGAGCCGTTCGTCGACGCCGACCTGGCCTTCCACGCGGCGGTCGTCGACGCGGCGCACAACGTCCTCCTGAGCGAGATGTTCGGGTCCTTCCTGAGCGTCCTGCGCGCGGCCCTGATCGAGGTCGTCGCGGGCGAGGTGATCGACCGGATCGACTCCGCCGGCGCCCACGCGGCGCTCCGTGACGCGATCCGCGCCCGGGACCCCGCCGGCGCCGTCGCCGCCACCCACGACAACGTGACCGTGACCGCCCGCGGCCTCCACCCCGACACGAGGAGCACCGACCGATGACGACGTCGGACCGCCTGGCCCCGCCGGCCCAGGCCGCCTGGAACCCGCAGCGCCCGAGCGGCATGCCGTTCCAGCGCTACCGGCCGTTCCACCAGCGCGTGCCGTTCGCGCTCGAGGACCGCAGCTGGCCGTCGCGGCGGATCGAGCGCGCGCCGCTGTGGGCCGCGGTCGACCTGCGGGACGGCAACCAGGCGCTGATCGACCCGATGGACCAGGAGCGCAAGCGCCGGCTCTTCGACCTGCTGGTGCGGATCGGCTTCAAGGAGATCGAGGTCGGCTATCCCGCCTCGGGCAGCACCGACTTCGACTTCGTCCGCGGCCTGATCGAGGACGACGCGATCCCCGAGGACGTGCGGATCTCGGTCCTGACCCCCGCCCGGGAGGAGCTGATCGAGCGCACCTACGAGGCGCTCGAGGGCGCCCACAGCGCGCTGGTCCACCTCTACACCGCGACCTCGCCGCAGTGGCGCGAGCACGTGCTGGGCGTCGACGCCGACGGGCTGCTGGGGCTGGTCCGCAAGGGCGCGGAGGACGTGCTGCGCGGCGTCGACCGGCTGCCGGGGACCGACGTGCGCCTGCAGTTCTCGCCCGAGGTCTTCGTCCTGACCGAGCCGGAGCTGGCGCTGGGGACCTGCAACGTGGTCACCGACGTCTGGCAGGCGACCGAGGACGCGCCGGTGGTCCTGAACCTGCCGTCGACGGTCGAGGTCTCGACGCCGAACGTGTTCGCGGACCAGATCGAGTGGATGGACCGCAACCTCCGGCGACGCGAGGCGATCATCCTCTCGGTCCACCCGCACAACGACCGCGGGACCGGGGTCGCGGCGACCGAGCTGGCGCTGATGGCCGGGGCCGACCGGGTCGAGGGCTGCCTGTTCGGCAACGGCGAGCGGACCGGCAACGTCTGCCTGATCACGCTCGCGCTCAACCTCTTCACCCAGGGCGTCGACCCGCAGATCGACCTCTCCGACATCGACGAGGTCCGGCGAACCGTCGAGCACGTCAACCAGCTGCCGGTGCCCGCGCGCCATCCCTACGGCGGCGACCTGGTCTACACGTCGTTCTCGGGCACCCACCAGGACGCGATCAACAAGGTCTTCGCGCGCCGCGAGCGGATCGCCGAGGAGACCGGCGTGCCGGTCGAGGAGCAGCCCTGGGAGGTGCCCTACCTGCCGATCGACCCGCACGACGTCGGCCGCTCCTACGAGGCGGTGATCCGGGTCAACAGCCAGTCCGGCAAGGGCGGGATGGCGTACCTGATGAAGACCGAGCACGGCCTCGAGCTGCCCAAGCGGCTCCAGATCGAGTTCTCCCAGATCGTCCAGCGTCACACCGACGCCGAGGGCGGCGAGGTCTCCGCCGAGCGGCTGTGGGAGCTGTTCTCCGACGCCTACCTGCCGCGCGAGGGCGAGCGGTGGGGCCGCTACCGGATCCGCGGCCACCGGACGGCGTCCCAGGAGGACGGCCGCGACCGGCTCGACGTCGACCTCGACGTCGACGGGCAGGTGCGGACGCTGACCGGGACCGGGAACGGGCCGATCGACGCCTTCCTCGCCGCGCTCCAGCCGCTGGTCGGGACGGTCGTCGTCCGCGACTACGTCGAGCACGCCCTCGCCGCCGGCGGCGACGCGCGCGCGGCGGCCTACGTCGAGTGCGAGATCGACGGCCGGACGCTGTGGGGCGTCGCGATCCACGAGAACATCGTCCGGGCCTCGCTCGGTGCGGTGGTCAGCGCCGTCAACCGCGCCGTGCGGCCCTGAGCGCCCCGGGGTCGGGCCCGGATCCGCGCCCGGGTCAGGTCCGGGTCGCGCCCGGGTGATTCCCGATGGCGGGCCGGGGCGGCGGCCGCGAGGGTCCGGGCCATGATGACCTCACCTCTGTCCGCCCGGTCCGCGCTGGCGGCCGCGATCGCCGGGGCGACCTGCCTGGCTGCGCCGGGGCTCGCTGGTGCCGACGAGCTCCGCTGGCGCTCCTGCGCCACGGCCGAGACCGCTCCGGGCCTGCAGTGCTCGTCGCTGCGGGTGCCGCTGGACTGGGCGCGGCCCGGCGGGCCGAGGGTGCGCCTGGCGATCGCCCGGCTGCCGGCGCGCGACCAGCGCCGGCGGATCGGGCCGCTGCTCGTCAACCCCGGTGGACCGGGCGGATCGGCTGTCGAGGCGCTCGCCGAGGGGTTGTTCACTCCGCGCGCGACGATGGGCGCCTTGCGCGAGCGGTTCGACCTGATCGGCGTCGACCCGCGCGGCGTCGGGGGAAGCACGCGGCTGCGTTGCGGCCCCGCCCTGCGGCGGCTCGGCGTCCCGCCCGTCGACCTGAGCGACGCGGCGTTCGCTGCCTTCCGGAAGGCGAACGCGGCGGCCGGTCGCGAGTGCCGGACCCGCAGCGGGCGGCTCTTCGACCACGTCGACTCGGCGACGGCCGCGCGCGACCTCGATGCCGTCCGCCACGCGCTGGGCGCCCGTCGCATCTCGTGGCTGGGCCTCTCGTACGGCTCGCTGCTGGGTGAGGACTACGCCGCGCGCTACCCGCGCCGCGTGAGGGCGATGGTGCTCGACGGCGCGGTCGACCGCGCCCGCCCGACCGAGCGGGCGCTGATCGAGGAGGCGACGGCGCAGGGCCGGGCCTTCGCGGCGTTCGGTGCCTGGTGCGCGGCGACGTCCGGCTGCGCCCTGCATGGGCAGGACGTGGGGGCGGTGGTCGACCGCCTGACGTCCGTCCCGGGCGGGGTGCCGAACACGGCCATCGGGCGTCCGGCGACCGGCGCCGAGATCTCCTACGGCCTCAACGAGGGGCTGCAGATGCCGGAGGTCTGGCCGCTGGTGGCCGAGGTGCTGGCCAGGGCCGACGGGCAGCGGGGCCCGGCTGACGCGGCCGGGATCGTGCGCCGTGAGCCGGCGGTCGACCCGCTCTATCGCACCGTCACCTGCGCCGACCTCGACAGCGGGATCGCCTCGGCCGCCGACGCGCGGCGACTGCTCGGCCGGGTACGGGCGGTCGCGCCTCACACGTGGCGCTACACGGAGTGGTGGGACGTCATGACCGGCTGCAGCGGCTGGCCCGTGGCCCGTCGCGACCGATCGACCGCCGGCCGGATCTCCGGGGTGGATCGGGTGCTCGTCGTCGGCAACGCGACCGACCCTTCGACGCCCCTGCCGTGGGCCCGCGGCCTGTCGCGGCGGATCGCGGGCAGCCGCCTGCTGATCTTCGACGGCGTCGGGCACACCGGCCTCCTGCACTCGCGCTGCGTCCAGCGGCAGCAGGCGCGCTTCCTGGTGACCCGCGCGCTGCCGCCGCGGGGCGCCGTCTGCCGCGCCTGATCCCCGGACGGCCCGTCGCGCGGCGCCCGCGGGATGCCCGCGGGCGCGCCGTCAGGCCAGGCCCGGCCGCCGCCGCGGCGGGTCGGGCAGCGCGCCCTCCAGCCGCATGATCCGGCGCAGGATCGCCAGCGATCCCGCGTAGGTCGCGTCCATCCCGAAGAAGCTCAGACCGCGCGCCCCGAGCGTGCGGGCCTGGGTGTAGGGCGTGTCCGAGGCGTAGTGGATGACGCCGAAGTCGAGCGGCAGCCGGGCCAGGCTGACGGCCTCGCCGACCGGGTGGCGATCGGCGTCGGACAGCTCGTGGACGGCCGCGCAGTAGGGGCCGGCCTCCATCTCGACCACGGTGTAGGCCTCGCGGTAGTAGAAGTCGAGGTGGTCGCGGTTCTGGAGGAAGGTCGAGCGGACCGTGACCGCCCGCTGGTTGTCGAGCCCGGTGCCGTAGCGCAGGTCGCGCTGCAGGTCCTCGACGCCGAAGGCGTTGTCCAGCCAGTAGGTCGTCCGCGTGTGCTCGTCGTGGACGACGCCGCTGATCAGCACGTCGCCGACGTCGGCGTTGAGCGTCGCCGCCTTGCCGAGCACGTAGACCCCGCGCAGCCGGGCGACGTCGACGGCCACCTCGCGCAGGATGTTGTAGGCCGAGATCCCGAGCGGGTAGTCGATGTTGACCACGACCGCCTGGCTGGCCCGCAGCGCCGCCGCGTCGACCTCGCCGAGCCGTGGGTCGAGCCGCTCGGGCGCGATCCGGTCGAGCGGGATCGCCTGGACCGGGATCCGCAGCGCGCCGGTCGGGGAGAGGTCGAGGACGCCGGCGGCCCGCTCGGCCGCCAGCCGCTCGGCCGGCCGGGCGTCGAAGTAGGAGCGGGCCGCGAAGTACATGAGGTTCTCCAGCGACCCCTCGCTGCGCCCGTCGCGGATCCGCTCGAGCTCGTTGCGGAGGTCCGCCGGCCCGCGCTGCTCGACGTCGGCCATCAGCGCGTCGCGGTTCTCGCGCGCGATGCCGGTCACCAGGTTGACGAGCGAGTGGGTGTTGGAGGAGACGAAGTAGACGGGCCGCTCGTGGAGGTCGTCGAGCACCAGCGCGTCGCGGACCGGGCGCCACCAGTCGCGGGTCAGGCGGGCGTAGCCGACGTTGCTGGCGCCGAGCGTCCGCAGCCGCAGGTCGCAGCGGTGCCCGGGCATCGCGCGCAGCCGGACGTCGAAGCGCTCGCCCCACGACTCCCGCAGCCGCTGCCAGTCGTCGACGTCGCCGCCGAGGACGGCGGCCAGCCGCGCGGGATCGGTGGGCGGCTCGGCCTCGCCGCTGCCGCGCAGGCGGGCCCGCAGCTTGTTCCACTCGATCTGGAAGGCGACCAGCGTCGGCACCAGGTCGTCGACGTCGGAGCCGCTGGCGACCAGCACGGCGAGGATCCGCTCGTCGATCGGCCCGCCGACGCGCCAGAGCCGCCGGCGCGCCGGCGCCTCCGCCTCGGGCCAGGCCGCGACGTCGAAGCCGGCGTCGGCGAACTGGCCGGGCTCCTGGCCGAGCACGATCAGGCGGGTCTCGGCGATCTCGTCCGGGAGCCGCCGGACCGCGTAGAGGAAGGCGCCGAGGTCGAGCTCCTCGGTCGCGGCCAGCGGGTGCAGGCTCGAGCCCATCGCCCGGTGCGACGGCTCGAGGATCCGCAGCCGCGTCTCGCCGCTGGAGCGCAGCAGCGTGGTGTAGGTGCGGTGGTAGACCTCGACCTCGTCGGAGAGCCCGTAGGCGCGCTCGCCGCCGGTCGGGGCGGAGTTGGCCACGCGCTCGGACATGGGCCCAGTCTGCCACGGCTCCCGAACGGCGCGGGGGAGCGCTCGCCGGCCCGTAGGTCGCTTCATGCAACGGACTGCGATAGAGTGAATCGTGTCATGCAACTCACTCGCCGGCACGGCGCTGCGCCGGGACGGCCGGGTGGGCGGGAACCAGAGACCCAAGGAGCAGAGATGCGCTCTCCCATCGGCCGCGAGGTCGTGATCGTCGACGCGGTGCGGACCCCGATCGGCCGCGGCCGCGCCGACGTCGGCTACTACCGGGACGTCCACCCGAACGCGCTGCTCGGCGGCGTCTACCGGGCGCTGATCGAGCGCACGGGGATCGACGCCGCGATCGTCCAGGACGTGATCGCCGGCGCGGTCGGGCAGATCGGCGAGCAGTCCAACAACGTCGCCCGCAACGCCTGGCTGCAGGCCGGGCTGCCGGTCACGACGCCCGCGGCGACGATCGATCGCCAGTGCGGATCGGCCCAGGAGGCCGTCAACTTCGCGGCGGCGCTGATCGCGTCCGGCGCCTACGACGTGGTGATCGGCGGCGGCGTCGAGCACATGGGCCACGTCCCGATGGGGGCCAACCTCGGCGACGGCAAGTTCGGCACGCCGTGGCCGCAGGAGCTGATGGACCGCTACGACCTGGTGCCGCAGGGGCTGTCGGCCGAGATGATCGCCGAGCGGTGGGAGATCACCCGCGCCGACCTCGACGCGTTCGGCGTCCGCTCCCAGCAGCTGGCCGCCCGCGCGACCAGCGAGGGGCGCTTCGAGCGCGAGATCCTGCCGATCGAGGTCGACGGCCAGACGGTCGTCGCCGACCAGGGGATCCGGCCCGACACCAACCTCGAGTCGCTGGCGAAGCTCAAGCCGGCGTTCCGCCCCGACGGCCGGATCACCGCCGCGACCTCGTCCCAGATCTCGGACGGCGCGGCCGCGGTGCTGCTGATGAGCGCCGAGAAGGCGGCCGAGCTGGGGCTGACCCCGCGGGCCCGGATCGTCGACCACTTCACGGCCGGCGTCGACCCGGTGATCATGCTGACCGGCCCGATCCCCGCGACCCAGGGGATCCTCGAGCGCAACGACCTGGGGATCGACGACCTCGACCTGGTCGAGATCAACGAGGCGTTCGCGTCGGTGGTCCTCGCCTGGGAGCGCGAGCTGCACCCCGACATGGACCGCGTCAACGTCAACGGCGGGGCGCTGGCGCTCGGCCATCCGCTCGGCTCCAGCGGCGCGCGGCTGATCACGACCCTGCTGCACGAGCTGGAGCGCTCGGACGGCGAGCTCGGCCTGGTGACGATGTGCACCGCCGGCGGCACCGGTCCGGCGACGCTGATCCAGCGCGTCTGAACCGGGCACGTGGCTGATACAGTGATGTATCAGTGCGTGGCCGAGATCATCCGGAACCTGACAGCTCGCCGACGGCCGCGGCCGTCGGCGACGCCGTCTCGGCTGCGCCGTCGCCGGCCCCGGAGGCGATCGCGGTGGTCGCGGCGACGGTCCGGCGCCACGGCCGCGACGGGGCGCCGCTGCTGCTGCTCGACGACGTCGACTGGCGCGTCGCCGGCGGCGAGCAGTGGGTCGTGCTCGGGCCCAACGGCGCCGGCAAGAGCACGCTGCTGCAGCTGGCCGGCGGCGTCCTGCATCCGAGCGAGGGCCGGGTCCGGATCCTCGGGGCGCGCGTCGGGGGTACCGACCTGCGGACCCTGCGGGAGCGGATCGGCCGGGTCGACGCCGCCACCACGCGGGCGCTGCGGCCGGCGCTCGACGGGCTCCAGGTCGTCCTGACGGGCGCCTTCGGCAGCATCGCCCTCCAGCGCCGGCGGCTGGCCGAGGTCCACGAGCGACGAGCGCGAGGGCTGCTGGCGCTGGTCGGTGCCGAGGCGCTGGCGATCCGTCGCTTCGAGGACTGCTCCCAGGGGGAGCGGCAGCGGCTGCTGCTGGCGCGGGCGCTGATGGGCGGCGAGCGGGGGCCGGAGCTGCTGCTGCTCGACGAGCCGGCGACCGGCCTCGACCTGCCGTCGCGCGAGCGGCTGGTGGCGGCGGTCGCGGCGACCGCCCGCGAGCGGCCCGAGCTGCCGACCGTGACCGTGACCCACCACGTCGAGGAGATCCCGCCGACGACCACCCACGCGCTGCTGCTGGCGGCGGGCCGGGTGGTCGCCGCCGGGACGGTCGACGAGGTCCTGCGGGACGAGCCGCTGAGCCGCTGCTTCGGACTCGGGCTCGAGGTCACGCGCTCGGGCGGTCGCTGGGCCGCGCGCGTCCGGCCTGTGACAGCGGTGTAACGGATGGTGACGTGATGGGAGCGAAAGCGCACACGACCCCGGCGCACGCGCTCGACGAGGAGCGGCTGCGGTCGGTGCGCGACCGGCTCGGCGGGCGGGACTGGCGCCAGGTGACGCTCAGCGAGCTGGCGGAGGCGGCCGGGCTGTCGCGGATGACCCTGCACCGGCGCGGGATCGGCAAGGACGAGGTCCTCGCCCAGCTGGCGGCGGTGCTGGAGCGCGAGCACCGCGAGGCGCTGTTCCCGGCCCTGGTGATGGACGGCCCGGCCGACGAGCGGCTGCGGCGCGCTCTCGAGGCGCTCTGCACGGTCAACGAGCGCTACCTCGGCATGATCGAGGCGCTCGGCGAGCGGCTCGACCGCGTCTTCCACGACCGGGGCGACGGTCCCGTCCTGACCCGCGCGAGCTTCACCGACGGGCTCCGCCGGATCGTCGAGGACGGGGTCGCCGACGGCACCCTCCGCAGCGACGACCCGGCCGAGACGGCGACCCTGCTCTTCAACGCGGTCGGCTGGACCTATCGCCACATGCGGCTCGGCCACCGCTGGAGCCCGGAGCGGACGGGCGAGCGGCTCGTCGCGCTGCTCGTCGACGGCGTGAGCGCGGGGCGGCGCGCGTAGGCGGCGGGGCGGATCGCGGCGCTCGGCGGGTGGGAGCTGCCCCGTCCCGATCGGCCTCGGGACCGCTACCGGTCGACGCGGCCGCGCTCGGGATGGCCCTGGGTCCGCAGCAGGCGCGAGATCGCGATCCGGTGGCGCGCCATCCAGCGGTAGGCGCGGTCGGTCGGACCCGGCAGGGCCCGCGCCACGCGGGCGGCCGGCCAGGCGCCGGGAAGCTGCTCGAGGGCGGCGGCGAGGGCGGCTCCGCCGGACTCGCGACGACCGTCGGGGTGGATCGCGTGCCAGGTGGCGAGCTGGGCGTCGGCCGGCAGGTCCGCCAGCAGGCCGTCGAGATGGCGCTGGATTAGGTCGTCGGCGAGCCGGTCGTGGCGATCCCAGCGACGCAGCAGGTCGCGGCCGCTGAGGCAGAACCCGCAGTTGGCGTCGAACAGCAGCAGCAGCCGGTCGCCGCGGGCGGGCGGATCGCCCGGTCGCAGCGGCGGCGGGGTCGGAGGTGCGGACGGCTGGGGCACGGATCCAGGGTAGCCCGCCGCGGTCGGCGGCCCGCCGGGACGGCCGCGGTGCCGGCCACGGCCGGTGCGCGACCGTCCGCCGGCCGCCGCTGCGGCCGT
>NZ_AGUD01000022.1 GCF_000240225.1 Patulibacter medicamentivorans
CTCCGCCCGCCCGAGGTCGTGCAGCAGCGGCCCGCGCCGGTCGTCCGCCGGCGGCTCGGCGAGGGCCCGACGCAGATGGCGGACGGCGATCGCGGGGGCCCCCTTGGCGAGCGCGTCGCGGCCGGCCTCGTGCAGGCGCCGCGCGACCTCGGGATCGCCGCTCGGCTCGCTGAGCAGCAGGTGCGCGGCCGCCCGCAGCGGGTCGGCGCCGGCGTCGAGCAGCAGCCGCGCCGCCCGCTCGTGGAGGAGCGCGCGCTCGACGGCGGTCAGGTCGCCGTAGACCGCGGCCCGCACCAGCGGGTGGACGAACTGCTGCGGCGAGCGGTCGGCGAGCACCTGGGCGGTGGTCAAGCGCGCGATCGCGGCGACCGCCGGCTCGCGCTCGAGCCCGGCGAGGGTGCAGACGTGACGCAGGTCGCTGTCCTGCTCCAGCACCGCCACCGCCCGCGCGATCGCGATCGCAGCGGGACCGAGGAACCCGATCCGCAGCATCAGCTCGTGGCGCAGCGACTCGGGTGCCGCGTCGACCAGCGCGCCGATCGCGGCGGCGTCGATCGGCTGGCGGCTCTGCTGGAGCGCCAGCACGATCTCGCGCACCAGGAACGGGTTGCCGCCGCTGAGCCGGTGGCAGACGGCGCCGGCGGCGGGGTCGGGCGCTCGCCCGGCGAGGCCGGCGAGCAGCCGGGTCGTCGCCTCCGGGCTGAGCGCGACCGGGGCCATCCGGACGGCGGTCCGGTCGGCTCGCAGGTCGTTCAGCGCCGGATCGGCGTCGGCCCCGTCGCGGGTGGCGACGACGACCAGGATCGGCAGCCCGTCGAGTCGCCGGGTCAGGTGGGCGATCGCCCGCAGCGACGGCAGGTCGGCCCAGTGGGCGTCGTCGACGACGAGCGCGAGCGGCCCGCGCTCGGCGAGCGCGACCACCAGCCAGTAGAGGCCGTGCAGCAGGCCGTGGGTCGACTCGGCCCGCGGCGCGGCGGGGTCGGGCAGGTCGAGCGCGGCCAGGCCGAGCATCGCCGCGTCGCCGGTCGCGGCGGCGGCCAGGCGGGGACCCTCGCGCCGGACCTCGCGCTCCAGCAGCTGCCGGACGACGCCGAACGCGAACTCCCGCTCGACCTCGGCGCCCCGCGCTCGCAGCACGCGCATCCCGGCCCGCTCGGCCAGCTCGCCGGCGGCCTCGGCGAGCCGGGTCTTCCCGATCCCGGCCCCGGCCTCGATCAGCACGCTCCGGCCGTCGCCGGCGGCGGCATGGCCGACGGCGTCGCCGAGCGCCCGCAGCTCGCGCTCGCGTTCGAGCAGCCCCCCGTCGCCGTCGACCCCCATGACCGCGGCCGATGATAGGGCGAGCGTCGCGGCCGACGTGCGCCGTGAGCCCGGGCGGCAGGGCGATCGTGGGGCTCCGCCGTTCAGGACGGCTCGTCGGCCGCGCGGTCGCCGGCCGGCCGATCGTCGTCGGGGTGACGACCGGCGAGCACGCCGTCGATCGCGCCGGCCAGCCCGATCCAGCCGGCGAACCGCTGCCACGGCCGCCCTCGCTGGCGCAGCCGCCCGCTGAGCGGCGCGTCGCCCTCGATCTGGAGCTGCACTTCGATCGGATCGTCCGGCACGGGACGAGCATCGGGGGTCGGCGGACGGCGCGCGTCGGGAGCGCGACCCCGAGGTTTGGGCGATCTGGCGGCGCTGGGCGGCGCGGCGACTACAGCCCCGGCGGGTGGCGGGCGACGAAGCCCGCCGTGCTGCGAGACTCGCTCGTCCAGCGGGTGCCGCCGCCGCGCAGCGCGCTGGTGTCGAAGCGACGGCCGTCGACGATCATGAAGGCGTGGCCGGCGTTGGCGTAGACGGTGATCCGCTTGCCCGGGCCCGGCTCGCCCCAGCTCATGAAGCCGGTCGAGTCCAGCGGCGAGGACAGCAGCCCGGCCGCGGCCAGCGCGTAGCTGATCGAGCCGGAGCAGTCGTAGCCGCCGGAGGCGCCGCCGTGGCCACCGCCCCAGACGTACGGGGTCGAGGCGATCTCGTTGGCCGCCGAGATCACGCGGGCCACCGAGCCGCCGCCGGCCGCCGACGGGCCGCCGCCGTTGCTGGACCGCGGGGCGGCGCTGGTCGCCGTCGTCGCCTCGCGCGCGGCGGCCGCGGCCGCCGCCTGCTGGCGCTCGAGCTTCGCGATCCGCGAGCGGACGGCCCGCAGCCGGCCGGCGGTCCCGGCACGCTGGCGCAGCTGGGCGGCCTGGCGGCGCAGCAGCGCGTTGCGCAGCACGTCGGCGTGCTTGCGATCGGCCTCGGCCTCGGCGGCGAGCTTGCGGAAGCGGACGCGCGTGACCTCGAGGTCGTCGGCCTGGTGGGCGACCGCCGTCTTGGCGTCGCGGGTACGGTCGAGGACCAGGCCGTTCTGGCGGCTGATCCGCTTGTAGAAGTCGACGCGCTCGAGCAGGTCGGCGAAGCCCTTCGAGGTCAGCACCACGCTGACGATGTCGGGGCGGCCGTTCTCGTAGGCGGTGACGAGGTTCTCCGACAGGATCGCGGTCGCCTTGTCGGCGCGGCGCTCGAGCGTGGTCAGGCGGATCCGGGCGCGGACCAGCTGGTCCTGCGTCCGGGTCAGCTGGCTGCGGCGCGCCGTCACCCGCTGGTCGAGGGTCGCCAGCCGCTGCTCGGCCTGGGCGAGGCCGGCGTTGGTGGCGTCGATCCGCCGGCTCTCGGCCGCGACCTGGGCGCGCAGGCTCTGCGCGGCGGCCCGATCGGCGGCCGGATCGGCGTGCCCGGCGGTCGGGGCGCCCGCCGCGACGGTCAGCGCGGACGCGCCGATCGCGGAGACGGCGAGGACGCGCAGGGATGTACGGCGGCGAGCGAGCGGCGGCATGCAGGAGTGACGTTGGGGTGCGCGCGGGTGCGCGGGCCCGTCGCGGGCGGCAGCGGCGACGAGCGCCCAGCGGCCGACGTCCGGCCGCGGAGGCGCTTCGAAGCTAGCAACGGCGCGTCGCCGGGCCCTAGCGCGGAAGCGCCCTGCAACGGATCTTGCGACGCGCGATGATTCCGCCGCGATGGTCCCGCAGACGCCCGTTCCGACCACCACGATCGGCACTCCCGGGGCCGCCAACGCCGTCCGGCTGGTGCTGCTGGGCAGCGGCGAGCTGGGCCGCGAGGTCGCGCTCGAGGCGGTTCGCCTGGGCTGCGAGGTGGTCGCCGTCGACCGCTACGAGAGCGCCCCGGCGATGGCGCTCGCCCACCGCCGGCACGTGCTGGCGATGACCGACGAGGCCGCGCTGCGGGCGGTCCTGGAGGAGGAGCGCGCGCGTCCCTGCGCGGCGCTGATCGTCGTGCCCGAGATCGAGGCGATCGCGACCGGCGTGCTGCAGGAGCTCGAGGCCGACGGGCTGCGGGTGGTGCCGACGGCCCGCGCGGCGCGGCTGACGATGGACCGCGAGGGGATCCGCCGGCTGGCCGCCGAGGAACTGGGGCTGCCGACCTCGCCGTACCGCTTCTGCGACTCGGCCGAGGAGCTGGAGGCGGCGGTCGCCGCGCTCGGCGCGCCGTGCGTCGTCAAGCCGGTGATGTCGTCCAGCGGCAAGGGCCAGTCGGTCGTCCGCGAGGTCGGCGGCGCGGCGGCGGCCTGGACCTACGCCCAGGAGTCCGGGCGGGTCGGCGCGTCGCGGGTGATCTGCGAGGGGTTCGTCGCGTTCGACTACGAGATCACGCTGCTGACCGTCCGCCACGCCGGTGGGACGTCGTTCTGCGCTCCGATCGGCCACACCCAGGAGGACGGCGACTACCGCGAGTCGTGGCAGCCGCAGCCGATGAGCGCGGCCGCCGCCGCTCGCGCCGAGGAGGTCGCGCGGACGGTCACCGACGGGCTCGGCGGCTGGGGGATCTTCGGCGTCGAGCTGTTCGTGCGCGGCGACGAGGTCCTGTTCAGCGAGGTCTCGCCGCGCCCCCACGACACCGGGATGGTGACGCTGGCCTCGCAGGCGCTGAGCGAGTTCGCGCTCCACGTGCGGGCGATCCTCGGGCTGCCGATCCCGACCGACGGCGACGGCCGGGTGCCGCTGCTGGGGCCGGCGGCGAGCGCGGTCGTGCTCGGGCCGGACGAGCTGGGCGAGCACGACGCGCCCGGCTACCGCGGGGCCGGCGACGCGCTGGCGGTCGACCCGTCGGTCGAGCTGCGGCTGTTCGGCAAGCCCGACACGCGGCCGGGACGGCGGCTCGGGGTCGCGCTGGCGCGGGGTGGGGACGTCGCCCAGGCGCGCGAGCGGGCGACCGCGGCGGCCGCGCTGGTGCGGGTCGAGGGCTGAGACCGGCCCGGCCGCTCCGCGGGTGGAGCAGCCGGACGGGCGGCCCCGGCTCAGTCGCGCTTCGAGCAGGCGGCGTCGCAGAACGGCGCATTGGCCGTGTGGCCGCAGCCGCAGAGGGTGGCGCGGACCTCGGACAGGCTGCTGCCGTCGGGCAGCTCGATCGCCAGCTCGCCCCGCAGCACGATCGTCTCGCCGTGGCGGCGGACCGTCGTCGGGTGGTCGGGCTGCTCGGCCGCGCCGTCGGCCCGCTCCAGGTGCAGGGCGCCGCTGGGGCAGCGAGCGATGATCGTCGCCAGCTCGTCGATCGCGGCGTTCTCGGGCTGGATCCACGGCCGCCTGGCGGTGTCGAAGACCGCGGGCAGGCCCTTGACGCAGCGCGCCGCGTGCAGGCAGCGGGCGCCGTCGAAGGTGACGGTCGCGTCGTCGCGGACGTAGCGCTTGACCGTCATTCGAACGCCTTCCGGATCCGCTCGTCGAGGTGCGGCATGTACTCGGGGTGGCGGTGGACGTAGCGCGCGATGAAGGGGCAGATCGGCACGATCTGCAGCCCGCGCTCGCGAGCGTCGTCGAGCGCGCCCTTGGCCAGCGCGCTGCCGATCCCCTGGCCCTCGAACTTCGGGTCGACCTCGGTGTGCGTGAAGATGATCCGGTCGCCGCGGACGAGCTGGTACTCGGCGAAGCCGGCGAGCCCGTCGTCGGTGCGAGCCTCGTATCGGTGCTCGTCGGGGTTGTCGCGGACGTCGGTGGCCATGCTGCTCCTCGCTGCCGGCGGGTGAGGGGTCGGCGCCGGTCTCGCCATGCTCCCACAGCGGCCGCGGGGCGCCGGAGCGGCCGGGCGCCGCGCGGCTTCGCTCAGCCGACCCGCGCCCGGATCGCGTCGGCGAACCGCGCGCTGGCGCCGGGGGCGTGCCCGAGGAACAGGTAGGGCTCGGTCAGCTCCAGCTCGAGCACGACCGGCGCGCCGTCCAGCTCGACGAGGTCCACGCGCGCGTAAAGCGGGACGACGCCGAACCGCTCGCGGACGTGGTCGAGCAGGCGGCCGGCGACGTCCAGCTCGGCCGCGGTCGGCCGGTGGGGGCGGATCTCGGGCAGGTGGGCGTCGTCCTCGATCGGGTCGGCGCCCGCCCGCAGGATCCGGCCCTTCTCGATCGCGTGCGAGAGCCGTCCGTCGAAGTGCAGCAGGGCGCTCTCGCCCCGGACGTCGACCGAGGCGACGAACGGCTGCAGCATCGCCGTCCGACCGCTGGCGTGGATCGCGTCGAGCAGCGCGTCGCGGCGCTCGTCCTCGCCCGGCGCGAAGCGGGCGGTGTCGAGGGCGCCGGCCGAGACCGTCGGCTTGACGACGTGCTCGGCGCGCAGCAGCGGCTCGTCGGCCGCGGGCCGCCGGCCGGGAGCCAGCAGCACGGTCGGGACCGTCGGCAGGCCCGCCTCGGCCAGCTCCAGCAGGTAGCGCTTGTCGGTGTTCCAGCGCAGGAGCGGCGCCGGGTTGTGCAGCTGCGGCACCCGCGCGGCCCAGGTCAGGAACTCGTCGTGGCGGCCCTGGTAGTCCCAGGTCGAGCGCACGATCACCGCGTCGTAGGCGCTCCAGTCGACGGTCGGGTCGTCCCAGCGCCGCCAGTCGGCGTCGAGGGCCGCGGCCAGCTCGTCCTCGTGGAACCCGTCGGGGTGGGCGGCCGACGTCGCCAGCGCGATCCGGGCGCCGCTCACGCGGTCGCGGCGGCGACGGCGTCGGTGCCGCGCGCGGCGTCCGCCGTCGGGCCGCCGGCGTCCGGGCGCAGGTCGCCGCGGGGTCCCTCGTCGACGTACGACGGCGGGAACGCCTCCAGGTACCGGGACCAGGCACGGCGGTTGATCGGCGGCGGCGAGCAGGCGGTGACGGCGGCGGTCACCGAGCGCTTGCGCGGCACCAGCCAGCCGGTCAGCCGCTGGAAGCGCAGCAGCCAGGTGTAGGCCGGCTCCTTCTCGGCCGACAGGGCGGCGTAGCGGCGCAGCGCCTGCTCGCGCGTCTGATGGCCCTCGACCACCAGCCGCAGCTCACGGCCGAGCGCCAGCCCGAAGTAGAGCGCCGGCCGGATCCCCTCGGCCGACAGCGGCAGGCAGTGGCCGGCGCTGTCGCCGGCGAAGAAGATCGCGTCGCCGGTGGCGGGGCGCAGCTTGTGCGGGATCCAGTTGCCCTGGAAGCGGACCGGGTCCCAGTCGAGGTCCGAGGCGAGCTTCAGCGTCGGGTCCTTGACGTGGTACCGCGGGTCGAACGAGCCGACGCCGACCCGGACCTCGTGGCCGGCGGGGAAGACCCACGAGTAGCCGGCCGGGACGTAGGTCGGGTCGAGGAACAGCTCCAGCTCGCCGGCCTCGCCGTGGGGGTGGATCTCCAACCCGCGCGAGAGGAACGCCTCGGGCGGCTGGATGTTCTCCTCGCTCGCCGGGGCCAGCACCCGCCGCCAGCCGAGCGCGTCGACCACCAGCGGGGCGCGGATCTCGCCGCGATCGGTGCGGACGCGGATCACGTCCTCGCCGCCGACCGGCGCGGACGCGGACCCGGCGCCGACCAGCGCGCCGTCGGGGCCGACCCGGCCCTCGACCTTGGCGGTCTCGAAGGTGAAGTCGCCCTGCTCGGCCAGCAGCTGGCAGAGCAGCCGGTAGTCGAACGTGCAGAAGGCCTGCGGCAGCTTCCACGAGAAGCGCTTGATCCGGGTCCGCAGGACCAGCTCCGGGAAGACCTGGCGGACCGACTCGCCGAGCCCGAGCGCCTCGATCCAGGGCAGCGGCGCCGCGCACGCGGACGTCGCACGCTCGCCGATCTCGTAGCGGTCGATCACCACCACGTCGAGCGGCGACCCGTCCGGCCGGGTCGCGCCGGCCAGCTCCCGCGCGATCGCCAGGCCGGCGAAGCTCGCCCCGCAGATCAGGACGTCGCAGTCGAGGTCGATGGGCGTGCGCTCGTCACCGCGCTTGGTGGCTCGGACCGGCATCAGGACGCCCGATCGTACCGGCCGTCGGCCCGAGTCGGCCCCGCCGGCCGCTTCGGGCTGGGCGGTCCGGGCCGGGCGGTCCGCGTGGGGCCGGGCCGGGGTCGGGTGGCGCTGGCCGTGCTGGGGTCGGGTGGCGCTGGCTGGGCGGGGTCGGGTGGCGCTGGCCGTGTTGGGGCCGGGTGGCGCTGGCCGTGCCGGGGGTCGGGTGGCGCTGGCCGTGCCGGGCTGGGCAGCGTCGGGCGGTGCGGTCGGGCGGTGCCGGGTGGCGTCCGGTCGGGTGGCGCTGGGTCGGCCCGGGCCGGGGCAGGTCGTGTCGTGCCGGCTCGTGCCACGGCGGGTCGGGGGAGGATGGCTGACCACGGCACCGCGAGCGCGGCCGACCTGCGCGGCCGCGTGGAGGATCTGCGGCGAGTCGGTGCCGATCTCGTCGCACCGGCCCCGAGCGAGCCCGCCGGCGGGGATGCTCGACCGATGCCGCTTCGCCGACCCCGGCCCGCCGCCCCTCCCGCCGCCACCTCGAGAGATCGCCATCTCGACGGCGCCGCCGGGCCGAGAAGGCGATACGGCGTCGCCACGACCACGGATCGTCAGGTCGCCCGAAGGGCGGGGGTGAGATGACGATCGGACGGGACGCCGGTGATCGCCGCGCACCCGATCGAGTGATCGCCGACCTCGCCGCGCAGCAGCGCGGGGTGGTGGCCCGGCAACAGCTGCTGGAGGCCGGCCTGGGCCCCGACATGGTCCAGGGTCGGCTCGACCGGGGCCGGCTTCACCGGTTCCCGAACGGCCTTCGGGGCGTCTACCTGGTCGGGCACGCGTCGCCGCTGCCGCTCGCGCTCGAGCACGGGGCGCTGCTGGCCTGTGGCGTGCGCGACGCCCTCCTGTCGCACCGGTCCGCGCTCTGGCTGTGGGACCTGGGGCCGAGGCCGGACGCGATCGAGGTCCTCGTCGTCGGCGGCGCGGCGTCGAGGCGGCGCCCGGCGGTCGTCGGCCATGCCGTGGCGGCGCTGCCTGCCGAGGACCGCCGGCGGGTGCTCGGCCTGCCGGTCACGGGGCCGGCGCGGACGATCCTGGACGTCGCCGCCACCCTCTCCGCTGGTGACCTGGCGGCGATCGTCGACCGGGCTCGGGCGGCGGGGGTGGTCCGTCGCGGCGAGTTGGAACGGGCACTGGTGCGCTCGGCCGGCCGTCGCGGAGCGGCGGCGCTGCGCCACGCGCTCCGTGAGCGAACGGGCCCGCAGTTCTCGCGCTCGGAGGCCGAGCGGCGCGTCGCCGACCTGGTCGCGCGCGTTCCGGATCTGCCACGGCCGCAGCGCAACGCCCGGCTGCACGGTCACGAAGTCGACCTGCTCTGGCCGCGAGAGCGGGTGGTGGTCGAGGTCGACGGCTATGCGTTCCACGGTCCGCGACGAGCGTTCGAGCACGATCGCGCGCGTGACGCCGAGCTGACCGCCCGCGGCTACCGCGTGGTGCGGGTGACCTGGCGGCAGCTGGTCGAGGAGCCCGAGGTCCTGCTGGTCCGGATCGCGCTGCTCCTGCGGCCGGTGGCGACGGCGGCTTGAGGGCATCCGGCCGACGGGCCGGTCGTCGACGTCCGGGGCCTCAGAGCTGTCGTCTCGCCCCGGCCCGCCCGGCGAGGCGGCGTTCTCATGGCCCCAGCCCGCAGTCGTGTCGTCTCGCCCGGCCCGCGCGGCGAGGCGGCGTTCGCGCGGCCTGCGCCCTGCAGTCTCGGCCCCGCCAACCCGGCGAGTCCGCGATGATGGGTCTGGAGCCCGTAGAGGCGCCGTCTCGCCGCGCGGCTCCGGACGAGACGGCGATCGTCATCGCGACCCCGACAGGCGCGGCCTCGCCCGGCCCGCCGACCGAGAGGGCGTTCGTCCGTCTCGAACCCGGAGACCCGTGCTCTCAGCGGCCGCGTGCCCGTCAGACCGCGATCGGACGGCCCACCCGGCGAGACGCGGTTTCGCCCCGCCGCCGGCCTGCGCGGCGATCGGACGGCCGCCGTCCGGCGGCCCGCGCGCCGCCCCGTGACAGCTGCCGATCCGCACCCCGCAGGCGGCCCGCATCGGGTGGCGCCATCGCGCTACCCTGCCTAGTCCCTATGTCCACTCTCGAGACCCCCGCGACGGTCGTGGAAGGCTCTGACGGCCTTCTCCTCAACGTCGACGGGCAGATTGTCCCCAACTACGACGCCACTTTCCCGCCGTTCGGCGAAGGTGACGTGATTACCGGCCAGGTCGTTCGCATCGACCCGGACGAAGTGTGGGTCGACGTCGGATACAAGTCCGAAGGCGTCATCCCGCAGCAGGAGCTGTCGATCCGTCGCAACGCGGATCCGCACGACGAGGTCGAGCTCGGCGAGGAGGTCGAGGTCCTCGTCCTCATCAAGGAGGACGACGAGGGCCGCCTCAAGGTCTCGCGCAAGCAGGCCCGCTACGAGCGTGCCTGGAAGCGGATCGAGGCCGCTCAGGAGACCGGCGAGCCGGTCGAGGGCACCGTGATCGAGGTCGTCAAGGGCGGCCTGATCATCGACCTCGGCGTCCGTGGCTTCCTGCCGGCGTCGCTCGTCGACATCCGGCGCGTCCCGAACCTCGACGAGTACCTGCACACGATCATCGAGTGCAAGGTGATAGAGCTCAACCGGCAGCGGAACAACGTGGTGTTGTCCCGTCGTGCCGTGCTCGAGGAAGAGCGCAAGGAGCAGCGTCAGGCGATCCTGGACGTGCTCCAGCCCGGCGTCATCGTCGAGGGCCAGATCTCGAACATCGTCGACTTCGGCGCGTTCGTGGACCTCAACGGCATCGACGGCCTGATCCACATCAGCGAGCTGTCCTGGACCCACGTCAACCACCCGACCGAGGTCGTCGCGATCGGCGACACGGTGCAGGTGAAGGTCCTCGACATCGACCGCGACCGCCAGCGGATCTCGCTGGGTCTCAAGCAGACCCAGGAGGACCCGTGGCAGCGGGTCGTCGACACCTACAACGTCGGCGACGAGCTCGAGGGCACGGTCACGAAGGTCGTCACCTTCGGTGCCTTCGTCGAGATCATGGAGGGCGTCGAGGGCCTGGTCCACATCTCCGAGCTCGCGGCGCACCACGTCGAGAGCCCGCGCGAGGTCGTGCACCCGGGCGACGACGTCAAGGTCAAGATCCTCGAGATCGACGACGACCGCCGCCGGCTGTCGCTGTCGGTCAAGCGCGTCGAGGGCCAGGTCCTGCCCCGTCGCGAGGTCACCGCGGACGAGGGCGACGAGCTCGCCCACACCTCGGGTGGCTCCGACGACGAGCGCAGCGACGCGGATCTCGGTCTGAGCGAGGACGTCTTCACCGACGCCACCGCCGTCGAGGAGGCGCCGGAGGCCGAGGCCGCCGAGGAGGCTCCGGCCGCCGACGAGGCTTCGGCCGCCGACGAGGCTCCGGCCGCCGAGGCCGAGGTCGCCGAGGAGGCTCCCGCCGCCGAGGAGGCTCCGGCCGCCGAGGCCGAGGCCGCCGAGGAGGCTCCCGCCGCCGAGGAGGCTCCGGCCGCCGAGGCCGAGGCCGCCGACGAGGCACCCGCCGCCGAGGAGGCCCCCGAGGCTCCGGCCGCCGAGGGCGAGTCGACCGACGAGGCCTAGTCCTCGCGGTCGCGCCGGCGCGCGACCGACCCGCAGGATCCGAACGTCACGGCCCGCCAACTTGGCGGGCCGTGGTCGTTCCGCGACGCGTGTCGACGGCGCCCACCGCTACCGTCCGGGGAACGATGATCGCCGCCTCCGGATCACGGCCGTGAGCACCTCGACCGTCCCCTTCGTCGGTCTGACCGGTGGCCTGGCCGCCGGGAAGTCGACCGCGCTCGCCGCGCTCGAGCGGCTGGGCGCCAGGACGCTGTCGACCGACGAGGTCGTCCACGAGCTCTACGCCGGCGAGGAGCTGCGCGACCTGGTCGTGGCTCGCTGGGGCAGCGGCGTCGCTCCCGGCGGCGTCGTCGACCGTGCCGCGATCGCGAAGCACGCGTTCGCCGACCCGGCCGAGCGCCAGTGGCTGGAATCGCAGGTCTGGCCGAGGGTCGGGGCCGCCGTGGTCGCCTTCCGCCAGGACGCCGACGCCGCCGATCCACGGCCGCCGGCGGCCGTGGTCGAGACGCCGTTGCTGTTCGAGGCCGGCATGCAGGACGCCTACGACGCCACGATCGCCGTGGTCGCCCCCGAGGACGTCCGGCGCGCCCGCGCCGAGGAGCGCGGCCACCACGGGGTCGACGAGCGCAACTCCCGCCACCTCTCGCAGGAGGAGAAGTCGGCCCGGGCGACGTACACGGTGGTGAACGACGGCTCGGTCGACGACCTCGAGCGTCGTCTCGCCGCCGTCCTCGACGAACTCCAGCCGTGAGCACCGACCCCCGCCTGTCTCCGTACCGCGCCAGCCCGGCGCCCCGCCAGCCCCGCGCCGGGGCTCCGCGTCCGCCGCGCCCGCCGCGCCCCGCGAGCTCGACCGCCCGCGGAGGCCGTCCGGCTGCCCGCCGGCCCGCCCCGCGCCGCCCGCCGCGCCGCCGCTCGGGCGGTCCGCGGATGCTGCTGCTGCTCGTCGTGGTGCTCGGCCTGGTCGGGCTCGGCGTGGCCGTGCTCGGATCGCGCGTGCCCGAGGTGGTCGACGAGATCCGCCTGCCGCTGCGCCACGAGGACATCATCCGCCAGCAGGCGAAGGACAAGGACCTCGACCCGGCCCTGATCGCGGCCGTGATCTACGCCGAGTCCCGCTTCCGCGACAACCAGGTCTCCTCGGCCGGCGCGATCGGGCTGATGCAGATCACCCCCGACACCGCTCGCGACATCGCCCGCCAGTCGGGCGGCAGCGCGTTCGTGCTCGGCGACCTCCACACCGCGCAGGTCAACATCAGCTACGGCGCCTGGCGGCTGCGGCACATGCTCCAGCGCTTCCACGGCAGCCTGCCGATCGCGATCGCCGGCTACAACGCCGGTCCCGAGAACGCCCAGAAGTGGAGCGACGAGGCCGCCGCCGAGGGCCGCTCGTTCTCGATCGCGCGGATCCCGTTCCCCGAGACCCGGCACTACGTCGAGAAGGTGCTCGCGGCCGAGCGCGACTACCGACGGACGTACCCGAAGCGGCTGGGGCTCGATTGAACGCGCCGACCAGGCCCGATGGGCACCGGCAGCGGTTCGCCGGCGCCCGGGTCGAGCGACTGACCCGGGTCGACCCGGCGCTCCGCGCCCGGTTGCTGCGGATCTGGGTCGACGTCTCGAACGCCGGCGGCTGGGTCGGGTTCGTCCCGCCGGTCGACGAGCACGACGTCGCCCCGGCGCTCGACGCGGCGCTGCGGCGGGTGCACGAGGGCCGCGACTGGCTGGTCGTCGTGACCGAGCCGATCGGCGGCGGCGAGGTCGCGGGCTTCGCCTTCGTCGCCGACAACGACCGCCTGCTCTCCGAGCACTGGCGGTGGGTGCTGCGGGTCCAGGTCCACCCCGACCACCAGGGCCACCAGCTCGGGCTCGTGCTGCTGGAGGGGATCGCCGAGATGGCCCGCGAGGCGGGGCTCGAGATGCTCCACCTGACCGTCCGGGGGGGCGAGGGGCTGGAGCAGTTCTACGCCCGCGCCGGCTACCGCGAGGTGGCCCGGATCCCGCGCGCGATCCGCGTCGCGCCCGGGGACGACCGCGACCAGGTCGTGCTCGTCCACCAGCTGGTGGCGTGAGGCGCACGTATACCGGCGCATCTCGCCACGCTGTTCGCTCGGCAGGACTGGCGTCCAGCTCTCGCTTCCGCGCGGCGACCTGCTTGGTCTACGTGCACCTCACATCCACCAGCGGCGGGTGAGCAATACCACCGGCGGCTCAGTCGCCGCGGGTGGCGGTCAGCAGCCGGTGGGCGGGGATCACGCTCCACCAGCGGCGGCTGCGTCGGACCTCGACGAAGCCGGCGGCGGTCAGCCGCGCGGCGAGGTCGCGGGTCACGAACGGCTCCAGCAGCGCGACGCGGCCGCCCGGGCGCACGACGCGCCGCAGCTCGGCGATCGCCTCGGAGCGGGCGGCGGCGCCGGGCAGCAGCGCCAGCACGTCGCGCGAGACGGCCAGGTCGACGCTGGCATCCTCGACCGGCAGCTCGCGGATCGACCCGGTCCGCAGGTGCACGCCCTTGACGCCCGCCGCGTGCAGGGTCTTGCGGGCCAGCGGCTTGCCGGTCGGGTGCAGGTGGCTCTCGACCCACGCGTCGACGCCGATCACGTCCCCCTTCGGCAGCCGCACGAAGAGCCCGGCGCACAGCAGCCCGCTGCCGCACCCGAGGTCGAGGGCCCGCTCGTCGCCGCGCAGGTCGAGCCCGTCGAGCATCCGGTCGACGGCCAGGATCTTGGTCTTGCGCGAGGTCCGGAACATCGCCGCGCTGGTCACCAGCGCGGCCACGCAGGTCAGCAGCAACAGCAGCACGATCAGGCCGTTGGAGCCCTCGAGCCCGCCGAGGGCGACGGCGGCCACGAGCGTGAGCAGCCCGACGACCATGCCGACGCCGGCGGCGCCCCGGACCTGACGCGGACGATCGAGGCCGTAGGGGAAGTTGGGGTCGATCTCGTCGGCCATCGTCCGCAAGCCTACGGTCGCTCCCCGGCCGGACGTCGTCCCGCCCCGGCCGGGCGGCGCCCGCGGGGGTCAGCCGCGGACGGTCGCGACGCGGTCGGACGCCTCGAGCACCGAGGCCAGGAGACCGGGAAAGCGCAGCTCCATCTCGGCGGCCCGCAGGCTCACCAGCCGACGGGTGCCGACGTTGCGCGTGTTCGTCAGGCCGGCCTCGCGCAGCACCCGCAGGTGGTGGGAGCGGGTCGCCTTCGAGAGCTGCGGGGCGAAGGCGCCGCAGGGACGCTCGTCGCCGGCGGCCAGCTCCTGGACGATTCCGAGCCGCACCGGGTCCGCGAGCGCCTGCAGGACGTCGAGCAGCTGGGGTTCGCCGGTCGATGATCCGTGGGGCACGCGGCCGATGGTAGCCGCCACGTGGGCACCGTCCACAGGACGACTGCGCGGGCGATCGGGACAGCGGGCCGGAGTCCCGCGGAATCGAACCCGGCGGCGCGCGGACCGGTCTGCGGCGGACGAACGCCGGGTCGTCGTACGGTTGGCGCATGAGCGCTCCTGCCGACATCGCCCAGGACGTCGTCGTCCGCGAGATCGCCGAGGACGAGATCGACGCGATCTTCGCGCTCGACCAGATCGTGTTCCACGGTCGCCTGACCGACGACGAGCGCGCGCGGGCGACGCGGCTGCTGGCCTCGGCGCACCGGATCGGGACCTACGAGGACGGCCGGCTGGTCGGGGTCGCGGCCGCGCTCGACCAGGCGATGACGATCCCCGGCGGCGAGATCCGCTGCTGGGGGCTGACCTGGGTCGGCGTCCTGCCGACCCACCGTCGGCGCGGGATCCTGACCTCGATGCTCGATCGGCTGTGGGCCGACGCGCTCGCCGCCGACCGCTCGATCGTCGGACTGTGGGTCGCCGAGGAGGCGATCTACGGCCGCTTCGGCTGCGGTCCGGCGACCCGCTCGATCGCGACCCGGATCACGACCGACAGGCCGCTCGACCTGCGGATCGATCCGGACCCGCGGTCGCTGCGGATGCTCGACGGCGACGAGGCGCTGGCCGCGATCGGCCCGTTCCACGAGCGCGTGGTGCGCCCGCGCCGCGGCGGGCTGCTGCGACGGGACGACCGCGCCTGGCGGGACGACCTGCTGCGGGACGTCGACGAGGACGACGAGGACCTGACGCCGCCGCGGATCGTGGTGCTCGGCCCGGCGGACGACCCGCAGGGCTACGTCGTCTATCGCACCGGCCACGGGGACGAGGAGGCGGGGACGCCGGGACGGGTGGTCCTGATCGAGCTCGAGGCGGCCGAGCCCGCGGGCGAGGCGGCGCTCTGGTCGTACCTGGCCTCGATCGACCTGACCGGTCGGATCGACTGCTGGTCGCGACCGGTCGACGACCCGCTGGTGACGATGCTCGCCGACCGCGACCGGATGCGCGTGACCGACCGCTTCGAGGCGCTGTGGCTGCGGCTGGTCGATCTGCCGGCGGCGCTCGAGGCCCGCTCGTGGTCGTGCGAGCTGGACCTGGCGATCGAGGTCGCCGACCCGCGGCTGCCCGACAACGACGGTCGCTGGCGGCTGCGGACGGCGGCCGACGGGAGCGCCCGCTGCGTGCGGACCGACGGCCCCGCCGACGTCGCCCTCGCGGCTCGCGACCTGGCAAGCGCCTACCTGGGCGGGATCGCGCTCGGCGAGCTGGGCCGGGCCGGGCTGGTCGAGGAGCGGACGGCGGGCGCGATCGCGCGGCTCGACGACGCGCTGCGGGTCGAGCGGGCGCCGTTCGGGGCCGACGCGTTCTGAGCCCGGGCGCGCCCGATGCGACCGCGGAGGCACCGAGCGGGACGCGCTCGGCCGACGCCGGAGGGCGAACAGGCGTTCGCCTGAACCGCCGCGCCACTCGCTACTCTCGGTGCGATGCCCGAGTTCCGCCTCGCCACCGGATGGACGCCGAAGGCCGACCAGCCGCAGGCGATCGACGAGATCGTCCGGCACGTCGAGGCCGGTGCGCGGTACACGACGCTGCTCGGGGCCACCGGCACCGGCAAGACGATGACGATGGCCGCGACGATCGAGCGGCTGCAGCGCCCGGCGCTGGTGATGGCGCACAACAAGACGCTCGCCGCGCAGCTCTGCAACGAGTTCCGGACCTTCTTCCCGCAGAACGCCGTCGAGTACTTCGTCAGCTACTACGACTACTACCAGCCCGAGGCGTACGTCCCGTCGAAGGACCTGTACATCGAGAAGGACTCGGCGATCAACGAGGAGATCGACCGCCTGCGGCACGCCGCGACGGCCGCGCTCTTCGCCCGCCGCGACGTGGTGATCGTGGCCTCGGTCTCGGCGATCTACGGCCTCGGATCGCCGGAGACGTACGACCGCAACTTGATCGTCGTCAAGCGCGGGGACACGGTCGACCGCGACGAGCTGCTGTCGAAGCTCGTCCACATCCAGTACGCCCGCAACGACACCGCCCTCCAGCGCGGCACCTTCCGCGTCAAGGGCGAGACGATCGACGTCTTCCCCCAGTACGCCGAGACGACCTACCGGATCGTGCTCTTCGGGGACGAGGTCGAGCGGCTGCAGCACATCGACCCGCTGACCGGCGAGCTGCTGGAGGACGACCTCGAGCACGTCGCCGTCTGGCCGGCGTCGCACTACACGACGCCCGAGGGCCACATGGAGCGGGTCGTCGACGAGATCGGGGCGGAGCTGGAGCAGCGCGTCAAGCAGCTCGAGGACGAGGGCAAGCAGCTGGAGAGCCACCGCCTGCAGCAGCGCACCCGCTACGACATCGAGATGCTGCGGGAGATGGGCTTCTGCAACGGCATCGAGAACTACTCGCAGATCATGGACGGCCGCAAGGCGGGCGAGCGGCCGTACTGCCTGATCGACTACTTCCCCGAGGACTTCGTCTGCTTCCTCGACGAGTCCCACCAGACCGTGCCGCAGATCGGCGGCATGTACGAGGGCGACCGCTCGCGCAAGCAGACGCTGGTCGACTACGGCTTCCGGCTGCCGAGTGCGATGGGCAACCGCCCGCAGACCTTCGACGAGTTCCTGACGATCACCCCGCAGCTGGTCTTCGTCTCGGCGACGCCCGGGCAGTTCGAGCGCAACCGCGCGGGCGAGGTCGTCGAGCAGATCGTGCGCCCGACCGGGGTCGTCGATCCCGAGATCGACGTCCGCCCGACTCGCGACCAGGTCGACGACCTGATGAACGAGATCCGGGTGCGGGTCGAGCGGGGCGAGCGGACGCTGGTCACCACGCTGACCAAGAAGATGTCCGAGGACCTCACGACCTACCTGCTGGAGCACGGCTTCAAGGTCCGCTACCTGCACAGCGAGGTCGACACCCTGGAGCGGATCCAGATCATCCGCGACCTGCGGCTCGGCGTGTTCGACGCCCTCGTCGGGGTCAACCTGCTGCGCGAGGGCCTCGACATCCCGGAGGTGACCCTGGTCGCGATCCTCGACGCCGACAAGGAGGGCTTCCTCCGCGGCGAGACGTCGCTGATCCAGACCATCGGTCGCGCCGCCCGCAACGTCGGCGGCCGCGTGATCATGTACGCCGACCGGCGCTCGGCGGCGATGGAGGCCGCGATCGGCGAGACCGACCGCCGACGCGCGATCCAGGTCGCCTACAACGAGCAGCACGGGATCACCCCGACGACGATCAGCAAGGGCGTCAGCGACATCGCCGAGTTCCTGCAGTCGGAGTCGAAGCTGCCCAAGGGCAAGCGCCGCCGGGCCAAGCAGGAGGAGACCGACAAGCTCTCCCTGCGCGAGCTGACCGAGCGGCTGGTTGCGCTCGAGGAGGAGATGCTCGCCGCCGCCGAGGACCTGCGGTTCGAGCACGCCGCCGCGCTGCGCGACGACCTCCGCGAGCTGCGAGCGGTGGTCGAGCGGCGCGAGGCGGCGTAGCGGGACTCCGCCTCAGAGGCCGCGGACGAAGGCCACCGCGCGCCGCACCCACGGTTGCAGCTGGCGCTTGCTGCGGATCGCCTCGGGGGCGACGTGCAGCCAGTTGCGCATCTCGCGGCCGCGCATGACCATCGGCTCGACCCCGTCCCGCTCCAGCAGGGCGGGGGCCTCATCCGGGTCGACTCGCACCAGCAGCCCGCCGGTCCGCGACGCGGCGACGGTCAGGTGGCCGCCGACGAGGAAGGCGTGGCCGCCGAACATCCGCTTCTCGCCGATGTCGGGCTCGTCGGCGAGCAGCTCCGTCAGCCGCAGCACCAGCTCCTGATCGAGGGCCATGGCGCCACTCTCGCAGGCCGGGCGGCGGGCGATGCGGGGGCCTGCTCCGTCAGGCGACCTCGACGGCCAGGCCGTCGAGCGCCGCGAGCGCGGCGTCGACCGACGTGCCGTCGTTCCAGAAGTGGAACGAGATCCGCGTGCGGCCGGCGCGACCGGCCGCGCGGATCCCCGCCGCGGCCAGCGCCTCGGCGATCCCGTCCCCGCGCAGCGCGACGATCGCGCTGCCGGCCGGGCCGGCGCCCAGCCGCCGGCGAAGGTCGTTGGCGAGCCCGATCCCGTGACGCCCGAGCACGTCGGGGCCGGCCTCGGCGATCGCCTCGAGCGCCGGTGCGGCTCCGGCCCAGCAGATCCACGCGGGGGAGAGGTCGTAGCGGCGCGCGTCGGCGGCCTGCCGCAACGGGGTCCCGTAGCACGAGGCCCATGGGTTCTCGCCCGCGTACCAGTTGGCCATCAGCGTCGGGATCCGCTCGCGGGCGGACGGGCGGACGGTCGCGAACGCGGTGCCGCGCGGACAGCAGAGCCACTTGTAGCCGCCGGTGACGGTCATGTCGAAGCGCCCGGCGTCGATCGTCGTCCAGCCCGCGGCCTGGGTCGCGTCGACGAGCGTCAGCGTGTCGTGCGCGGCGGCCGTGGCGGCGAGGGCGTCGAGGTCGATCCGGCGCCCGTCGGCCGACTGCACGGCGCTGACGCAGACGAGGTCGACGTCGGCGGCGACCGCCTCGACGAGCTGCTCGACCGGCCGCGAGTGGACCTGCAGGCCGCGCCGGCGCGCCTCCGACAGGACCGGGAACAGCACCGACGTGAACTCGCCGTCGGCGACCAGCACCGTGCCCCCGTCCGGCACCGCCGCGACCGCCAGGGCGACGAACGGCGAGGCTCCGGTGCCGGCGGCGACGTCGCTCGCCGGGACGCCGAGGAGGGCCGCCGCCGCGTGCCGTGACCGGGCCAGCTGCTCGTCGTGGAGGAGCGGGTCGAGGTCGCCGGCGGCCCAGCGGTCGATCGCGTCGTGCATCGCCCGCCGACCGGCCTCGGCCGGGAGCCCCGCCGTCGCGGCGTCGAGGTGCAGGGGCAGGGCCGGGAAGGCACCCCGGACCTGCGCCAGGACGGCATCGGCGGAGGCGGCGGCGTCGTCTGGCATCCCGTTCACCGTCGCAGGCGCGGCGGGCCGGATCAATCGCCGCGACCGGGCCGACCGCCGGCAAGTGGCCCCCTCGGCCTGGCGCCGCGGCCCCGGTCCGGCGCCGCCCCGCGCGCTTGGCGCGGCGGCACCCGCCTCCCATCGTCCGCTGGGTCGATCTTCGTGCAACCGTGAGGTTCAGGTCATCTCCGGGGCAGGCTCCGGGTCCAACGTGGAAGGCGATCGAAGCGCCACCACGCCGAGAGGACTCGCACGATGCACCACGACCCCCAGCACCCCTCCTCCTTCCCGCCGCCGTTCGAGCTCCTGGCCGGCGGTGAGGAGCCCCCGGCCGAGCTGCTGGCGCTGCCGCCGCTGGGCGAGCTGCGAGCCGGCGACCGCCGGGGCGCGCGGCTGGCGCTGGCGCGGGGCCTGGCCGATGCCACCGGTCGCCGGCCGGCGGCGGTCGAACGGGCGGTCCAGCAGATCGTGGCCGAGGCCGCGCACGCCGAGCGGCGCCTGCGGGATCCCCACGCCGCGCTCGCCTCGCGGCTCGGGGTCAGCACCGCGATGGTCGACCGGGTCGCGCGGCAGGTCGAGGAGCGCGGGACCCGGCCCGGGCAGCGAGGGGGCCCGGCGCTGCGAGCGGTCCCGCCGCCGGTGGATCGATCTTGATCGAACGCTGAGGTTCGCGTCAGGCGGGCGAGAGCCGGACGGGGGAAGATCGGTGGACCGACCCGTAGCTCCCACCCGCCGAGAGGACCCGCCGATGCCGCAGGACCATCACCGCCCCGCCGAGCGCCCGCCGCTCGAGGTGCTGACGGCCGGGGACCGGTCGCGCGCCGAGCTGATCGCGTTGCCGGCGATCGGAGGCCACGGCCGGCGTCGCGCGGGCCGCGACGGCTCCGGAGCGGCGCCGGTGCGACGCCCCGTCGCCGACGCTCCCGAGGCCGCGTAGCGATGCTGCGCCCCGATCGCCGGTGGCGAGCGCGCGCCCCACCAGGGGCCGTCGCGGCGAGTGCCTAACCTGGAGCGATGCTGCACCCGCCCGCTCAGCGGCTCCACGGCTTCGGCACCACGATCTTCGCCGAGATGACCGCGCTGGCCCAGCGAACCGGTGCGATCAACCTCGGCCAGGGCTTCCCGGACGTCGACGGCCCGAACGAGATCGTCGAGGCCGCCGCCCGGGCGTTGCGCGCCGGCCCCAACCAGTACACGCCGGCGCGCGGCATGCCCGAGCTGCGGAGGGCGATCGCCGAGCACCAGCGGCGCTTCTACGGGATCGACGTCGATCCCGACCGTCAGGTCCAGGTCACCGTCGGGGCGACCGAGGCGATCGCGGCGGCGATCATCGGGCTCTGCGATCCCGGCGACGCGGTCGTCACCTTCGAGCCCTACTACGACTCCTACGCGGCCTGCATCGCGATCGCGGGCGGCGTCCGACGGCCGGTGACGCTGCGGCCGCCGGACTTCGCGCTCGACGTCGAGGCGCTGCGGGCCGCGGCGTCCGGCGGGGCGGAGGGGACGGCCCCGAGCGGGGTCCCCGGCGGCGGATCCCCGGCGCGGATCCTGCTGCTGAACTCGCCCCACAACCCGACCGGCAAGGTCTTCAGCCGCGCCGAGCTGGAGCAGATCGCCGCCGTCTGCCGCGAGCACCAGCTGATCGCGATCTGCGACGAGGTCTACGAGCACCTGGCGTTCGACGGCGAGCACGTGCCGCTGGCGACGCTGCCGGGGATGGCCGAGCGGACGCTGACGATCTCCTCGGCCGGGAAGACCTTCGCCCTGACCGGCTGGAAGGTCGGCTGGGCCACCGGGCCGGCCGACCTCGTCGACGCGGTCGCGGCGGCCAAGCAGTTCCTGACGTTCTCGGGCCACGGGCCGCTGCAGCTGGCGGTCGCCGAGGCCCTGGCCCTGCCCGACGGCTACTACCAGCGGGCGGCCGACGACCTGGCCGGCAAGCGCGACCGCCTCTGCGCGGGGCTCGAGGCGGCCGGGCTCGAGGTGCTGCGGCCGGCCGGGACCTACTTCGCGACCGCCGACATCCGCTCGATCGGCGAGCGCGACGGGCGCGCCTTCTGCCGCGAGCTGCCGGAGCGTGCCGGCGTCGTCGGCGTGCCGACCGTCGTCTTCTACGACGACGAGGAGGTCGGCCTGCCGCTGGTGCGGTTCGCCTTCTGCAAGCGCGACGAGGTGATCGACGAGGCGGCGGCGCGGCTGGCGCGCTGGCACTCCTAGCCTGCGCCGTACGGCGTCCATGCGTGGAACGTCCAGGGCAACCGGGAGCGTATACGGACGTTCGTTCTAACGGCGGTTGACCTAACTCTGCCGGGACGTCTGCCCGGTCGTCGGATTGCGGTCGCTGAGTGGGGAATTGACTAGTTTCGAGCGCTCGCGCGGAACTCCCCGCGACGCTCTCGCCGGGCGCCGTCTCCGCGACCCATCCCCCGACGCTCGTTCGCACCGAAGGACTCGCCTCGTGCTTCTCCGTTCCCTGCTTCGCGCTGCCTTCGTGGCAGCGCTCGCCACCTTCGCCCTCGTCCCAGCCGCGATGGCGGCCGACGGCACCTACTCCGTCTACGCCTGCAAGGGGCCGACGGGGGCGCCGGTCGGCTCGTCCGGCTGGGCGCCCGCGGCCTCGCCGCAGGCCCACACCTCGGACGCCTGCTCCGGCGGCGGGCCGCTGGCGCTGTCGCTCGACGCGGGCGCCGGCGGCGGTCAGGTCGCGAAGTGGACCTTCCAGGCGCCGAGCGCGACGCGGATCGCCGGGCTCAACCTGCTGCGTACGACCCAGGGCCTGGCCGGCACCTCCAACACGAACGTCTCCTACGTGGTCAACGCGCTCGGCGTCGCGCCGGACGGCAACACCAAGGAGCTGGAGAGCTGCGAGAAGAAGAACGACAAGTGCCAGACCGAGCTGTCGGCCCCGGTCAGCAAGCCGGGCCTGGACGCCGCCGGGCTGGTCGTCCAGCTGACCTGCGCGACCGGCCTGCTGGACAGCTGCCCGACCGCCGCGCCGACGGTCGTGTCGCTGGGACAGGCGGTCGTGACGCTGCGTGACGCGACGGCCCCGTCGGTCAGCGGCACGAAGGTGATCGACGACGGCGACAAGAGCGGCACGCTGCGCGTCCGCTTCGACGCGGCCGACCAGGGCGGCGGCCTGTACCGCGCGGTGACGCGCGTCGACGGCAAGGTCGTAGCGACCCAGGGCCTCGGCGACGCGAACTGCGCCGACGCCGATCCGGCCGACGGCGATGCCTACCAGTTCGTGTCGGCGCAGCCCTGCCCGGCGTCCGCGACCGGACGCGAGTCGTCGATCAACTACAAGTCGCTGACCGCCGGTCCGCACACGGTCCAGATCGAGGTCGAGGACGCGGCGGGCAACAGCACCGCGGTCTACGCCACCCAGTTCCCGCGTGCCAACGCCGACGGCGGCGGCACGGCGGTCGATCCCAAGCGGCTGCTGCAGGGCCGCGTCCGCGCCTGGTTCCCGAGCGGACCGAAGGGCAAGACCCACCTGCGGAGCCGGACCTTCGCCTACGGCGTCCGGCCGCTGATCCGCGGCTACGTGGTCGACCGCAAGGGCAAGGGCATCGTCGGCGCTCGCGTCGACGTCTACCACGTGACCCGCAACGGCAAGCGGACGCTGGTCAAGACCGGCCTCAAGACGCGTGGCAAGGGCCTGCTCACCTACATCGTCTCCAAGCGCCTCGACACCCGCCGGATCGAGCTCACCTACCGGGCGCTGCGTCCGGGGCCGATCACCGGCAAGGTCTCGCTCTCCGTGCGGGTCGTCAAGGGCGGGAAGACCTTCGTCCTGCCCGAGAACCGCAAGGGCGGGAAGAAGAAGTCGGCCAGGAAGTAGCGCCGATCCCGTGGGCCGCCGGTGCGGGAGGCACCGGCGGCGCGCGGCCCGCCGCCGATCCGGGACGCGGAACGTCGCGTCTCGGCGGTCCGGGACGACCTCTAGCCTCGACGGCCGATGCCCAGTCCGTCCGCCAGCGCCCGCGAGCAGGCCGTCGACGCGATCCTCGGCTGGTACGGGCGTGGCGCGCGCGACCTGCCGTGGCGGCGGACCCGCGATCCCTACGCGATCCTCGTCTCCGAGGTGATGCTCCAGCAGACCCAGGTCTCGCGCGTCGTCGAGCGCTACCTGCGGTGGATCGAGCGCTGGCCGACCGCCGGCGGGCTGGCGGCGGCCGATCGCCGCGACGTGCTCGCGGCCTGGGTCGGGCTGGGCTACAACTCGCGCGCGGTGCGGCTGCACGAGGCGTGCATCGCGGTCGCCCGCCACGGCTGGCCCGCCGATGCGGCCGGCCTGCGCCGGTTGCCGGGGATCGGGCCCTACACCGCCGCCGCGGTCGCGTCGTTCGCGTTCGGCGAGCGGGTCGCGGCGGTCGACACCAACGCGGTCCGGATCGCCGCCCGGCTCGGGCTCGGCGACCCCCACGAGCTGCTGCCCGAGGCGCCCGAGCACGCGGTCACCTGGAACCAGGCGGCGATGGAGCTGGGCGCGACGGTCTGCCGCGCTCGCGACGCGGCCTGCCACCGCTGCCCGGCGGAGCGCTGGTGCGCGTCGGCCGGCCGGGTCGTGATCCCGCCGCGGGCGGCGGCCGGCAGCCGTGTGCGCTTCGAGGACACCGACCGCTACGTCCGTGGGCGGATCGTCGCGGCGCTGGCCGCCGGGGACGAGCTGCCCGACGGGATCGCCCCCGAGCGGCTGGAGCGGGCGGTCGAGGCGCTCTGCCGCGACGGCCTGCTGGAGCGCACGGGCAGTGGCCCGCGACTGGCCGCGGCCGCCGACGAGCGGGCCTGACGGGCGGCCGATCGAGGGCGATCGCCGGCGGTTCTTCGGCGATCCACGCTGAAACCCAACCCGACGTCCGCTAGATTCCGCCGCTGTGCGGGCGGCGTTGTCGTCTGCCGGCCGAAAGGACCCCCTTGCCGCTCGACCGACAGTCCATCGAGAAGCGCGACTTCCCCATCTCCCGGCGCGGGTACGAGACCGCCGCCGTCGATCAGCACCTGGCCGCGGTCGCGCGCGAGGTCGAGGAGCTGCAGCGCCGGGCCGACACCGCTCCGGCCGCGGCGCCGGTGTCGCCGGCGGTCGCCGACCCGGGCGTCGTGTCGTCGCTGGCCAGCGCCGCGTCCGAGCAGGTGCGCGCGATCGTCCAGGCCGCCGAGAGCACGGCGATCGAGATCGAGCGCCAGGCCCGGGGCGAGGCGGCGCGCGTGACCGGCGACGCCGACAGCGACGCCCGCAAGGCGCGCGAGGCGGCGTCCGAGGAGGCCCGCGCGACGCGCGAGGCCGCCAGCGCCGAGGCCCAGGCGCACGTCGCCAGCGTCCAGCAGTCGACGAACCTGATGCTGCAGCGGGTCGAGGCGCTCGAGGGCGAGCTGACCGGTCTGCTCGAGCACCTGCGGACCGCGGCCCACCGGGTCCAGGCGGACCTGACCCTGCTGCACGGCCAGGTCGCCGAGGTCGGTGGCCTCGACGCGCCCGCGCCGAGCCGCCCGGCCCCCGCCGCGCCCGCCAGCCGCCCCGCCGCGCCGGCGACTCC
>NZ_AGUD01000021.1 GCF_000240225.1 Patulibacter medicamentivorans
CGCGGGGCTTGCGCGGCGCGGCGCTCGCCGCCTCCGCACCGGCGGCGGCCGCCGCCGCGGCCGGCTTCCTCGCGCGGCTCGCGGTCTTCGGGGCGGTCGGCTTGCGGGGCGCGGGCGGCATCGGTCGTCTCTCGGGTTCGCGTGGACGACGGCGAGCGCGTCCACGGCTGGTCGCGCGACCAAGGGTGCAGTAACTTGGGCAGATGGTCAAGAAATCCGCGAGCGCGGCGGCGCCCGGCGTCCGCCGGCAGGCCCGCGGCGAGCAGCGTCGCGAGCAGCTGCTCCGTGCCGCCCTGCGGATCGTGGCCAGCGAGGGGACGGCCGGCGTGACCCAGCGCCGGGTCGCCCGCGAGGCGGACGTCCCGGCGTCGCTGCCGACCTACTACTTCGCCTCGATCGACGAGCTACTGGAGGAGGCCCTGCGGCTGTTCGCCCGCGAGCGCGTCGCGATGCTGCGGGCGGCCGCCGACGCCTTCGGCTCGGCCACGACGAGCGCGCGGCAGATCCCGGAGCTGCTGGCGTCCGCGCTCGTCGACGGGGCGAGCGACGCCGAGACCGCCCAGATCGAGCTGTACCTGGAGGCCGGCCGGCGGCCGGCCCTGCGCGAGGCCGTGATCGCCTGCCTGGACGCCTACCGGCAGGTCGCCGAGGCCGCGCTGCGGACCGCCGGAGCGCACCGGCCCGAGGAGGGCGCGATCACCTTCGTCGCGCTGATGGACGGGCTCGGCGTGACGAAGGCGTCGGGCGTCCTCGCCGGGCACAGCCGCGACGAGCAGGTGGCGATGCTGGCCACGATGATCCGCGACGTCTTCATCCCCTACGCGCTCGACGACGCCGAGCGCGACGCCTGGGACGCGCGGCTGGGCGTCAGCCGGCGGGGTCCGGCGCTGCGACCGCCGGCAGCCGGCTGAGCTGCTCGCGCTCGGCGTCGGTGATCTCGCGCGAGCGCCGCTCGACCATGTCCCACGCCACCATCACCGTCCGGCCCTCGGCGGCGACGGTGCCGTCCCGCTTGACGATCCGCTGGAGGATCGTGATGCTCGACCGCCCGATCCGCTCGAGGGCGGCCTCGACCACCACCTCGACGTCCGCCAGCCGGACCTCGCGGCGGTAGTCCAGCTCGACCCGCGCGAGCACGAAGGCGCCGATCCACTTGCCGGTCCCGTCGCTCATGACCGCGCCGCGGCCCTCCTCCAGCAGCTCGTGGTAGACGGCCTGGTTGAGGTGGCCCAGCGTGTCCATGTCGCGGTAGCGCAGCCGGATCGCGACCCGGCCGCCGTACTCCTCGGGCGTGCTCATCGCCGGCACGTTAGTGCCAGTAGACCTCGACCCGGTAGCCGTCGGGGTCCGCCACCTGGACGCGGACGAAGAAGCCGTCGTCGTCCTGCCACTCGGTCTCCCGCACCCCGTCCGCGCGAAGCCGGTCGCGGAGCGCGCGGACCTGCTCGGCGCTCTCGGCCTCGAGCCCGAAGTGGTTGGTGCGCGGCAGGCCCGCGGCCGCCGGCTCGCCCTCGCTGAGGGCCAGCAGCGCGCCGTCGGGGGCGGCGAGGATCAGCAGGCGATCGTCCTGGTGCACGACCTCGCCGAACCCGAAGTGCTCGCCGTAGAAGGCGGCCGAGCGCGCCCGGTCCGCCACGGTCAGGGCGACGTGGTTGAGCCGCATCAGGCCCCCACCGCCTGGCGCAGCAGCTGCGCCGTCCGCTCGTCGGCCGGGTAGAACGCCTCGACCGACAGCTCGGTCAGCGTGATGTCGACCGCGCTGCCGAAGGTCGTCATCGTGCTGAACAGCTCCAGGACGTCGTCCCCGCGGCGCAGCCGCAGCGGCAGCACGATCTCCTCGCCGACGCCGTGGCCCTGCGGCGGATCCAGTCGCACGTCCGGGTACTCGGCCAGCTCGTCGTGCAGCCCCCGGAGGCCCGCGTCGGCGGTGATCGCGGCGGCGCGGCGGAGCCGGTGCATCAGATGGCCGCTCCACTCGGCGAAGTTGACGATCCGCGGGGCCATCCCGTCGGGGTGCAGCGTCAGCCGCAGGGCGTTCGGCGGCGGGTCGGCCAGCAGCTCGGGCGCGATCTCCTCGATCAGCAGCCCGATCGCCGCGTTGCCGGCGACCATGTTCCAGCCCCCGTCGACGACGATCGCCGGGAACGGCTCGTGGGCCTTGAGGAAGCGGTCGAGCGCGCCGCGGACCGGGGCCATCTCCTCGTCCTCGAGCGACCGCTCGCGGTACTCGGGGGCGAAGCCCGCGGCCAGCAGCAGCCGGTTGCGCTCGCGCAGTGGGACCTCGAGCCGCTCGGCCAGGTGGAGGACCATCTCGCGGCTCGGGCGGGCGCGGCCGGTCTCGATGAAGCTCAGGTGCCGGCTCGAGACCGCGGAGTCGAGCGAGACCTCCATCTGGCTGAGGTTGCGCCGCTGCCGCCAGTCCCGCAGCAGCTCGCCGACTCGGGGGGTGGGGGTCGCGAGGGCCATGGGACGAACCTAGCGCCCGCAGGTCGTCACGACGATGACCTGCGAGGTAGCGCGCCGTCGTCGCGGGGCCGCATGTTCACCGCCGGGCAACCCGCGCGGGCACCGGCGGCGGCTAGCTTGGACCGCCGTGTCCGGCGGCCCTCCCCCGCGCTGGCTGGCCCCGGCCATCGCCGTCGGCGTCGCCCTGCTGCTGGTCGCCGCGCTGCTGGCGATCGAGCCGCTGCGGGACGCGCTCTCGACGGCGCTGCGCGGCGACACCAAGCAGCTGCGCGGCGACCTGCGCGCGCTCGGCATCTGGGGCGCCCTGGTCCTGTTCCTGCTGGTGCAGGTCCACGCGGTGGTCTTCTACCCGGCGGAGATCGTGCTCGCCGTCGCCGGCTTCGTCTACGGGGTCCCGGTCGGGCTCGCGCTGATGGTCGTCTCCTGGGCCGTGTCGGCGGTACTCTGCTGGCTGCTGGGCCGGGTCGTCGGGCGGCCCGTGGTGCGCGGGCTGTTCGGCGCTCGCCGGGTCGACGGCGTCGAGCGGGTGCTCGAGCGCCAGGGCGTCTTCCCGCTGCTGGCCGCGCGCCTGATCCCGGTCGTGCCGTACGCGATCGCCGGCTACGTGGCGGGCGCGCTGCGGGTGCCGCTGACGCGCTACGCCTGGACGAGCGTGGTCGGCTACCTGCCGCTGCAGGCCGCGGTCGTGCTGCTCGGCCACCGGCTCGAGCACCTGTCCCCGACCGACCCGCTGCTGTGGGCGGCGTTCGCGCCGCTGCTGATCCTGCTGGTCGCGACCCGGCCGCTGCTGCGGCGGATCGAGCGCCGCCAGCCGGCGGGCCCGCCGGCGCGCTGACGCTCGCCGGCGCGGGCCCTCCGGTCCGTCCGGCATGCTGTCCCGCGGTGAGGCGTGCCTGGCTGATCCTGATGCTCGTGGGGGCGTGCGCGGTCCTGGCCGGCTGCGGCGGCAGCTGGAGCCAGTCGACGGCGTCCGGGGACGAGGCGGGCGGCGACGAGGGCGCGCCCCCGATGCAGGCGGCCAACGGCCCCGTCGACGAGCCGCCGCTGGCCAGGCCGCTGCGGCTGCGGCTGGCCGGGGCCCGGAACGCGTTCCCCGATCCGTTCCGCAAGCCGCCGCGAGCGGCCCTGCTGTTCGACCTCGACAGCGGCGAGGTCCTCTGGCGCCGGTCCGCGACGCGCGACCTGCCGATCGCCAGCGTCACCAAGCTGATGACCGCGCTGCTGGTCGTGGCCGGCAGCAAGCCGACCGACCGGGTCCGGATCACCAAGCAGGCGCTGGCCTACCGGGGCTCCGGCGTCGGCCTGCTGCCCAGGCACCGCACGGTCCAGCTGGAGACGATGCTCTACGGCCTGCTGCTGGCCTCGGGCAACGACGCGGCGATCGCGCTCGCCCAGCACGTCTCGGGCACGGTCCCGAAGTTCGTCGAGCGGATGAACAGCCAGGCGCGGGCGCTCGGGCTCCGCTGCACCCGCTTCGACTCGCCGAGCGGCTTCGAGGAGGTCCGGCTGCAGCGCCAGGCCCGCAACCGCTCGTGCCCGGCCGACCTGGCCGTGCTGGCGCGGGCGGTGCTCGACCGGCCGCGGCTCGCGCGGATCGTGCGGACCCGGATGGCCGACCGGCCGTTCCCCATCAAGGGCGGGCGGATCCAGCTGTACAACCACAACCCGCTGCTGAAGGCCCGCTACCCCGGCACGATCGGCTTCAAGACCGGCTTCACGAACGTCGCCGGACGGTCGCTGGTGGCGGGCGTCGAGCGGGACGTCGACGGCCGGCGTCGGCGGCTGGGCGTGGTGCTGCTGCACTCGCCCGACCCGGGACGGCAGGCGAAGGCGCTGCTGGAGCGCGGCTTCCGCGCCCTCGGCGCGCGCTGAGGCCGGCGGCGGCAGGCCGACGTCCGCACGCTGCAACCATGTCGATCGATGGCCTCCGTCGAGCAGGAACGCGCGCAACCACTCGGCCGTGGGCTGGTGCTGCTGCTCGCGGTCACCTGCGGTGCGTCGGTGGCCAGCCTCTACTACGTCCAGCCGCTGCTCGACACGCTGGCGCACGCGTTCGACGTCTCGGACGGGACAGCGGGCCTGCTGGTGACGGCGGCCCAGGTCGGGTACCTCGTCGGGCTGGTGCTGCTGGTGCCGCTCGGCGACCTGCTGGAGCGACGGTCGCTGATCAGCCGCGTGCTCGCGCTGTCGGCCGCGACGCTGGCGGCCTGCGCGGCCGCCCCGTCGTTCGCGGTCCTGGCGGCGGTCCTGGTCGCCGTCGGCCTGACGTCGACCGTGGCCCAGGTGGTGGTCCCGCTGTCGTCCTCGCTCGCCGCCCCGCACGAGCGCGGCCAGGTCGTCGGGACCGTGATGAGCGGCCTGCTGATGGGGATCCTGCTGGCCCGGACGCTCAGCGGCCTGCTGGCGGAGATCGGCGGCTGGCGGCTGGTGTTCGCGGTCCCGGCGGTCGCGCTGCTGCTGCTGTCGGTGCTGCTGTGGCGGCGGCTGCCGGTGGTGCCGCCGACCGAGACGCTCCGCTACCCGCAGCTGCTGGCGTCGGTCGCGCGGCTCGTCCGTGACGAGCGGCAGCTGGCGCAGCGGATGCTGATGGGGGCGCTGCACATGGCCGGCTTCAGCGCGCTCTGGACCGCGATCGCGTTCCTGCTGGCGCGCGAGCCCTACGGCTACGGCGACGGCACGATCGGGCTCTTCGGCCTGGCCGGCCTGGTCGGGGCGATGGTCGCGCCGATGGCCGGGCGGCTCGCCGATCGCGGCCACGGCCACCTGGCCAACACCGGCTTCCTGCTGGCGATCGTGCTCTCCTGGGGGCTGCTCGAGCTGGGCGGCACCTCGCTCGTCGCGCTGCTCGCCGGGATCGTGCTCTTCGACCTCGGGGTCCAGGGCGCCCAGATCAGCAACCAGAGCGCCGTCTACGCCCTGCGGCCCGAGGCTCGCAGCCGGATCACGACCGCCTACATGACGTCGGTCTTCGTCGGCGCCGTGATCGGCTCGGCGGCGGCCGCCGCGATCTACGCCGCCAGCGGCTGGGACGGCGTCTGCGCGCTCGGGGCCGGCATGGCCCTGGCCGGGCTCGGCTTCTGGCTGCTGGTGGCGCGGCCCGCCGCGGCCCGTGCGGCCGCGGCGACGGTCCGGCAGTAGCGGCCGATGCCCGCCGACCGGCAGCTGATCGACGCGATCCGCAGCGGCCTGGCCGCGGCGGCCGATCCGGCGAAGGCGCCCGAGATGCAGCGCTACATGAAGTCGGCGATGCCCTTCCACGGGGTGCCGAAGCCGCAGCGCGCCGCGGTGATGCGCGCGGCCCTCGCCGACCGGACGCTGGACGCGGCCACCTGGCGGGCGACGGTCGAGGCGCTGTGGCACGAGGCGACGCACCGCGAGCAGCGCTACGCGGCGCTCGACCTGCTGGGGGACCGGCGCTACGCCGCGCACCGCGGGATCGAGCTGCTGGGGCTGTACGAGCAGCTGATCGTCGAGGGAGCCTGGTGGGACCACGTCGACGAGCTGGCGGCGGGACGGCTCGGCGAGCTGCTCGACCGCGAGCCGGACGCGACCGCCGCCGTGCTCCGCACCTGGGCGATCGCCGACGATTCGATGTGGAAGCGCCGCGCCGCGATCATCGCCCAGGTCCGCCGCAAGGACCGCACCGACCGGGCACTGCTCTACGACGCGATCGAGCCCAACCGCGACGACCGCGAGTTCTTCATCCGCAAGGGGATCGGCTGGGGCCTGCGCGCCTACGCCTGGGTCGACCCCGACGAGGTCGAGCGCTACTGCGCCGCCCACGAGCTGCAGCCGCTGAGCCGCCGGGAGGCGCTGCGGAACCTGGAGAAGGCCCGGGCCAAGCTGGGCGGCGGGACCGACGGCTGAGCGGGGCCGCGAGGCCGCTCAGCGCCCCGCCAGCCGATCCGCCACCGCGGCGACCCGCGACGGCCTGCCGGTCCGGCGCTCGATCGACTGGGCCAGGCCGAGCAGGCCGTAGACGGTGCGGATGCCGGTGAAGCGGAGGGGCTCGGGCTCCCACCGTGGGGGCGCGGCGCCCGGGGGCAGGACCCAGGCCAGCTCGGTGAGGGCGGTGCGCTCGCCGCGGAGCAGGTCGGCGAGGGTCCGTCCCGCGAGGTTGGCGGCGGCGACGCCCTCGCCGACGTAGCCGCCGGCCCAGGCGACGCCGGTCGCCGGATCGGCCCCGACGCCCGGCGTCCAGTCGCGCGGGATCCCGAGCACGCCGTGCCAGGCTCCGGCGACGGCGACGTCGCGCAGCGGCTCGCCGAAGAGCCGCACCAGGCCGGCGCGCAGCTCGTCCACGGTCACCGCCGGCACCGGGCCCTCGCGGTCGGTCCGCGAGCCCCAGCGGTAGGGGACGCCGCGGCCGCCGATCGCGATCCGGCCGTCGGCGGTGCGCTGCAGGTAGTGGTAGAGCAGGCCGCCGTCGAGGATCGTCTCGGCGCCGGCCCAGCGCAGCGCCGTCCAGCGCTCGTCGCCGAGCGGCTCGGTCACGATCATCGAGCTGTTGACCGGTGCCAGCGACCGCCGCTGGCCCGGCAGGCCGACGCCGTAGGCCTCGGTCGCCCGCACGACCCAGCGCGCGCGCACGTCGCCGCGGGCCGTCCGCACGACCGCCGGCGCCCCGTCGCGGCCGCGGCCGGACGCCGGTCGCCC
>NZ_AGUD01000020.1 GCF_000240225.1 Patulibacter medicamentivorans
CCGCGGCCGCCCTGGCCACCGGCCCCGCCGCGCCCGGCGCTCATGCCTCGACCCGGATCAGCTCGGCGCCGTCGGCGCCGTCGCGAACGGTCCAGCCCGCGGCCGCCAGCGCGTCGCGGATCTCGTCCGCCCGGGCCCAGTCGCGGGCCTCGCGGGCCCGCTGGCGCTCCTCGAGCAGCGCCAGCGCGGCCGCGTCGGGCCCGTCCCCACCCGCGGCGTCGAGCAGGTTCTCCAGTCCGAGCACGGCCAGCATCTGGCGCAGGTGCTCGTCGCCGACCCCGCCACGGCGGTTGGCCTCGCGGACCCAGCTCCAGAGATGGGCCAGGGCCGCCGCGGTGTTGAAGTCGTCGGCGAGCGCGTCGAGGAAGGCGTCGCGATGGGTCGCCAGGTCGTCCGGCGAGGGCCCGGCGTGCAGCAGCCGGCCGGTCTCGCGGATCCGGCGCACGCCGGCTCGGGCCTGCTCGATCGTCTCCTCCGAGTACTGGACCGGCTGGCGGTAGTGCGCGCCGCAGAAGAGCAGCAGCAGCCCGTCGCGGCCGACCTCGGCGACCGCCTCGTGCAGCGGCGTGACGTTGCCGACCGACTTGGCCATCTTCTCGCCGCGCAGCTGCAGCATCCCGTTGTGCATCCAGATCTGCGCCAGCTCGCGGTCGCGGGCGCAGCGGGTCTGGGCCGCCTCGTTCTCGTGGTGCGGGAAGACCAGGTCGCTGCCCCCGCCGTGGATCTCGAAGCCGACGCCGAGCAGCTCCTCGGCCATCGCCGAGCACTCGATGTGCCAGCCCGGCCGGCCGCGGCCCCACGGCGTGTCCCAGGCGGTGTCCTCGCCCGGCTTGGTCGCCTTCCAGAGCGCGAAGTCGAGCGGGTCCTGCTTCAGCGACGAGCGATCGTCGCCCTCGCCCTGGTCCATCTGGTCGACGTCGCGATGCGAGAGCGAGCCGTAGCGCGCGTCGCGCCGGACGCGGAAGTAGACGTCGCCCTCGGCCGCGTAGGCGGCGTCGCGCCGCAGCAGCTCGGCGATCAGGGCGATGATCGCGTCCATCGAGGTGGTGACCAGCGGCTCGTGGTCGGGGCGGCCGAGCTCGAGCAGATCGGTGTCCGCCCGGTACAGATCGCCCATCTGCCGTGCCAGGTCGGACGAGGAGACGCCCTCGCGGACCGCCGCGGCGTAGATCTTGTCGTTGACGTCGGTCAGGTTCGCGACCAGCGTGACGTCGTAGCCCTCCTGCTGGAGGAACCGCTTCAGCAGCGCGTAGACCACGAACGGCCGCGCGTTGCCGACGTGGATCCGGTTGTAGACCGTCGGGCCGCAGGCGTAGATCCCGACCTTGCCCGGTTCGCGCGGCCGCAGCTCGGTGAGCGCGCCGCTGGCGGTGTCGTGCAGGTGGATCGTGCGCACGCGGCTGAGCGTACCGGCGCACGCAAAGGGCCGCCCGTCGGGCGGCCCTCTTGTGACACCCGCGGGGTGGATGTGAGGTGCACGTAGACCGAGGAGGTCGGTCCGGACGAGCGAAGGCCGTACGCAGTACTGCCAAGCGCTGGCCGGGCCGAGATCCGAAGCGTCTACGTGCGCGTCACGCCATCCCCAGCGCGAACCGCGACGTCGTCGTGGCTGCCGACCTCGCCCGACGGGGTCTTGCCCGCCTGGTACGGGTAGGGCGACTGCTTGGTCTCGCCCTCCTCGAGGTACTCGTCCTCGGCGTTGACCTCCCAGAGGTCGTGGTCCTCGCCGTAGAGGTTGTCGACCGCGCGCATCGACGTGAGCATCGAGTGATCGGAGTTGTTGTAGCGGTGCAGCCCGTTGCGGCCGACCTGCTGCAGGTTCTCGATCGAGGCGACCCAGCGCTTGATGATCTGGACGTTCTCGGCGTAGCCGTCGACGTAGTCGGGGTAGGCCTTCGGGACCCGGACGACGTAGCCCTTGACGACCTGGCCCGGCTTCGACAGCCCGATCTCCTCGAGCTCCCTGGTCGCCAGCGCGACCAGGTCCTCGTCGCTCGACGTCCAGAGGTCGTCGCCCTCGAAGCAGAAGTACTCCATCCCGACGCAGCCCTTGGTCTCGTCCGGGACCATCCAGGGGCTCCACGAGCGGAAGTTCTGGATCCGGCCGACGATCACGCCCGGCTCGTGGATGTAGATCCAGTTGTCCGGGAAGGGGTCCTCGCCGTCGAGGATCAGCGACACCGTGAGGAAGTCGCGGTAGCGCAGCGCCTCGGCCGCGGCCAGCACCTCGGCCGGCGCGCCCTCGGTCATCCGCAGCAGGTTGCGCAGCGGCAGCGACGAGACGATGTTGCCGAAGTCGGTGATCGTCTCGCCGTTGACGACGACCTCGGTGATGCGGTTGCCCTCGAGCTTCAGCCGCTCGATCGGGCTCTCCATCTCGATCGAGCCGCCCCGCTCCTCGATCGCGTTGGTCATCTTCTCCCACATCTGCCCCGGCCCGTAGCGGGGGTAGTCGAACTCCGTGATCAGCGTCTTGATGTCGCCGTTCTTGGAGGGGAAGAAGGCGTCCTTGGCCGCCGTCAGGAACGAGAGGCCCTTGATCCGCTGGGCGGCCCAGTCGGCGGTCATCTCGCTCGCGGGCCGGCCCCAGACCTTCTCGGTGTAGGTCTTGAAGAAGTGCTCGTAGAGCCGCTTGCCGAAGCGGTTGGAGACCCACTCCTCGAGCGACGTCTCCGGCTTGCGGCGGAACGGCTTCTTGGCGACGGCCCAGAGGTACGAGAAGCCGGCGCGCGTCAGCTCGACGGGGCCGAGCTTCTTGATGACGTCCATCCCGTTGAGCGGGTAGTCGAGGAACTTGCCGTTCCAGAAGATCCGCGACATCCGCGGGCGGCGGAGGAACTCGTCGCCCATGATCTCGTACCAGAGGTCCTCGACCTCGCGGACCTTGGTGAAGAAGCGGTGCCCACCGAGGTCGAACCGGTACCCGTCGCGCACGACCGTCATCGCGATCCCGCCGACCTGGTCGGCCGCCTCGAAGACGGTGACGTCGTCGTCGCGCTTGGCGAGCAGGTAGCCGGCCGTCAGGCCAGCCGGGCCGCCGCCGATGACGAGGGTGCGCCCTTCGGGTCCGGTCGGTCGTGTCGGGGGGGTTCCGTGCATCGGGACTCCTGCGTGCGGTCGGGGTACGGGGGCCGAGGGCTCGAGTACGACTACCCGTCCGCGGCCGATTGGTCACGGACGAACCGTGAAGAGTACGCCAAAGACGCCTCTTCCCGGACCGGTGACCGGTCGCCGACCGACCATCTGCAACCGGGGATCCGCTTGCAGCAGGGCGCGCCAGGCGCGACTCCGATCGGCGACCAGGCGGGTCCAGGGACCCTGCCAGTTCCCTGCAGAGAGTACGGGAAGGACGAGCAGGACGCGAGAACCGGGCCGTTGCTCGTCGACCAGCCGCCGCGCGACCATCCACGGCTCGGCCGCCTGCAGCCGGTCGAGCGCCTTGCGCCAGTCGAAGATCCGGACGTCCGGCTGGCGGCCGAGGGCGGTCGCGTAGCGGACCCCGTCGGGCACGCCGCGGCGTCGCAGGTCGTAGGCGATCACCGGCAGCTGCTCCGGATGGGTGCTGATCACCAGGTCGCCCGCGCGCAGCTCGCCGGCGGCGGCATCGGCCATCGCGACCGGCGTGCCCTTGCCGTTGAGCCGGCCGCCCTGGGTGTCCGTCCCCCAGACCAGCAGCAGGACGACCAGCACGGTCACCCCGATCCGGCCCGAGCGGGTCAGCAGCAGGCCGGCCAGCAGCACCGCGGGGCCGACCAGGACGCCCATGTAGCGGTTCGCCCAGGCGGGGCTCAGCAGCGAGCCGATCCAGGCGAAGAGCAGCGTGCTCAGCAGCAGCACGCCCAGCACCGTCGCGTGTCCGCGCAGGTCCGCGGCCTCGCGCGGGGCGGGGATCGCCGGTCCCTGGAGCCGGCCGCGGGCGGCCGCGCCGAGGGCGGCGAAGCCGAAGACCAGGGCGACCACGAAGATCGACGCGGTCACCTGCGGCTGCGCGATCGAGCCGAGGCCCTCCAGCAGCATCGACAGGTCCGGGCGCAGCGACCACGGCGCGCCGGTGTCGCGGGCCTGGCGGATCAGGGTCGGGATCCACGGCAGCCAGACGACCGCGGCGGCGAGGTGGATCAGGAACCCGATCCGGATCACGCGCATCCGCTCCGGCCCGCGCGGCTGCAGCAGCGCGCGGGTGCCGACGGCCAGGACGCTGCCGCCGACCAGGAAGACGCCCCACGAGTGGGTGTAGAGCAGGACGATCAGGACCACGACCAGGGCCACGCGCCAGGCCCGGGCGCCCTGCTCGAAGACCCGCAGGTGCGCGCCGGCGACCAGCAGCGACAGGAACGCGACCATCGCGTACATCCGGGTCTCCTGCCCGAAGTACGTCAGGTACGGCAGGACCGCCGCGACGGCCGCCGCGGCGACCGCGGTCCGGCGGCCGAACGGGACCTTGGCCAGCAGGTAGGAGAACGGCACCGTCGCGACCGCGAAGGTCGCCGACAGCGCGTGGGCGGCCGACTCGCCGTCGCCGAAGACCCGCAGCCAGAGGTGCAGCAGCAGGTAGTAGACCGGCGGGTTGCCGTCCTTGCCCAGCTCCGACGGGATTTCGGAGAACGGGAAGTTCGCGACGCCGACGCTGATCCCCTCGTCGATCCAGAACGGCGCGTCGAGATTGCGCGTCCGCAGGAAGACCGACCAGGCCAGCAGCGCCACGATCGAGACGGCGGCGCCCGGGCCCAGCAGCCAGCGCGCCGCGTCGCCCCCGCGGCGGGCCAGCCGCTGGCGGGTGGCGGTGGCGGCGGTCATCGCGCCTCCCCCTGCCCGGGCCGGCAGGCGGCCTGGACGTCCCAGTACTTGGTGCGGGCCAGGCGGCGCAGGCCGACGTAGCCGTCGGTCCGCGGCTCGATCCCGCCGCCCTCGCGGATCCGCAGCCGCAGCAGCACGCCGTAGGGCGGGTCGTGCAGGTAGCCGATCTCCTGGGCGTGCTCGCGCATCTGCCAGGCAGTCTGCGGCACCATGAACTTCGACGTGATCACCGGTGCACAGGCTCGCAGCCGGTCGGCACCGCCCGCCTGCTCGATCGCGTTCGGCAGGTCGTCGACGAGCCGCGACTCGTAGAAGACCCGGTCGACCTGGTCGGGCAGGTCGACGATCGCGGTCACGGCGACGACCGCGACGACCGCCCCGGCGACGACGGCGGTCGCCGGCCGCGGCAGCCGCCGCAGCCCCAGGCCCAGCAGCAGCGCGGCGGCGAGGGCGATCAGCGCCAGCGGCGAGATCAGGTAGCGCTCGTTGCCGGAGTAGCCGCGCTCCGTCATCACCGCGACGACCGCCAGCCACGCGAGGCCGAGGCCGGCGATCCAGAGCGCGGCCAGGAGCACGCGGCGGGCGGGCTCGGGACCGTCCGGAGCGGCGCCGGTTGTCGCCGGGGTCCCGTCGCCGCGGCCGCGAACCAGCGCCCAGACCGCGACGGCGGCCCAGACCGCGACCACGGCCCACAGCGCCGGCGGCAGCATGTCGACGAAGTCGCCGACGATCGTCAGCCACGGGTGGTCGGTCAGCGACGCCGCCCCGGGATCGGGGTTCTGGGCCCGGGTCGCGGCACGCCAGTAGTCGCCGGAGCCCCACTTCTCGGGCAGCAGCCAGGCGAGCGGCAGGATCGTCAGGGCGGCGGCGATCGCGGCGCGGTCGCGCCAGCCGGCCCGCCAGGCCAGCCAGCCGGCGTAGAGCAGCAGGAACGGCCACGCCTCGGGGCGCAGCAGCCCGGCGGCGATCCCGCAGGCCAGCGCCGTCGGTCGGCGGCCGGCGAGCTCGGCGGCGATCGCCCCGAGCACGAAGGCGACCAGCAGCGCCTCGCTGTTGGCCAGCCACGCGTTCCAGAACCACCACGGCGCCACCGCCAGCGGCGCGGCCGCGACGAACCCCGCCAGCGGCCCGGCCAGCCGGCGCCCGATCTGGAAGGCGAGCACGATCGCGGCGATCGCCCCGATCCGGGCGACGACGATCCAGACGTCGGGCGCGATCGAGCCGAACGGGGCCGCCAGCGACGTGACGACCACGGGCAGCGGCTTCCACGACGGTCCCGTGGCCGTCGTCAGGTCGCCGTGCACGACCTCGCGCCCCCAGACGATCCAGGCCCACGGGTCGTAGGTCGCCGTCGACGGGAGGAGCAGCGAAGCCAGGCCGAGGGCCACGACGATCGCGGCAACGGTGAATGTAGCCCGCCCACCCGTGCGGGGCATGCGAGCCGGAGCGCCCATCGGCGCGACATCGTACTGGCGAACGTCCCGCGGGCGCGGAGCGGAGCGGGCCGCCGGCGGCCGGGCGTGGCGGCGGCGCGGCCGCGGGCGCCCGATCAGGCGGGGCGCACGACGGTCGCGATCGCCTGAGCGACCGCGCCCTCGCCACGGCCGACGGCGTCGAGCCGCTCGGCCGTGGTCGCCTTGACGTTGACCCGCTCGGGGGCGATCGCGAGCGTCTCGGCGAGCCGCTCGGCCATCGCCCGCTTGTGCGGCGCGAGCTTCGGCCGCTCGAGGATCACCGTCGCGTCGACCGCGGTGACGGTGAAGCCGTCCTCCGCCACGAGCCCGACGACGTGTCGCAGCAGAGCGATCGAGTCGGCGCCCCGCCAGCGCTCGTCGGTGTCGGGGAAGTGCTCGCCGATGTCGCCACGGCCGATCGCGCCGAGCAGCGCGTCGATCACGGCGTGGGTCAGGACGTCGGCGTCGCTGTGGCCTTCGAGCCCCAGGTCGCTCTCGATCGCGATCCCGCCGAGGATCAGCCGCCGGCCAGCGACCAGCCGGTGGCTGTCCCAGCCGATCCCGCTGCGGACGTCGGGGACGGGTGGGGAGCCGTCGGCGGCCATCAGAGGCTTCCGGGGCGGCCGTCCGGCCCGACGGCCGGCGGCGGCACGTCGCCGTGGCGGTGGGCCAGCTCGCGATCGCCGTCCTCGATCGGGACGCTGCGACGCCGGCGGCCCTCGAAGACCGTCAGCTCGCGGATCCCGACCTCGTGCAGCAGCTCCAGCGCCTCGGCGTACCCGTGCCCGAGGTGCTCGGGGCGGTGCGCGTCACTGGAGAGCGCGACCGGGTTGCCGGCGTCGGCGACCATCTCGAGGAAGGCGCGGGCGGGGTAGATCTCCCCGACCGGCTTGCGCAGCCCGGCGGTCGAGACCTCGACCACGATCCCGGTCTCGGCGATCGCCTCGATCGCCGGCTCGTAGAAGAACCGCGGATCGCGCTCCGGGACCGGGCGGGCCCCGCCCCAGACCTTGACCAGATCGGGGTGGGCCAGCAGGTCGTAGAGCCCGCTGCGGGCCGCCTCGGCGAGGGTCTCGAAGTAGCGCTTCCAGACCGCGTCGGCGCTGTCGGCGCCCTGCCAGACGTCGAAGTTGCTGCCGGTCTCGGAGTACTCGGCGTCGACCCCGCGATCGGCCAGGAAGTGGACCGACCCGATCACGTAGTCCCAGTCGCGAGCGTCCAGCAGCTCGGCCAGCCGATCCTCGCGGCCGGGGACGAAGTCGGCCTCGATCCCGAGCCGCAGATCGGTCTGCTCGCGCACGAACGCGCAGTAGGCGTCGAGGTCGTCGACGGCCGAGTAGCGCCAGAACGGGTGCTGCCAGACGTCGAGCGCCTGCGAGAAGCGGTGGATGTGCTCGCTCACCCCCAGCTCGCTGATGCCGCGGGCCGTGGCCGCCGCACGGTAGCGCTCCGCGTTGGCGCCGGTGAAGTACTGCTCGGGCTCCGACGGACGCTCGTCGGGGCGCAGGTGCACGTGGTAGTCGGTCAGCACGGAGAGGGATTGTTTCGCAGGTCGGGGTCGCCAGGGCGGTCGCCGTCGCCGGGTCGCCCGGATCCGGGCTCAGCGGGACCGGTCGCGGTCGCCGAGCAGCAGCTCGGCCAGGCGCAGGTCCTCGGGCAGCGTGACCTTGAGGTTGCTGCGGGGCGCCGCGACCAGCCGCACGTCGCCGCCGGCCGCCTCGACCAGCGAGGCGTCGTCGGTGGCGGCGGCGAGCACCTCGTCCGGCTCGGCGAGCGCGCGGGCGAGCACGTCGCGGCGGAAGACCTGGGGCGTCTGGACCGCCCACAGCAGCGAGCGGTCGAGCGTGCGGTCGACCCGCGGCAGGGCGCCCGACGGGTCCGCGGGGCGTGCCTGCTTGACGGTGTCGGTGACGGCGGCGGCCGCGATCGCCGCGTCGGCGCCGTCCCGCACGCCGGCCAGGCAGGCGGCGATCAGGGCGGCGGTCACCAGCGGGCGGGCCCCGTCGTGGACCAGCACCGGCTCGTCGGGCGGTCCCTCGCCGGTCGCTGCCAGGCCGGCGCGGACCGAGTGCGAGCGCTCGCGGCCCCCGCCGACGCCGACCACCCGCGCGCTGCCGTCGGGGGCGGTCCAGCTGGTCGGCCCCAGCCCCCATGCGGCCGGGTCGTCGGGCAGCGGCTCGCCGTCCGGCAGGACGACGACGATCCGGCGCAGCGACGTGACGCCGATCAGCGCCTCGAGCGACCAGGCCAGCAGCGGCCGGCCCAGGAGCGGCACGAGCGCCTTGGGACGGTCGTGTCCCAGGCGCTCGCCGCGTCCGGCGGCGACGACGATCGCTACGGCCATCGCGCCGGAGGGGTCGGGGTCATGCGGCTCGTCGGGGCCGGAATCGTGGCGATCCGACCCCGCGGGCGTCCGCAGCGGACGACCGACTCAGTCCTGCAGGGCCAGCTCGGCGTCGTTCTCGTCCGCCTCGTCGACCTCTTCGACCTCGTCGTCGGCGACGGCCTCGGCGTTCGGGTTCGTGCCGAGCAGGTCGTCGAGGTAGGCCTCGGCCTCCTCCTCGGACTTCTCCAGCGCGTACATCAGCTCCGACGCCAGGACCTTCTTGGCGCGGGTGAACATCTGCTTCTCGCCGGTCGAGAGGCCCTTCTCGTTCTCGCGCACGGCGAGGTTGCGGACGACCTCGGCCAGCTCGTGGATGTCGCCGGTCTTGATCTTCTCGCGGTTGTGCTTGAAGCGGCGGTTCCAGTTCTTCGGCATGTCCGTGCACGGACCGCCGAGGACGCCGAGGACCTCGCGGATGGTCGCCTCGTCGATCACGCGCCGGAGCCCGACCTGCGCCGCCTGGTCGCACGGGACATGGACCGTCATGTCGTTGTGGAGGATCCGGATCTTGAGGTAGTCGCGCTCCTCGCCCAGCACCTTGCGGGGCGCCCGAGACTTGACCACCCCGGCGCCGTGGTGCGGGTAGACGACGTTATCGCCGACCTGGAAGTCGCACTCCGTGCTCAGAGCGGGCTCGAAGAGGTCGTCGTCAGTAGTGATCTCGGGCATGTTCCCTCCTGGGATGGCCCGCCGTCAGCGGCGGGCCGATCGGTTCCGGCGGTCGCGACGCTGATGCGTCACGTCTGCAGGAAGCGGTCGACGAGGTTGATCTCCTGCAGGCGGCGAAGGCCCTCGCGGATGTCCTTCGCACGGATCTCGCCGACACCGGGCACCGATTCCAATTCGGCGTCGGTTCCGACGAGCAGCTCGTCCAGGCCACCGAAACGCTCGATGATCTGCTGCACGACGAGCTTGGGGAGGCGCGGAATGCGCCCCAGCACCCGATGCCCGCGCGGGCTCACCGGGTAGTCCAAGGTGTTGAGCTTGCGGTTGTAGCCGAGCAGCTCGGCCAGCCGACCGAAGTCGAGCAGGTCCGGGTGCGGCAGCCGCGGGAGCAGGTCGAGCGCCTCGGCGACCGCCTCCTCGCTGGGGTCGGTCGAGTAGTCCCGCACCAGCGCGGCCTTCTCGCTGGCGGTGCCGACCGTCGTCTCCTCGAGCTGCATCTCGATCAGGCGGCCGTCGGTGCCGAGCTCGACGATGTAGCGCTCGATCTCGACCGCCATCCGCGAGACCAGCTCGGCGCGCTGGAGGACGGTGAGGACGTCGTGGAGCGACGCCCCGCCCTCGAACTCGAGCGCGGTCAGGCGGGTCGCCACCTGATCCAGGCGGGTGCGGTACTTGTCGAGCGTGGCGAGGGCCTGGTTGGCCTTGGCCAGGACGACCGGGATCTGGTCCAGCTGGTAGCGGGCGCCGTCGACGTAGAGCGAGACGACCTCGCGCCGCTGGGAGACCGCGATCACCAGCGCGCCGGTCTGCTTGCTGACGCGCTCGGCGGTGCGGTGGCGGGTGCCCGTCTCCTGCGTGAGGATCGTGGGATCGGGCACGAGCTGGACGTTGGCCATCGCGATCTTGGTCGCGTTGGCGTTGAGCGTGATCGCGCCGTCCATCTTCGCCAGCTGGTACAGCAGCGCAGGCGTGTAGTCGATGTCCAAGCGGATACCGCCGGAACAGAGGTGCGTGATCTCCTCGGGCTCACCGATAGCCAGGAGTCCTCCGGTGTGCGCGTTGAGGATCGAGTCGATTCCCTCGCGGAGAGCGGTTCCCGGCGCAATCATCTCGAGCGCCTTCACCAACCGGGGCTCCTGACGACCTTCGAGCTCTTGAAGCTCTTCGCCGGGACGCTGCGCCATCGCAACGATTGTATCAATCCCTTTAGCCGTACTTGAGCACCCCTAGTACGCCGTACACGGGCACGGAAGGGGCCAGAAGTCAAGTGGCAACCGGGGTCCAGCTCACCGGCGCCGCGGCAGCGCGACGCGCAACGCCTCCCGCAGCGTCCCGCAGCGATCGGGCTCGATCACCGACGACAGCCCGAACTTGCGCGCCTCGGCGAGCCGCCGGTCGCCGTGCGCGACCGCCCGCAGCTCTCCCGTCAGGCCGACCTCGCCGAAGCAGGCGACGGGCAGCGGCGGTCGCTCGTCGCCGCCCGCGTCGGCGGCGGGGGTCGGCCCCGCGGCGGCGCCCGGCACGAGTCCGCGGGCGGCCGACGCGACGGCCAGCGCGACGGCCAGGTCGGCGCCGGGCTCGTCGGCCCGGACGCCGCCGACGACGTTGACGAAGACGTCGCTGGTGCTGGTGCTGAGCCCGGCGTGGCGGCCGAGCACCGCGAGCACCAGCGCCAGCCGGTTGCGGTCGATCCCGTTGCAGACGCGCCGCGGCGGGACCAGCTCGCTCGGCGAGACCAGCGCCTGGACCTCGACCAGCAGCGGGCGGGTGCCCTCCATCGCGCAGAGGACCACGGAGCCGGCCGCGCGCGTCGCCTCGCCGACGAACCGCGCCGACGGGTCCAGGACCTCGACCAGGCCGCTGTCGCGCATCTCGAAGACGCCGGCCTCGTTGGTCGAGCCGAAGCGGTTCTTGTGGGCGCGCAGGGTCCGGTAGGTGCGCTCGCGCTCGCCCTCGAACTGGAGCACGCAGTCGACCAGGTGCTCGAGCACGCGCGGCCCGGCCAGCGCGCCCTCCTTCGTGACGTGGCCGACGAGGACCGTCGCGACGTCGAGCCGCTTGGCGACCTCCATCAGGCGCCCGGCGACCTCGCGCACCTGGCCGACCGAGCCCGGCGCGCCCGAGAGGCCGGTGTCGTGGAGCGTCTGGACCGAGTCGATCACGCAGACGTCGGGCCGCTCGGCCTCGAGCGTCGCGACGACGGTGTCGAGGTCGGTCTCGGCCAGGATCGGCACCTCGAGCGCCGACGGCGTGCCCCCGCCCGCGCCGGCCAGCCGCTCGGCCCGCAGCCGGACCTGCGCTGCCGACTCCTCGCCCGAGACGTAGAGCGTCGAGCGGCCGTCCCCCGCGAGCCGCCCCAGGACCATGTTCAGGAGCGTCGACTTGCCGATCCCCGGCGATCCGCCGAGCAGCACCAGCGATCCGGGCACCAGCCCGCCGCCGAGCACGCGGTCGACCTCGCCGAGGCCGGTCCGCAGCCGCGGCACCCGTGGCGCGGTGACCTCGCCGAGCCGCACCGGGCGGCCGGCGGGCGCCCCGTTCGACCGCGAGCCCCGTCCGCCCCCGCCCCGCGCCCCGGAGGCGGGCTTGTCGCGCCGTTCCTCGGCCAGCGTGCCCCATTCGCCGCACCCGGGGCACTGCCCCAGCCAGCGGGGGCTCTCGTGCCCGCAGGCGGAGCAGACGTGGGCGGTGACGACGCGGGCCATGCCCGATCGACAGTAGACGCGCAGGCGGCGGGAGACGATCCCGTCGCGGTTGCGATGCAGAGCTCGGGCGAAGTCGGCGCGCGGGTGGCGCTGGGCGGGGCGGGTGCGGGCGTCGGTGGGGCGGGGCGGGCGGGGCCGCGGTGGGCGAGGCGGTGGTGGGACGTCGGCGTCGGCGGGGCGAGGCGGCGGTGGGCGGGACGCCGGCGGCGCAGGGCAAGCGGCAGCCGCCCCAATGCCCGCAGCCCCCGCCGAGCCACAGCGAGAGCGCCCCGCGCCCCACCACCCCGCGCTCCGGTCGCCCAGCGACCGAAACGCCACGCCCGCGCCCTACCGCGACAGGTCCAGCGCCCGCACGACGTCGCCCACGACGTCCTCGGGCCCTTCGATGCCGGCGTTGAAGCGGACGTAGCCGGGCGGGACCTGGCCGTCGCCGAAGCGGTCGCGGCGCTCGGCGGTCGAGTGGAGGCCGCCGAAGCTGGTGGCCTCGGCGACGATCTCGAGTGCGTCGAGGAAGGTGCGGGCCCGCCGCGGCGAGCCCAGATCGAAGCCCAGCACGCTGCTGAAGCCGGGGTAGCGGACGTCGGCGACGTCCTCGCGCTGGCGGAGCGCCTCGAAGACGGCGGTCGCGACCTCCTCCTGGCGGCGCAGGCGGATCTCGAGCGTGGCCAGCGAGCGGTGCGCCAGCCAGGTCTCGAACGGGCCCGGGACGGCGCCGGCCAGGGTCCGCCACTGCCGCAGGTCCTCGGCGACCTCGCGGTCGGCGGCCGAGACGTGGCCCATGATCAGGTCGCTGTGCCCGGACAGGTGCTTGCTGTCGGAGGACACCACGAGGTCCGCCCCCAGCGCCAGCGGCTGCTGGCGCAGCGGCGTCGCGAGCGTGTTGTCGACCACGACCCGCGCGCCGGCCCGGCGGCAGATCGCGATCGTCTGCTCCAGCTCCAGCGTCTGCAGTCCGGGGTTGGCGGGCGTCTCCAGCCAGACCATGCTCGCGCCCTTGGCCGCGCGCCGGATCGGCTCGTCCTCGGTCGCCACCAGCCGCACGCCGACGCCGCGCAGCGCCAGGTGCTCGCGGGCGATCTGCATCACGCCCGGGTAGCCGTCGTTGGGGGCCACCAGCAGGTCGCCGGGGCCGAGCAGCCGCTGGAGGACCGCGGACGCCGCCGCCATCCCCGACGCGAAGACGACGCTGTGCCCGCCGTCGAGGCTGCCGAGCGCCGCCTCGTAGCGCTCGAAGCCGGGGTTGCTGATCCGGCCGTACAGGTGCGGGCTGTCGTCGATCTCGCCGGCCGCGTGGTAGGGCCCGGCGAAGACCGGTCCGGGCAGGAACGGCTCGCCCTGGCGCGGCGGCTCGAGGCCGGCCGTCACGACGGCGGTGGCCGGGCTGCGGGACGTCGGCGGCAGCTGGGCGGCCGAGGCGTCCTCCTCGGCCGAGCCCTCGGCGTCGGCGCGCGGCTGGTCGGCTCGCAGGTCGCCGCGGCCGCGCATCCGGTCCAGGCGCGCACGGGCCTGGGCGGCCACGCCACGCGGCAGGACGCCGGCCTCGCCGGGTGCCCAGCCCTCTGCCCGGCCGCCGGCCTCCGGCCGCTCGTCGCGCTCGCTCACCGCGTGCCCCCGGACCGTCGCCGGCGCACGCAGCGGCACCTGCCCGCCTCGGCGGCAGGCGGAGTCGAAGGCGTTCCGCGGCGCATCGTCGGCAACCCTAGCGCCTGTCCGTACGTGTGACCGTCCGGTGACCGCCAGCTTGCAGGGCACCCCGTCCTCGACGGCCCGGACGGCACCGGTCCCACCACGACGAAGGGGCGGAGCCCGAAGGCCCCGCCCCTGTCGTCCAGGTGGTGCGGAGGACGGCTAGGCGCCGTCGACCGTCTCCTCGCCGGTCGGCTCGCCCGGGGTCGAGTCGTCGGCCTCGGGGGCCGCGGCGGCGTCGTCGTTGGCCCCGACCGCGGCCGGGACCTTCGGCTCGGCCGGCTCCTCGATGGTGAGGGCGACCTCGCGGTCGTCCACGCCCTCGGGGGCGACGTCGATCTTGACGGTCGCGCCCGGCTTGATCTGGTTGGCGAGCACGAAGTCCGCGAGCGGATCCTCGATGTAGCGCTGGATCGCCCGGCGCAACGGGCGTGCGCCCATCGCCGGATCCCAGCCCTTCTCGGCCAGCAGGTCCTTGAGCCCGTCGGTCAGCTCCAGCGTCAGCTCGCGATCCTTCAGCGACACCCGCACGCGATCCAGCATCAGATCGACGATCTGGGTGATCTCCGGCTTCGTGAGCTTGTGGAAGACGATGACCTCGTCGATCCGGTTCAGGAACTCCGGCTTGAAGGCCTTCTTCAGCTCGCCCGTGACGCGCTGCTTCATGTCCTCGTAGGTCAGCGACTCGTCCTCGTCGCCGACCTGGAAGCCGAGCGGCGTGGACTTCGCGATCTCCGACGCCCCGATGTTGGAGGTCATGATCACGATCGCGTGCCGGAAGTCGACCGTCCGGCCCTGCGAGTCGGTCAACCGGCCGTCCTCCAGGATCTGGAGCAGCAGGTTGAAGACGTCCGGGTGGGCCTTCTCGATCTCGTCCAGCAGCAGGACCGAGTACGGCTTGCGCCGCACGGCCTCGGTCAGCTGACCGCCCTCGTCGTAGCCGACGTAGCCGGGGGGCGAGCCCACCAGCCGCGAGACGGCGTGCTTCTCCATGTATTCGGACATGTCGACGCGGACCATCGCGTCGGCGTCGCCGAACAGGAAGTGCGCCAGGGACTTGGCCAGCTCGGTCTTCCCGACGCCCGTGGGGCCGAGGAAGATGAACGAGCCGGTCGGCCGCTTCGGGTCCTTGAGGCCGGCCCGCGAGCGGCGGATCGCCTTGGAGACGACCTGGACGGCCTGCTCCTGCCCGATCACGCGCTCGTGGAGCTCCTCCTCCATCCGCATCAGGCGGCGGGTCTCCGCCTCCGTCAGCTTGAAGACGGGGATGCCGGTCCACATCGAGACGATGTCGGCGATCTCCTCCTCGCCGATCGAGAGCCGCGGCTGCTCGCCCTCGCCCTGCTCCCACTGCTCGACGAGCTCGCGCTTCTTGCCGACGAGCTTGCGCTCCTCGTCACGCAGCGACGCGGCGGCCTCGTACTCCTGGGCCTCGATCGCGGCGTCCTTCTTGCGGCGGGCCTCGGCGATCTGCTCCTCGACCTCCTGGAAGACGGGCGGGCTGCCCATCGACCGGATCCGCTTGCGGGACGCGGCCTCGTCGACCAGGTCGATCGCCTTGTCCGGCAGCTGCCGGTCGGCGATGTAGCGGTCGGCGAGCTCGACGGCGGCGACCAGCGCCTCGTCGGTGATCTCGACCTTGTGGTGCTGCTCGTAGCGATCGCGCAGGCCCTGCAGGATCTGCACGGCCTCCTCGGTCGACGGCTGCTCGACGCGGACCTGCTGGAAGCGGCGCTCCAGCGCGGAGTCGCGCTCGAGGTACTTGCGGTACTCGTCGATCGTCGTCGCGCCGATCGTCTGCAGCTCGCCACGCGCCAGCGCCGGCTTGAGGATCGAAGCCGCGTCGATCGCGCCCTCGGCCGCGCCCGCGCCGACCAGGTTGTGGATCTCGTCGATGAAGAGGATCACGTCGCCCTTGTTGGCGATCTCCTTCATGACCTTCTTGAGCCGCTCCTCGAACTCGCCGCGGTACTTGGAACCGGCGACCAGCGCCGCGAGGTCGAGCGTGTAGATCTGCTTGTCGCGCAGCAGCTCGGGCACGTCGCCCGAGGAGATGCGCTGGGCGAGGCCCTCGACGACGGCGGTCTTGCCGACGCCCGGCTCGCCGATCAGCACCGGGTTGTTCTTCGTCCGGCGCGAGAGGATCTGCATGATCCGCTCGATCTCGGTCTCGCGACCGACGACCGGGTCGAGCTTGCCCTCGGCAGCGAGCTTCGTCAGGTCGCGACCGAACTGGTCGAGGACCTTGGAGCTGCGCTTCTGGGGCGTGCCCTCACCGCTGGCGGGCGCCCCGCCAACCGAGGAGCCCGCCGTCTGCCGGCGGCCACCGGGGCCCGAGAGCATCCGGATGACCTCGTTGCGGATCTTCTCGCTGTCGGCGTCGAAGTCCAGGAGGATCCGGGCGGCGACGCCCTCGTTCTCGCGGACCAGGCCGAGCAGGATGTGCTCGGTGCCGATGTAGTTGTGGCCCAGGCTGAGCGCTTCGCGCAGCGCCAGCTCGAGGACCTTCTTGGCGCGAGGGGTGAACGGGATCTGACCGGAGGTGACCTCCTCCCCCGACCCGACGATCCGCACGACCTGTGCCCGGACGCGCTCGACGGTGATGTCGAGCGACTCCAGGACGCGGGCGGCGAGACCCTCCTCCTCGCGCAGGAGACCGAGCAGGATGTGCTCGGTGCCGATGTAGTTGTGCTTGAGCGTTCGCGCCTCTTCCTGGGCGAGAACGACAACCTGCCTGGCTCGTTCTGTGAATCGCTCGAACATTCCCTGGATCCTTCCCGACCGGCTGCCCGGTTCTTCGGGCGAGCGGGTCCTGATTTGAAGGTACGCCAACGGACCCGTCCACCCATCTCTACGCCCCGTCCAGTCGGGCAGATGCGCATCCGGGCCTGTCAGTCGTTCCTTGAGAAGCATCGTACCAGCGGCCTCCCCCGGCTCCCGCGGGTGGCCCAGAGTGGACGGACGTGCGGGTCGGGAAACGGACGGACGTGGGGTGGACAACGCCCCGATCAGGTCTCCAGCCGGACCACGATCGCCTTCGAGGTCGGCGTGTTGCTCGTGGTCGCCGTGCTGTCCAGCGGCACCAGCGGGTTGGTCTCGGGGTAGTAGGCGGCCGCGCATCCGCGGGCCGTCGGATAGGCGACCAGCCGGAAGCCGGGCGCCCGCCGCTCGCTGCCGTCGCGCCACTCCGACACCAGGTCGACGTGGTCGCCGTCGGCCAGCCCCAGCTCGGCGAGGTCGTCGGGGTGGACGAGGACCACGCGGCGGCCGCCGCGGATCCCGCGGTAGCGGTCGTCGAGGCCGTAGATCGTCGTGTTGTACTGGTCGTGCGAGCGCAGCGACTGGAGCAGCAGCCGCCCCGGCGGGCGCTCCAGCACGTCCAGCCGGTTGACGGTCAGGTGGGCGCGCCCGGAGGGGGTGTCGAAGCGCCGCTCGTCGCGCGGGCCGTGGGGCAGCACGAACCCGCCCGGCCAGGCGGCCCGCTCGTTGAAGCGCTCGAAGCCGGGGACGACCTCGGCGATCCGGTCGCGGATCAGCCCGTAGTCGGCCGCCATCGCCGCCCACGGGATCGCGGCCGCGGCGGCCCGCCGCCCGTCGTCCGGGCCCGGGGCGGCGCCCGCGGGCTCGCCGACCGCGACCGGTGCGCCGGCCGGCGAGCCGAACACGGCCTGCGCCAGCCCGGCGACGATCTCGACCTCGCTGCGCAGCTGCGGCGACGGCGGCGCGATCCGCCCGCGGCTGGCGTGGACGACGCTCATCGAGTCCTCGACCGTGACGAACCGCGGCTGTCCCCGCGGGCCCAGGTCGCGATCGGTGCGCCCGAGCGTCGGCAGGATCAGCGCCTGGCGTCCGGTGACCGTGTGCGAGCGGTTGAGCTTGGTCGACACCTGGACCGTCAGCCGCGCGCGCCGCAGCGCCGCCTCGGTGACGGCGGTGTCCGGGGTCGCCGACGCGAAGTTGCCGCCCATCGCGACGAAGACCCGCGCGCGGCCGTCGCGCAGGGCCCGCACGCTGTCGACGACGTCGTGGCCGTTGCGGCGCGGCATCGGCACCCCGAAGGTCGCCTCCAGCCGGTCGAGGAAGGCCGGCTCGGGCTTCTCCCAGATCCCCATCGTGCGGTCGCCCTGCACGTTCGAGTGACCGCGGACCGGGCACAGGCCGGCGCCCTTGCGGCCGATGCTGCCGCGCAGCAGCAGGAAGTTGACGACCTCGCGGATCGTCGCCACCGCGTCGCGGTGCTGGGTCAGGCCCATCGCCCAGCAGACCACGATCCGGCGGGCCGGCCGGATCATCGCCATCGCCTCGTCGATCCGGGCCCGGGTCAGGCCGGTCGCCCGCTCGACATCGGGCCACGAGAGCTCGGCGAGATGCTCGCGGACGGACTCGAGCCCCTGGCAGTGGTCGCGCAGGAACGCATGGTCGAGGGCCGGCGGGTCGCTGGCCGGGTCGGCCGCGTCGGCGTCGAGCAGCAGTCGGTTGAAGGCCTGGAAGAGCGCCAGGTCGCCGCCGAGCCGCAGCTGCAGGAAGAGGTCGGTCAGCTCGGTCCCGCGGCCGAGCAGGCCGCGCAGCCGCTGGGGGTTGTCGAACCGCTGCAGGCCCGCCTCCGGCAGCGGGTTGATCGTCATGATCCGCGCGCCCTGCCGCTTGGCCTCCTCCAGCGTCGTCAGCATCCGCGGGTGGTTGGTGCCCGGGTTCTGGCCGGCGACGATGATCAGGTCGGCGGCGACGAGGTCGTTGACGGTGACGCTGCCCTTGCCGATCCCGATCGTCTCGACCAGCGCCGAGCCGGAGGACTCGTGGCACATGTTCGAGCAGTCGGGCAGGTTGTTCGTGCCGAGGCAGCGGACGAGCAGCTGGTAGAGGAACGCCGCCTCGTTGCTGGTCCGGCCCGAGGTGTAGAAGAGCGCCTCGTCGGGCGAGTCGAGCGCCCGCAGCTCGTCGGCCACCAGCGCGAAGGCGTCGTCCCAGGCGATCGGGACGTAGTGGGTCGCGCCCGGCGCCAGGTGCATCGGCTCGGTCAGGCGTCCCTGCTGGCTCAGCCAGTGCTCGGTCCGGCCGTGCAGGTCGGCGAGGTCGTGGCGGGCGAAGAAGTCCCGATCGACCGTCCGGCGGGTCGCCTCCTCGGCGACCGCCTTGGCGCCGTTCTCGCAGAACTCCAGGCGCTGGGACCCGTGCTCCGGCTCCGGCCAGGCGCAGCCGGGGCAGTCGAAGCCGTGCGGCTGGTTGATCCGCGAGAAGACCCGCGCGCTGCGGGTCGCGCCCATCTGCCGCATCGCGTGGCGGGCGATCGAGACCGTGGCCGGGACGCCGACGGCGTGGTCCTGCGGCGGCCCGACCCGCAGCCCGGCGTCGTCCTGCGGGACGTCGCGGTCGCGGCTCACAGGACGATCCGATCGGGACGGGCGTAGACGTTGAAGCGCTCGCCGCGGAGGAACCCGACGAGCGTCACGCCGAGCCGGTGGGCGGCGTCGACGGCCAGGCTCGACGGAGCCGAGACCGCGCAGACGATCGGGACGCCGGCGACCGCCGCCTTCTGGACCAGCTCGTAGCTGGCGCGGCCGGAGAGCATCGCGATCGCCGGGCGCGGGGCCGCGCCGGGGCCGGCGAGCAGGGTCGCCCCGAGCGCCTTGTCGAGCGCGTTGTGGCGGCCGACGTCCTCGCGCACGGCCAGCAGCGTGCCGCGCTCGTCGAAGAGCGCGGCCGCGTGCAGGCCGCCGGTCCGCTCGAACAGCCGCTGGTGGTCGCGCAGCCGGTCGGGCAGCGCGATCAGGGTCTCGGGTGCGACCCGCGGGCCGTCGGCGACCGGCCCGCAGCGGTCGCCCAGCTCGTCGAGCGCGGCGTGGCCGCAGACCCCGCAGCTGGAGCTGACCTCGATCCGCCCCCGCAGCCGCGAGCGGTCGAGCGGGGCCCGCAGGGCGACGAGCACCACGTTGGGGTCCTGCGCGCAGGCGCGGGCGGCGACGGGCGGGCGGGCGCCGTCCCCGAGCAGCCCCTCGGCGGCCAGGAAGCCCACCGCCAGTTCCAGGTCGTGCCCCGGCGTGCGCATCGTCACGGCGACCGCCAACGGCGCCTCCCCCGGCCCGCCGGCCCGGATCTCCAGCGGCTCCTCGGTCGCCAGCCGGTCGCGGCGCCGGCGGACGCCGTCCGATCCGAAGGTCAGGACCGGCGCCGCCGTCGCACCGCTGCGGCGATCGGTGCCCGGCGGCGGGGCCAGCGCGAGGACGGTCATCCCTGCAGGCCACCAGGTCGCGGCCCCTGCGACAACTGGAACCGCGGGCGGGTCGATAGGCGGCGTCTATCGAGCGGCCGTCACCGACGGCCGTCGGCGAGCGCCCGGTCGAGGTCGAGCGTCCCCGCCAGCTCGGCGAGCGTCGCCACCGACGGCGTCGCGGGATCGTCGTCGGCCGCCAGCAGGCCGATCGTCTCGGCGGCGTCGGGATCGACCAGCGGCAGCGCGCACATCCCCTCCGGCAGGCCGAACGCCCCGGTCCACGGGTGCGCCACGACGCTCGACCAGCCGTGGCCGACGTGCCCGAGCAGCGCGGTCAGCGAGTTCGTCTCGAGGGCGACGTCCGGCGTCGCCCCGGCGGCGGCGAAGCGGCCGTCGAGGATCCGCCGGTTCTGCATGTCCGGGGTCAGCAGGCACAGCCGGACGCCGTCCAGCTCGGCCCAGCGGACGCCGTCGCGGCCGGCGAACGGGCCGTCGACCGCCGTCACCAGCCGGTAGCGCTCGCGGTAGAGCGGCCAGGTGCGGACGCCGTCGGGCCGCTCGTCCGCCAGGTAGGTCACGCCGACGTCGAGGCCGAAGGTGTCGAGCCCGCGCTCGATCTCGCGCGAGGTCAGCGAGCGGACCTCGATCCGCGTGTCCGGGTGCAGCGCCAGGAACGGCGACGTCAGGTGCGCGATCACCGGCAGCGCGGTCGGGATCGCGCCGATCCGCAGCACCCCGACCCCGTCGCCGCGCATCCGCTCCGCGTCGGCGATCAGGTTGCGGCGGTCGGCGACGATCCGCTGCGCCCACCGCAGGACCCGCTCGCCCTCCGGCGTCAGCCCCTCGAAGCGGTGGCCGCGCCGCACCAGCGGCACGCCGAGGCTCGTCTCGAGCGCCCGGATCCCGGCCGAGAGCGTCGGCTGGGTGACGTGGCAGGCGTCCGCGGCCCGTCCGAAGTGCCGCTCGCGGTCCAGCGCGACGAGGTACTCCAGCTGGCGGCCGTGCATCGGGCCGACCCTAGTCCTCCGGACGCCGGGCCAGGAACGCGAACTGGCCGCTGACCATCAGCCGCGCCGCGTTGTGGACCCGCGGACCGCCGCCGCGCAGCCGCGGATGGCGCCGCAGCGCCCGGTGCAGCGGCGAGGTCCCGGCGAACCAGCGGTCCGCGAAGGCCGGCATTCCCAGCAGCCGCCGCACCAGCAGCGCGGCGGCGTCGATCCCCGGCCGCAGCTCGACGACCCGCAGGCCGGTCTCCTCGACCACCGTCGTCCAGCCCGACGGCGTGTAGCCGCCGACGCTGAGCGAGTGGTACGGCTCCATCTGCGAGAGCGACCCGCAGAACCAGCCGCCGGGGCGCAGGACCCGGGCGACGTCGGCCAGCAGCGGCCGCGGCCGCTCGACGTGCTCGAAGACCTGCTTCGAGTAGACCAGGTCGACCGAGGCGTCCGGGAGCGGGATCGCCGCTCCGTCGAAGGTCAGGAACTCGGCGTCGCCGCGGGTCCGCTCGCGGACCTCGGGCGAGTCCTCCAGGTCGACGCCGACCCAGCGGACCGCGGGGTCGTGCGCGCGGAACAGGTCCAGCGACTCGCCGATCCCGCAGCCGAGGTCGACGACCCGCGCCCCGCCGGGCCGGGTGGCGTAGAACCGCGGCACCCAGCGGTCGGCCAGCCACTGGCGGGCGTGGTCGTCCGGGATCCGGTCTCCCAGCAGTGCGATCAGCTCGTCGCCGAGCACCGGGATCTAGTCCCTCATCGCCGGGAAGAGGACGACCTCGCGGATCGTCCGCCGCCCCGTCATGCAGATCACGAGCCGGTCGATGCCGAGGCCAAGGCCGCCGGTCGGCGGCATCCCCTGCTCGAGCGCCTCGATGAAGCTCTCGTCGTAGGGCTGGGCCTCGTCGTCGCCGGCCAGCTCCAGCCGCGCCTGCTCCTCGAAGCGGCGGCGCTGCTCGTCGGGGTCGTTGAGCTCGGAGAAGGCGTTGGCGATCTCCATCCCGTGGGCGAAGGCCTCGAACCGCTCGACCAGGCCGGTCTCGCTGCCGTCGGGGTTGCGCTTGGCCTTGGCGAACGGCGACAGCTCGACCGGGTAGTCGAAGAGCATCGTCGGCTGCTGCAGGTGCGGCTCGACGTACTTCGACAGCAGGTCGTCGACCAGCTGCGGCCAGGTGCGGCCCGCCGGGTCCAGATCGACGTCCGCCGCATCGCGGATGACCGCCGCCAGCTCCTCGCTGGAGCGGTGGGCGAGCACGTCGATGCCGGTCGCCTCCTCGATCGCGCCCGCCAGCGTCTGGCGCTTCCACGGCTCGGTCCAGCGGGTCTCGCCCTCGTAGCCGATCGCGCGGGCGACGTGCTGGACGCAGGCCTCGAGCCGGTTCGCCGCGTCCTCCACGTCGGCGTACGCCTCGTACCACTCGAGCATCGTGAACTCGGGGTTGTGCTTGTGGCTGATCCCCTCGTTGCGGAAGTTCTTGCCCAGCTCGTAGACCCGTTCGAGGCCGCCGACGATCAGCCGCTTGAGGTACAGCTCGGTCGCGATCCGCAGGTAGAAGTCGCGGTCGAGCGCGTTGTGGTGGGTGACGAACGGGCGTGCGAGGGCGCCGCCGTAGAGCGGCTGCAGGACCGGCGTCTCGACCTCGAGGAAGCCCTCGCCGTCGAGGTAGCGGCGGATCTCGGAGACGATCCTCGAGCGGGTGACGAACGCCTGCCGCGTCTCCTCGTTGCCGATCAGGTCGAGCTCGCGCCGGCGCTGGCGCAGCTCGGTGTCCTGGAGCCCGTGGTGCTTGTCCGGCGGCGGCCGCAGCGACTTGGCCAGGACCGTGAAGTCCTCGATCCGCAGCGTCAGCTCGCCGCGGCGGGAGACGAACGCGACGCCGTCGATCCCGAGCAGGTCGCCGAGGTCGACGTCGTCCAGCAGCCGCGACATCCGCTCCGGCCCGAGCACGTCGAGCTTGGCCTGCAGCTGGATCCGGCCCGAGCGGTCGTCGAGGTCGAGGAAGGCCATCTTGCCCTGCCCACGGCGGGCCCGCAGGCGGCCGGCGATCCGGTGGGAGACCTCGGTCTCGGCCCCGTCCTCCAACCCGGCGTGCCGCTCGCGGACGGCCTCGATCGGCTCGACGCCGTCGAAGTCGTGCGGGAACGGCTCGATCCCCGCGGCGCGCAGGGCGTCGAGCTTCGCGCGGCGGACGGCGAGCAGGTCGGTGCCGTCGCCCTCCGCGACGTCGCCCGCGGGCGCCTGCTCGGTCATCTGTCGCTTCCCCGCGCGATCAGCGCGAGATCTCGAGGACCTCGAGCGTCCTCGTGCGGCCGTTGGGCAGGGTCACGGTGACCTTGGCGCCCTTGGCCTGCCCGAGCAGCGCCCGTCCGACCGGCGACTCGTTGGAGAGCTTCTTCTCCGCCGGGTTCGCCTCGGCCGAGCCGACGATCGCGTAGACGTCCTCGCCCTTCTCGGTCTTGACCCGCACGCGGGTGCCGACCTGGACGGCGTCGGTGGTCAGGTGGGCCTCGTCGACGACCTGGGCCGAGCGCAGCTGCTCCTCGATGTCGAGGATCCGCCGCTCGACCATCGCCTGCTCGTTCTTGGCGTCGTCGTACTCGGAGTTCTCCGAGATGTCCCCGAACTCGCGAGCTTCCTTGATCCGCTCGGCGACCTCACGGCGCTTGGCCGTGGAGAGGTGCTCCAACTCCTGCTTGAGCTTGATGAGTCCCTCAGGGGTGAGGATGACGTCCTTGGGCATCTGCGACCTTTCGCCTCGGCTGTGCGAAGCGGCGACCCGGGTGGTCCAGCGGGGTGAGGATAGGGGGATCCCGTTCCCGCTGGGAGCCGTCGCCCCGCTGAGCGGAGCGGGCAGTATAGCCATGCGCCGGGCGATCCTCGCCGCGGTCGCGATCCGGGCCTCGTCGCGGGGGCCGCGAGCGAACGCCGGCGCGCCTGCTTCGTCGCGAATCCGAGCCGCGATCGACGCGCTCAGGCCGCGACGGCAGCGGCCTCGTGCAGCAGCGCCCGCGCGGCCTCGATGTCGTCGCTGCGCTGCAGCGACTCCTGGAGCTGCTTGTAGGCCGCGGTCGTGGGCGACACGCCGGCGGCCTCGGCCAGCCGCTCGACGTACCACGGGTAGTGCTTGCGCAGGTAGCGGCCGGCGCGCTCGGCGCCGAGGTGCTCGATCGTGCGATCGAGGACCCAGTCGAACTCCGCCAGGACGTCGGCGACGGCCGGCGGGGCGTCCGCGCGCCGGCCGAGCAGCGACGCGAACAGCCACGGGTTGCCGAGCGCGCCGCGGGCCAGCATCACGGCCGCCGGCCGCACCTGCTCGTAGGCGGCCAGCGTCGAGGCGACGTCGTGCAGGCCGCCGGTCAGGACCACCGGGACCGGCAGCTCCTCGACCAGGCGGGCAGCGAGCGCATAGTCCGGCGTGCCCCTGTGGTGGACCTGGGCGCTGCGGGGGTGGAAGCCGATCGCGTCGACGCCGGCCTCCTCGACCAGTCGCGCCGCCAGCGCGTAGCCGTCGTGCTCGCCGTCCTTCCGCGACGCGGAGCGGAGCTTGACGGTGACCGGCAGCCCCGAGCCCTCCTTGGCCGCGCGAGCGACCGCGACGGCGGTCTCCGGGTCCTTCAGCATCGCCGCGCCGGCGCCGGTCTTCACGACCTTCGGGACCGGGCAGCCCATGTTCAGGTCGATGATGTCGACGCTGGTGTGCTCGGCGACGTAGGCGGCGGCCGAGCGCATCACCTCGGGGTCCTGGCCGAAGAGCTGGATCGCGACCGGGCCGCCGTCGTGCTCCTCGGCCTTGAAGGTCAGCAGGTCGCGGAGGGTCTTCTCGTTGCGATAGTGGATCGCGAACGAGGAGACCATCTCGCTGACCGCGTAGCCGGCGCCGTGGCGCTTGGCCTGCAGCCGCACGACCCAGTTGCCGATCCCGGCCAGCGGCGCGAGCGTCACCCGGTTCGGGATCCGGACGCCGGCGATCGACCAGGGATCGGTGAGGGCGGGCAGCGACATCGACCATCAAGGGTAGGCGACGGCGGATGCCACGCGTCCACAGCCGCTCGAGGCGCTGTCAGGCGTTCTTCTCGTGCAGCAGCCGCAGCCCGGTCAGCGTCAGCAGGTCGTCGACGACGTCGATCGTGCGGCAGTGGGGCACGATGCTGTGGGCGAGGCCGCCGGTGGCGATCAGGTCGGTCTCCTCGCCCAGCTCGTCGAGCAGCCGGCCGACGATCGCGTCGACCCCGCCGGCGAAGCCGTAGATCACGCCGCTGCGGATGCCCTCGATCGTCGACTTGCCGATCAGCTGCTTGGGGGCGATCAGGTCGATCTTCGGCAGCGCGGCGGCGCGGCTCGTCAGCGCCTCGAGCGAGATCTCGACGCCGGGGCTGATGATGCCGCCCAGGTACTCGCCGTCGGCCGAGACCGGGTCGTAGGTGATCGCGGTGCCGAAGTCGACCACCACGCAGGCGCCCTTGAAGCGGTCGTAGGCGGCGACCGCGTTGACGAGCCGGTCGGCGCCGATCTCGCGCGGGTTGTCGTAGCGCAGCGCCATCCCGGTCTTGATGCCCTGGCGGACGACGACCATCTCGTGGTCGAGGTAGCGGTCGGCCATGCTGCGCCACTCGTCGGCCAGCTGCGGCACGGTCGACGAGACGATCGAGGCCGACAGGTCGGCCATGTCGACGCCGCGCAGCTCGAGCAGGGCGCGGAGCTTGGCGCCCAGCTCGTCGCCGGTCGAGTCGCGGACGGTGGCGAACCGCCAGTGCTCGACCAGCTCCTTGCCCTCGAACGTGCCGAAGTGGGTCTGGGTGTTGCCGACATCGACCACGAGGAGCATCGCCCTCCGATTATCGCCGCCTGGCGCCGCCGGCTGCCTCGCGACCACGGCGGAGCCGACCGGGACGGCAGCTGACACGGTGTCGAGCACACACCGCCCGCCGCTCGCCGGCCGCCCTATGCTGCGGCCATGGCCGCCACCCTGTTCCTGGTCCACGGGTCGCACCCCTGCGCGACCGTCGAGCGAGCGCTCGCCCTGAAGGGCATCGACCACCGGGTCGTCGAGTGGCCGCCGCCGCTGCACGCGCCGCTGCAGACGCTGCTCTTCCGGCGGCGGACCGTTCCGGGGATCCGCTTCGACGGCGGCGAGCGGGTCAGCGGCTCGCGCGCGATCCTGCGACGACTCGACGAGCTCGTGCCGGAGCCGCCGCTGCTGCCCTCCGACCCGGCCGCCCGCGAGCGGGTGCTCGAGGCCGAGCGCTGGGGTGACGAGGTCCTGCAGGCCGTCGTTCGGCGAGTCCTCTGGTACGCCCTCGGCGAGCGGCCGACGGCCATCCCGAGCTTCCAGGAGCACTCGCGGCTGCCGATCCCGAAGGCGGCCCTGCCGCTGATGTCGCCGATGATCGTGGCGGTCGAGCAGCGGATGAACCACGCGACGCCCGCCGGCGCCCGGGCCGACCTGGCGGACCTGCCCGGCCACCTGGACCGGATCGACGGCTGGCTGGCCGACGGCACCCTCGGCGGTGCGCGCGAGAACGCCGCCGACCTGCAGATCGCCGCCAGCCTGCGGCTGCTGATGACGCTCGAGGACCTGCGCGAGCCGCTGGCCGCACGGCCCGCGGGCCAGCTCGCCCTGCGGATCTTCCCCCAGTTCGACGGCCACGTCCCCGCCGGCACCCTGCCGGCGGACTGGCTGACGTCGCTGAGCGCTCCCGCGACGCCGCCCGCCAAGGGCCGCGGCAAGCGCGCCGCCGCGCGCGGCTGAGGCGACGGAGGGTCGGCGGGCCGCCCTGCGCCCGCCGGCGCTCAGGCCGTCGCGGCGACGTCCAGCGGGTCCCCCGCCCGCCGCACGCCTTCGTCGAGCGGCAGCGCTGCCAGGCGATCGGCCAGGCGCGTCCCGTCCGGCAGCGTCAGCGCCAGGTCCAGCTCCAGCAGCGGGACCAGCACGAACCGCCGCTCGCCGACCTGGGCGTGCGGCAGCGTCAGCCGCTCCGAGGCGTAGGGCCGCTCGCCGAGCAGCAGCAGGTCGACGTCGATCGGCCGGGGCCCGTGGCGGACGTAGCCGTCGGCCGGGTCCAGCGACCGGCCCTGCTCGCGCTCGACCGCCTTGCAGGCCGCGAGCAGCTGCTCGGGCTCCAGCGCGGTGGCGATCCGCAGGCAGGCGTTGAGGAACGACGGCTGGTCGAGGATCTCGCCGACCGGGTCGGTGTCGTAGACCGCCGAGGAGCGCAGCACCCGGACGCCGTGGGCGGGCAGCGCGTCGACCGCCAGCTGCAGCTGAGTGCGGCGCTCGCCGACGTTCGAGCCGAGCCCGAGATAGCCGACCTGCTCGCCGGGGAGCAGGGGCTCGTCGTGGCCGCTCATCCGACCGGCGCCAGCAGCGCCAGCTGACGGGACTGGGCCAGCAGCGTGCCGTCGGCCAGGAACAGCAGGCCGTCCTCCTCGACGAAGCCCCCGGTGGCGGCCGTCGACCGGTAGTGGCCGAAGACCGCCTGGGCCGCGAGGCCGGCCGGCGGCAGCGAGGCGCGGAAGTGGATCGTCAGGTCGATCGTCGGCGCCAGCACCGGGCGCGAGACCGCCTCGAACACCGGCGGCCACCAGATGTCGGCGGCGAGCGCGACGAAGGGCGCGTCGATCACCCGCGGCTCCGGCAGCGCGATCCAGCCGCCGCTCTCGACCGCCCCGCCCGGCTCGGGCACGCGCCCGGCCATCGGGATCCCGCCGAGCTGCGGGGCCAGCCGCACCTGGTGGACGACCGCCGGCATCTGCGGGGCCGGCTGCATCCAGCGATCCCCGGGGCGGTACTCGCCGACCGGGAGCCCGCCGGCGTCGAGCGCCGGCGGGGGGCCGACGTCCGGCAGCCGCGGGGTCCAGGTGACCGGCGACGGCAGGTCGGGGGCCGAGAACGCCGCCAGCCCCTCGAGCACGGCGCGATCGCCCTGGCGGGCGCTGATCCGCGCGCTGCTGACCCGGCGGCCCCGGCGCAGCACCTCGACCGCGACCTCGAGCTCGCCGGCCGCCGCTCCGCGCAGGTAGTGGAGGGTCAGCGACCGCAGCCGCAGGTCGCCGCCCGGGTCGGCGATCGCCTGCAGCGCGCGGACGACGATCGCCGCCAGGTAGCCCCCGTTGGGGCCGGTCGGCGCCGACCAGTCGGTGTCGACGGTGGCGACGGCGATCCCGTCCGCGCGCGGCTGGACGGCGGTCGCGCGGTCGAAGGCGGTGGTTCCGACGGTCGGTGCGGCCATCTCAGCTGTTGTCCCCGGCCCGCCAGAGCTCGACCGAGACCTCTTCGACCGAGAGCGGGATCGGCGGCTCGGGCTTGGTGCACTTGACCCAGACCTCCTCGGCCCCGTAGTCGGAGACGACGCGGTCGGCGACGGCCGCGCAGAGCCGCTCGAGCGTCTTGTAGGAGCGCTGCTGGGCGACCAGCGCCACCAGCTGGCAGACCTCGCCGTAGTCGATCGTGTCCTCGACCCGATCGGTGACGGTGGCGTCGCAGTCGGCGACGGCCATCCGCAGGTCGACGATCAGCCGCTGGCCGATCTCGCGCTCGGCGGGCGTCACGCCGTGGTGCGTGTAGAGCGACAGCCCGCGGATCTCGACGGTGATCTCGTCGCGGTCGTCGCCGTCGAGATCGTCCTCGTCGAGGTCGTCGTCGTCCTCCTCGAGCTCGTCGTCGTCGCGCTCCTCGGCGGGATCCTCGTCGAAGCGGCGCTCGTCGTCCTCGGGCATGGCGGCCACGGTAGCGAAGCGCGCGCCGCGGGCCCCGCCGGCCGGCGGGCGGCCGTCAGTGGTCGCCGACGCCGAGCCGGCGGTGGAGCGCGCGCAGCGGCCGCGGCGCCCACCAGTTCCAGCGGCCGAGCAGGGCCATCAGCGCCGGGACCAGCATCGCTCGCACGATCGTGGCGTCGATCGCGACCGCCAGGCCGGTGCCGATGCTCATCTGCTTGATGACCGAGACGTCGGCGGTGGCGAAGGTCGCGATCGTGACGCAGAAGAGCAGCGCCGCCGCGGTCACGATCCGCGCCGTGCGCTCGACCCCCGCGGCGACCGCCTCGCGCTCGCCCAGGCCCTGCCGGCGGGCCTCGGCGATCCGCGAGAGCAGGAAGACGCCGTAGTCGGTGGCGAGGCCGAAGGCGATCGCGCAGAGCAGCACCGGCTGGGTCGATTCGAGGCCGCCGGCGCCGGTGTACGCGAGCAGCCCCTGCAACCGCCCGTCCTGGAAGATCAGCACCAGCAGCCCGAAGGTCGCGCCGATCGTCAGCAGGTTCATGATCAGCGTCTTGATCGGCAGCACCACCGAGCCGGTGAAGAGGAACAGCAGCACCAGCGTCGTGACGGTCAGGATCGCGGCGGCCTCGGGCAGATGGTCGACCAGCGACGCCTGCTGGTCGTCGAAGGCGGCGGTGCGGCCGCCGATCCAGCGCTTCCCCGGCGGCTCCAGCGCCCGCAGCCGGTCGAGCGTGCGCAGGGCCGCGTCCGAGGCCCCGGGCTGCGTCAGCTGCACCGGGACCCGCCAGCGGCCGTCGCCGATCCCCCGCACGCCGGCGATCCGCCGGACCCCGGGGGTGTCGGCCAGCAGGCGGGCGTAGCGGCGGACGGCCGGGCGCGGCGCCCGCACGACGACGTCGAGCCGGTCGTCGGAGCCCTCCGGGACCGCCCGCCGCAGGTCCTCGGTCACGATCCGGGCCGGGTTGTCGCCGGGCAGGGCGCGCTCGTCGGCGCTGATGAAGTGGACGCGGCCGGCCGGCAGCGCGCAGGCGATCAGCAGCCCGCCGGCGAGCACTGCCACCAGCCCGGGACGCCGCATCACCGCGGCGGCGAAGCGGTACCAGCGGCCACGCTCGTCCGGCCGCGCGTCGTGGTCGGCGGCCCGCCGCAGCCAGCGGGGGCTGAGGGCGTCGATCCGCGCGCCGAGCAGCAGCAGCACCGCCGGCAGCAGGGTCAGCGAGACGGCGACGCCGACCAGCGCGGCGATCGACCCGCCGATCCCCATCGAGCGCAGGAACGGCAGCGGGAAGACCAGCAGCGAGCTGATCGCCAGGGCGACGGTGACGCCGCTGAAGAGGATCGTGCGGCCGGCGGTCGCCATCGTCCTGCGCATCGCCTCGGCCCCGTAGCCGTGCCGCGCGCCCTCCTCGCGCCAGCGGCTGACGATGAAGAGGCTGTAGTCGATCGCCAGGCCGAGGCCGATCCCGGTCACCAGGTTGACCGCGTAGATCGTGATCGGGCTCAACTCGTTGACCAGCCGCAGCGCGATGAACGTCACCAGCACGGTGACGGCGCCGACCATCGGCGGCAGCAGCGCCGCCACCATCCCGCGGAAGACCCACAGCGACAGCAGCAACAGCAGCGGGAACGCGATCATCTCGGCGCGCGCCAGACCCGACTCGACCCGCCTGCCGATCTCGTGCTGGACCGTGAACGAGCCGCCGATCCGGGCCTCCATCGGCGCCACCAGTCGCGCCAGCCGCTGCTCCCGGGCCTCGACGTCGCCGCCGTCGCGGACGTCGATCGGCAGCAGCACGGTGCGGCCGTCGGCGGCGATCGCCGTCCGCTCGAGGCGCCGGAGCCGGGCGCCGCGGTCGCGGAGGGTGGCCCTGGCGCGGCGCTCCCGGCGGTCGAGCCGGTCCTCAGCCCGCCGCAGCCGCCGCTCGGCCGCGACGATCGCCGCCGCTCCCGCTGACGTGCCCGCCGGCAG
>NZ_AGUD01000019.1 GCF_000240225.1 Patulibacter medicamentivorans
GGCGGCTGGCGGTCGCCCGTGCGGTCGCCCGCCACCCGCGGCTGGTGCTCGTCGACGAGCCGACCGCCAACCTCGACCACCTGGCGGCCGAGCAGGTCGTCTCCGCCCTCGGGCAGCTGGTGGTCGGCCGGACGGCGGTGATCGCCACCCACGACCCGCTGCCGCTGCGGCTCGCTGACGACCGGGTGGCGCTGCGCGCCGGTCGGCCGGTTGCCGTCGGCGATCCAGCCACGACCGTCGCCGCCGCGCTGCGGGTCGATGTCGCGGTGAGCGTGACGGGAGCCTCCGCATGAGCGCCGCCGACGCCACCTCCGCTCGCGGAGCCGTCGGCCTGGTCGGCCGCGCGCTGCGGCTGGCCACGCCCGGCGAGCGCCGCCGGATCGCCGTCGCGGCGGGGCTCGGCACGCTCGCCGGGGCCTCCGGCACGGCGCTGCTGGCGCTGTCGGGCTACCTGATCGCCCGCGCCGCCGAGCAGCCGCCGGTGCTGTCGCTGACGGTCGCGATCGTCTGCGTCCGGGCCCTCGGCCTGGTGCGTGCCGTCGCCCGCTACGGCGAGCGGCTGGTCGGCCACGACGCGGTCCTCGGGACGCTGGCGCGGCTGCGGGCCTCGGTCTTCGCGGGGCTCGCCGACCGGGTGCCGGGTGATCGCGGAAGCGCCGAGCTGCTCGACCGGACCGTGGCCGACGTCGACCGCGTCCAGGACGCGTTCCTGCGCTCGATCGCCCCGTTGACGGCGGCGGCCGCGGTCGCCGTCGGGGCGATCGTGGTCGCGCTGCTGCTGCTGCCGAGCGCCGCGCTCGCGCTGATCGCGACGACGCTCGTGGTCGGCGTGCTGCTGCCGGCGCTCGCCCAGTCGATCGGCCGCGACGCCGCCCGTGCCCGCGGCGTCCGGCGCAGCGCGCTGGTGCGTGAGCTGACGGCGACCCTCGACGCGGCCGAGGAGCTCGTGATGGCCGGGGCGGGGGAGCACCACCGCCAGGTCGTCGCCGAGCACGGCGCCGCGCTCTCCCGGGTCGAGGATCGCGAGGCGCGGCTGACCGCGCTGGTCGCCGCCGGCACCTCGCTCGCGTCCGGGCTGGGCGTGGTGGCGGTGCTGGCACTGGCGCTGGCCGCGGCCGCCGACGGCCAGCTGGCGCCGACCGTGACCAGCCTGCTGGCGCTGCTGGCGCTCGGCACCGGCGAGGTGCTCGGCGCCGTCCCGGCCGCCGCCCGCGAGCTGCACGGCACCGCCGACGCGGTCCTGCGCGTCGAGCAGCTGGTCGCCGAGCGCCCGCCCGGGCGCGACGCCAGCGCCCCGTCGGACGCCGCGGTTCGCCTGCGCGACCTGCGGGTCCGGCGCGGCGGACGGGTCGTCCTCGACGGGCTCGACCTCGACCTGGCGGTCGGCGAGCGGGTCGCGCTCGTCGGTCCCAGCGGCGTCGGCAAGAGCACGATCGGCGAGCTGCTCGTGGGCTTCCTGCCCGCCCACGAGATCGACGGCGAGGCGACGATCGGCGGCGTCGACCTGCGCACGGTCGACGGCGGGGCGCTCCGCCGGCTGGTCCTGCACGTGCCCCAGGATCCCTACCTGTTCGACGCCAGCCTGCGCGCCAACCTGGCGCTGGCTCGGCCCGACGCCGACGACCGCGAGCTGCTGGCGGCCCTGTGGGCGGTCGGTGCCGAGCCCTGGTTCCTGGCGCTGCGCGACGGGCTCGACACCCCGCTCGGCGAGCGCGGCGCGCACTGCTCCGGCGGCGAGCGTCAGCGGATCGGCCTGGCCCGTGCGATCCTGGCCCGCGGCCACGGGCTGGTGGTGCTCGACGAGCCCGCCAGCCACCTGCCGGCGGACGAGGCGGCGACGGTGCTGCGGGCGGTGCTCGACGCCGACCCGCGACGCTCGGCGCTGCTGATCGCCCACCGCCCGGAGGAGGCGGCGCTGGCGGCGCGGACGGTGGGCGTGCACGGACCTGCGACGCTGTCGCCCCGATGAGCAGCGACCTCTGGCTGGGCGTTCGCTGGCTGCACCTGATCGCGATGGCGTTCTTCGTCGGCGGGCAGCTGTTCCTGGTCGCCGCCGTGCTGCCGGTCGAACGGCGCGCGCCGGATCGGGAGCGGCTGCGCGCGGTCGCCCGGCGGTTCGGCTACGGGACGCTCGTCGCGATCGCGGTCCTGCTGGCGACCGGGGCGGCGATGGCCGATCGCTACGGCCTCTGGTCCGACGGCACGCTCCAGCTGAAGCTGGCGCTCGTGGCATCGGTCGCGCTGCTCGTGGTCTGGCACATGCGACGCCCGACGATGCACCTGCTCGAGGCGGCGGTCTTCGTCCTCTCGCTGGTGATCGTCTGGCTCGGCCTGAGCCTGGCCCACGGCGGGGCCTGACCCGCCGGTCGATCAGCGGCCGGCGACCGGCAGCCGCGCGACCAGGGTCGTGCCGCCGTCGGGGCCGGGAGTCAGGTCCATCGAGCCGCCCGCCAGCTGGACCCGCTCGCGCATGCCCGTGACCCCGAAGCCGCGGCGGCCGTCGAGGTCGTCCTCCGCGATGCCGACGCCGTCGTCGCGCACGGTCACGACGACGTGGCCGTCGTCGGCCAGGACCTGGACGACGGCGTGGTCGGCCGCCGCGTGCTTGACGACGTTGGTCAGGGCCTCCTGGACGATTCGGTAGATCCCGGTCTCCATCTCGGGGCCGAGGCGCGCCCCGGACGGCGCGGCGACCGCGTCGAGGTCGAGCGCGACGTCGATCGACAGCCCGGTGGTGGTGCCGACGTCGCGCGCGAGGCTCTCGATCGCCGGCGCCAGTCCGAGGTCGTCGAGCGCCGCCGGGCGCAGCTCGGTGATCAGGGTCCGCAGCTTCTGGATCTCGAGCGAGACCTGGTCGACGACCTCGCGGACCGCCGCTTCGAGCCCGCCCTCCTGCTTGCTGCGCAGCGCCGAGGAGAGCCGCACCTGCAGGCTCCCGAGGCCCTGGAGGGTCTCGTCGTGGAGCTCTCGGGCCCAGCGGCGGCGCTCCTGCTCGGAGCTGTCCAGCGCCTCGCGCAGCCGCTGCTGGTCGACCGACTGGGCGGTCGCCACGGCCGTCGCCGCGCTGGCCGCGACCGCGACCAGGGTCGACTCGTCATCGGCGCTGAAGTCGCCCTCGCCGTGACGGTCGAAGGCGACGAGGACGCCGAGCCCGGAGCCGTGGAACGTCATCGGGACCATCAGGACCGACGTCGCGTCGTGGACGCCGAAGCGGTCGGCGGGGACCCGCAGCTCGGCGGCGGGGAGCCGGTGCGGCTGGCCGCGCTCGAGCACCTCGCCGGCGGTCGATTCCTCGATCGAGATCGCGACGCCGAGCCGGTCGCGGTCGATCTCGCCGGCGACGGCGGCCGGGACGAGCATGCCCTCCTCGGCGAGCAGGATCATCATCGCCCGCGCGTCGACGAGCGCCCGGCCGCGCTTGACCACCAGCTCGAGCACGCGGTCGAGGCCGGTCTCGGTCCCGATCGCCCGCGCGATCGCGGTCGCCGTCGCCAGGCTCTGGTTGGCCCGCTCGAGCTCGTCGTGGCGGCGACGGACGCGGTCGTAGAGCTGCGCGTTCTCGACGGCGACGGCGGCCCAGTCGGCCAGGATCACCAGCGCCTCCTCGTCGGCGGCGGTGAACTCGCCCTCGTCCTTCTCCGTCAGGTAGAGGTTGCCCCAGGCCTCGCCGCGGACGACGATCGGCGTCCCCAGGAACGTCGTCATCTCGGGGTGGCCGGCCGGGAAGCCGTAGGAGTGGGGGTGGTGGTGCAGGTTCGGCAGCCGCAGCGGCTCGGGCTCGCGGATCAGCACGCCGAGCAGGCCGCGGCCATGCGGCAGGTCGCCGATCACGCGGCGGGCGTCCTCGTCGATGCCGTGGGTCAGGAAGCGCGCGAGCCGCTCGCGGCCGCCGTCGAGGATCCCGAGCGCGGCGTAGCGGGCGCCGGTCAACTCCTGGGCCGCGGACAGGATCTCGTCCAGCAGCGACTCGGGATCGAGCTCCTGGACGAAGGCACGGCCAACCGAGATCAATCGGCGAAGTCGGGATTCGTCGAGCGTGGGGTCGTCCATCTGCGGGTTCCGGGAGGGGGCTCCGGTGCCCATCTTGGCGACTCCGCGGCTCGCGTGCCACCGCCGATCCAGGCGACCTTGCGGTGTACGGCGGTACGGCAGTCGCCGCCGACTGCGGTGTACGGCAGTTCAGCTGCTGGGCGCCTCGACCAGCGGCACGGGGGCCTTCTCGGGGACGATCACGGTCGCGCAGCGGGTCCGCCGGACGACGCTGCTCGAGACGCTGCCGAGCAGCAGCCGCAGCAGCGGCCCGTTGTCACGGGAGCCGAGCACCAGCAGGTCGACGTCGCGGGCCAGGCTCAGGATCTCGTGGACCGGGTCGCCCTCGTGCAGCTGGCGCCGGATCGACGGCACGCCGTGCACCTGCGCGAGCGCGTCGGTGGTCAGGTCGCGGGCCTGCGACCTGAGGTCCCCGTAGCCGCCATCGGGTCCGAAGGTCGCGTAGACGTGGCGGGTGTCGACGACGGAGAGGACGGTCAGCGCGGCGCCTCGGTCGGCGGCGAGCGCGCCGGCGGCGGCGACCGCGCGGCGGCCGGCGGCGGTGCCGTCGAAGGCGACGCCGATCCTCGAGATCGAGTCGCCCGGCGCCGGCGGCGCCACGGCGACGGCGCACGGGGCTCCGTGGAGCGTGGCCTCGGCGTCGCTGCCGAGCAGCACCCGGCCGACGCCGCGGCGGCGGCTGGCCCCGATCACGATCAGGTCGCAGAGCGTCTCCCTCGCCACGCGGTGGAGGCCGGCGGCGACGCTGGTGGCGACCGGCGCGGTGTACTCGGTGTCCGGCCGCTCGCCGATCAGCGCGCGTGCGGCGTCGAGGGTCGCATCGCCGTCGTCGCGCAGGTAGGGCTCGATGTCGACGGTCGCGGCGCGGCCGACCCCGGGGTCGTAGAGGACGACGCTGGCGACGATCAGGGTCGCGTCGGGGGACGCGAGATGCTGTGCGAGCCGCAGCGCGCCGTGCGATGCGGGGGTCCCGTCGAAGCCGACGAGGATGCGGTGGAACATGGTCGGGCTCTCCTGACGCGAATGTGCTCCCTACGGTAGGCGCGGCCGTCGTGGCCGCCATCGGCGTCGGTCCGCAGGCCGAATCCGTAGCCCGCACGGACGGACCGCCGCATCCGTGGTTTCCCCGGATCGGATCCGCGGAGGTGCCGCTGGTCGACGGCCGCCGGTGGCGGTACCGTCACGCGGATGCCCGGTCCCGAGACCTCATCCAAGCCCGACGGGCCGCCGTCCGTGCGGATCGCCCTCGCCGACGATCACGTGATCGTCCGCAGCGGCCTCCGTCACGTGCTGGAGGCGGAGCCCGGCTTCGAGGTCGTCGCCGAGGCCGGCGACGTCGAGGCGGCGCTGCGCTCGGTCAAGGCCTACAAGCCGGACGTCCTGGTGCTGGACCTCAACATGCCGGGCGAGCCGAGCCTGCCCGCGATCCCGCGGATCCGCGAGCAGGCGCCGGACACCGCGATCGTGGTGCTGACGATGCAGCAGGACCCCGCGTTCGCGCGCGAGGCGCTGCGATCGGGCGCGATCGGCTACGTGCTCAAGGAGGCCGCGGACGACGAGCTGGTGCAGGCGGTCGCGCTGGCCAAGCGCGGCCAGACCTACCTGCACCCGTCGCTCGGCGCGCGGATCGCGGCCGAGCCGCCCCCGAGCGGCCCGCCCGACGACCTGACCCCGCGCGAGATCGAGGTCCTGCGGCTGATCGCCCTCGGGCACACCAACAGCGAGATCGGCGAGCAGCTGTACCTGAGCGTCCGCACGGTCGAGTCGCACCGCGCGCACATCCAGCAGAAGATCCGCCGCTCCACGCGCGCGGAACTGGTCCGCTACGCGCTCGATCACGGGCTCCTCGACACCGGCGCGGCCGACGGCGACTGAGGGGGAGGACCCCGCAGCGCGGCTGCGGGGGACTACCGAGCGACGGGGCGAGCGACTGCCGATGTCGCGCGGCGGCGGTCGCGGGAACGTGGACTGGCACGCATCGAGCCACCGAAGGGTCCCCGCCATGAAGGCCGCCGTCGTCCACAGCTTCACCGAGCCGCTCACGATCGAGGACGTTCCCGTCCCGACGCCCGGCCCGGAGCAGGTCCTCGTCCGGATCGAGGCCTCCGGCCTCTGCCACACCGACATCCACGCGGCCCGTGGCGAGTGGCCGGTCAAGCCCGAGCCGCCGTTCATCCCCGGCCACGAGGCCGTCGGCGTGATCGAGCAGGTCGGCGCCGGCAACGACCACGGCCTGAGCACCGGCATGCGGGTCGCGATCCCCTGGCTGGGATACGCCTGCGGCGACTGCGGCTTCTGCAACAGCGGCCGCGAGACGCTCTGCGAGCACCAGCAGAACACCGGCTACTCGATCAACGGCGGGTTCGCGGAGTACGCGGTCGGCTACGCCCGTCACGTGGTCGTGGTGCCCGACGGCATCGACCCGGCCGACGCCGCGCCGCTGACCTGCGCCGGCGTCACGACCTACAAGGCGGTCAAGGAGTCGGGCGCCCGCTCGGCCGACCTGGTGGCGGTCTTCGGCGCCGGCGGACTCGGCCACATGGCCGTCCAGTACGCGAAGGTCACCGGCGCCGAGGTCGTCGCCGTCGACATCAACCCCGAGCGCCTCGAGACCGCGCGCCGGCTCGGCGTCGACCACGTCGTGCACGCCGGCGAGCAGGATCCGGTCGCGGCGATCCAGCGGCTCGGCGGCGCCCAGGCGGCGATCTCGACGGCCGTCAACCCGATCGCGTTCGAGCAGGCGATGGGCTCGCTGGCCCGCGGCGGGACGCTGGTCTGCGTCGGGCTGCCGGCCGAGAACGCGATGAAGCTGCCGATCTTCGAGACCGTCCTCGGCGGCCTGACCCTGAAGGGCTCGATCGTCGGCACCCACCAGGACCTGGTCGAGGTCTTCGACCTGCACCGGCGCGGCAAGACGCAGGTCGAGCGCGCCGACGCGCGGCTGGAGGACGTCAACGAGTCGATCGCGGCGATCCTCGACGGCAGCGCCGGCGCGGCGCGGACCGTCTTCCGCCTGCAGGAGGCCCCGCTGCCGACCGGCGCGGCGCACCACGCCGTCGTCGCCGGCTGAGCCTCGCCGGACCCACTCGACCACGACCGGCGGCGCCACGCCGCCGGTCACCGACGCGGGAGCCCGCGTCGCCGATCTGCTCGCGGCCCGCCCGGTCCGCGCGGACACCGCTCGCCCGAGTCGCGGCGAGCCTCACGAAGGAGCATCACCATGGCCACCGTCCAGCAGCCCGCCGTCTTCGCGGCGCCGGGCACCCCCGACAGCCCCGTCGCCGTCGCCGAGCGCTACGGCAACTTCATCGGCGGCGCCTTCGTCGCGCCGGCCGACGGGCGCTACCGCGAGAACCGCACCCCGGTCACCGGCGAGGTGATCTGCGAGGTCCCGGTCTCCAGCGCCCACGACGTCGAGTGGGCGCTCGACGCCGCACACGCCGCCAAGGACGGCTGGGCGCGGCGCTCGCCCGCCGAGCGGTCCGCGGTCCTGAACGCCGTCGCCGACGCGATGGAGCGGCACCTCGAGGAGCTGGCGATCGCCGAGAGCTGGGACAACGGCAAGCCGGTCCGCGAGACCCTCGCCGCCGACCTGCCGCTGGCGATCGACCACTTCCGCTACTTCGCCGGCGTGATCCGCGGCGAGGAGGGGCGGATCTCCGAGATCGACGAGACGACCTACGCCTACCACTTCCAGGAGCCGCTGGGCGTGGTCGCCCAGATCATCCCGTTCAACTTCCCGCTGCTGATGGCGGCCTGGAAGATCGCCCCGGCGCTCGCCGCCGGCAACTGCACCGTCGTCAAGCCGGCGAGCCCGACCCCGTGGTCGATCCTCAAGTTCTGCGAGATCGTCGGCGACATCATCCCGCCCGGCGTCCTCAACGTGATCAACGGGCCCGGGGGCGAGATCGGCAAGGCACTGGCCACCAACCCGCGGATCGCCAAGGTCGCCTTCACCGGGTCGACCGAGGTCGGCCGCGAGATCATGCGCTACGCCGCCGACAGCCTGATCCCGTCGACGACCGAGCTCGGCGGCAAGTCGCCGAACGTCTTCTTCGCCGACATCATGGACGCCGACGACGCCCTGCTCGACAAGGCGATCGAGGGCCTGGTCCTCTACGCCTTCAACAAGGGCGAGGTCTGCACCTGCCCCTCGCGGGCGCTGATCCAGGCCTCGATCTACGACGCGTTCATGGAGCGGGTGCTGCCGCGGATCGCCGCGATCCGCCAGGGCCACTCGCTCGACCGGACGGTCCAGGTCGGCCCGCAGGTCTCGCTCGACCAGCGCGCGACGGCCGAGCGCTACGTCGAGATCGGGCTCAACGAGGGCGCCGAGCTGCTGATCGGCGGCCACCGCCCGGACCTGGGGGAGGCGCTCGCCGGCGGCTCCTACTACGCGCCGACGGTGATGCGCGGCGACAACGGGATGCGGATCTTCCAGGAGGAGATCTTCGGCCCGGTGCTGGCCGTCACGACCTTCGAGGACGAGGCCGACGCGATCCGGATCGCCAACGACACGACCTACGGGCTCGGCGCCGGCGTCTGGACCCGCGACGGCAGCCGCGCGTTCCGCGTCGGCCGCGCGATCCAGGCCGGCCGGGTCTGGACCAACTGCTACCACCTGTACCCGGCGCACGCGGCCTTCGGCGGCTACAAGAGCTCGGGCGTCGGCCGCGAGAACCACAAGCAGATGCTCGATCACTACACGCAGACCAAGTGCCTGCTGGTGAGCTACGACCCGGATCCGATGGGCTTCTTCTGATGGGGGCGGCCTGGCACGCTCGGACGCTCGACGACACCCTGGCCGCGCTCGGTACCTCGGCCGGCGGCCTGGCCGCCGCCGAGGCGCGCGCCCGTCGCGAGCGGTACGGCCCCAACGTCGTCGAGCGCCAGGCCGGGCCGTCGGCCGCCGCGATCCTGCTGCGGCAGTTCACCAGCCCGCTGATCTACGCGCTGCTCGCGTCGGCCGCCGTCGCGTTCGCGCTCGGCGAGCTGACCGACGGGGCGGTGGTGCTGGCGGTCGTGCTCGCCAACGCGGCGATCGGCTTCGTGCAGGAGCACCGGGCGGGGCGGGCGATCGAGGCGCTGGCGGCGCTGGTGTCCGATCCGGCGACCGTCCTGCGCGACGGCGGCTGGACCCAGCGGCCGGCCGAGGAGCTGGTGCCGGGCGACGTGGTGTCGGTCGAGGCCGGCGACCGCGTCAGCGCCGACGCGCGGCTGCTGCGAGCCGACGCCCTGCGCGCCGACGAGTCGGCGCTGACCGGCGAGTCGCTGCCGCGCGACAAGACCACCGCGCCGGTCCCGGCGGACGCCCCGCTGGCCGACCGCGACTCGGTCGTGCACGCGGGAACGCTGGTGGTCGCGGGCCGCGCGCGAGCCGTCGTGGTGGAGACCGGGTCGGCGACCGAGCTGGGCCGGATCTCGAAGCTGCTGGCCGCGACCGACCGCACCCAGACGCCGCTGACCCGGGGGATCGCCGGGCTGGCGCAGGTCGTCACCCGCGCGATCGCCGCGATCGCGGTGCTGCTGCTGGCGGTCGCGCTGCTGCGCGGCTACCCGCTGGCGGACGCGCTGATGGCCGCGATCACCCTGGCGGTCGCGGCGATCCCCGAGGGCCTGCCGGCGATCGTCACGATCGCGCTCGCCGTCGGCGTCCAGCGGATGGCGCGGCGGCGGGCGATCGTGCGCGAGCTGCCGGCGGTCGAGACGCTGGGCTCGACGACGGTCGTCTGCAGCGACAAGACCGGCACGCTGACCCGCAACGAGATGCTGCTGCGGCGCGCGTGGAGCCCGGCCGGCGAGCTGGAGCTGGACGGGACCGGCTACGCCGCCCGAGGGACCGTGCGCCGCGACGGACGCGAGGTCACGTCGGTCGAGGGGCCGCTGCGCGAGCTGCTGAAGGCGGCGGCGCTGGCGACCGAGGCCCGGCTCGACGGCGAGGGCGACGAGCGGACCGTGCTCGGGGACCCGACCGACGGCGCGCTGCTGGTCGGGGCCGAGCGCGCGGGACTCGATCCGGCGCGGCTGCGCGAGCGGCATCCGCGGCGGGCGCTGGTGCCGTTCGATGCCGACCGTCGCTGGATGGCCAGCGGCCACGACGAGGCGACGTACCTGAAGGGGGCACCGGAGGAGCTGCTCGGCCGCGTCTCCGACCCCGAGCCGGCGCGGGCGGTGCTCGAGCGCTACGCCGCCGACGGGCTGCGGGTGCTCGCGGTCGCCGCGGCCCCTGCGGGCAGCGACGGCGGCGACGGCGAGCTGCGGCTGCTCGGGCTCGTCGGCCTGCAGGACCCGGCCCGGGAGGGCGCCGCCGACGCGGTCGCCGCCTGCCACGGCGCCGGGATCGACGTCAAGATGATCACCGGCGACCATGCGGCGACCGCGGCGGCGATCGGCCGCGAGCTGGGGATCGTCGGCGAGCGCCCGCCGCTGACCGGTGCCGAGATCGACGAGCTCGACGAGCCCGGCCTGCGCGAGCGGGTGCGGGGGTCCGCCGTCTTCGCCCGGGTCGCGCCGGAGCACAAGCTGCGCCTGGTCCGCGCCCTCCAGGCCGACGGCGGCGTGGTCGCGATGACTGGCGACGGGGTCAACGACGCCCCTGCCCTGCGGCAGGCCGACATCGGCGTGGCGATGGGGCGGGCGGGCACGGCGGCCGCCAAGGAGGCCGCCGACATCGTCCTCGGCGACGACGACTTCTCGACCATCCGCGCGGCGATCGAGGAGGGGCGGCGGGTCTACGACAACCTCGTCAAGGCGCTCGCGTTCGTGCTGCCGACGAACCTCGGCGAGGGGCTGGTGATCCTCGCCGCGGTGCTGGCGTTCCCGATCTACGACGGCCAGCCGCTGCTGCCGATCGCGCCGGTCCAGGTGCTGTGGATCAACCTCGTCGCGACGGTCTCGCTGGCGCTGCCGCTGGCCTTCGAGGCGCGCGAGCACGGCCTGATGGCGCGGCCCCCGCGACCGCCGGACGAGCGCCTGCTGTCGCCGTTCGTCACGGTCCGGACGATCTACGTCGGCGTGCTGCTGGCGGCGGTGGCGATCGCGCTCTTCCTGCTCAGCCTCGACGCGCCGGCCGGCCGCCCCCCGGCGGCGGCCGACCTGGCCCGGGCCCAGACGCTGGCGGTCACGTCGATCGCGTTCTTCCAGATCTTCTACCTGCTGCTCTGCCGCTCGAGCACCGGGGCCGGTCGCGGGCTGCGGGCCAATCCGGCGATCCTGATCGGGATCGCGGCGCTGCTGGTGCTGCACGCCGGCTTCGTGCACCTGCCGGTGATGCACGGCCTGTTCGGCTCGACCGGCCTCGATGCGGGGGAGTGGCTGCTCGCGGCGGCCGCCGGGGCCGTCGTGGTGCCGGTCGTGACGCTCGAGAAGGCCTGGCGCCGCCGGCGCCTCGCCCGCGCCTGACCCGGTGGGCGATCGACGCCGGACCACGGGGTTGTCGCGCGGGCGCGCGCGGCGTACGGTGGGCGGGACCTCGTCACCCGTCCCGGAGGATCCCGTGGAGCTCCACCACGCCGAGCACGTCGCCGCAGATCCGGGCAGGCTCTACGCCGCGCTCGCCGACGTCGACAACCTGCCGCGCTACGTCCCGCAGGTGCGGGCGGCGCACGCCACCGGCGACGGGCACGTGCAGGTGGAGGCGCGCTACGGCGGCCACACCCAGACCGGGCAGGCGTGGTTCCGCGCCGACGAGTCCGCGCGCGCGATCGAGTGGGGGACCGACGGCGGGCCCTACCACGGCCGCCTCGCGGTCGAGCCCGACGGCGACGGCTCGCGGCTGACGCTGAGCCTGACCGCGACCCACGGCGACCCCGACCGCGACGTCGCGGCGACGCTCGACGCGATCCGCCGGTTGGTCGAGGCCGAGGTCTGAGCGGCGACGGCGTCGGCCGCGCTCAGCCGACGCCCTGCAGCAGCACGCCGACGGCGAACGCCAGCGCCGCCGCGGCGCCGCCGACGAAGAGGGTCTCGAGCGCGCCGCGGATCCGGGCCTGGCCGACGACCCGCGCCTTCAGCACGCCGATCACCAGGAAGCCGACGGCGGTCAGGCCGGTGCTCCAGGCGAACGGGGCGGGAATCCGCCCCGGCACGAGCAGATCGGCGACGTAGACCGCCAGCGGCAGGAACCCGACCACGAGGAACGCGGCCATCGTCGCCATCGCCGAGCGCAGCGGATCGGGCGAGTCGCCGGCGTAGCCGAGCTCGTCCTGCATCATCGTGTCGACCCAGACGCGCCGGTCGGCGGTGATCACGTCGACCGCCTCCTCCAGTTGCCGGCCGACGAAGCCCTTGGCGGCGAGGATCTGACGGACCTCCTCGCGCTCGCCCTCGGGCACCAGCTCGATGTGGCGCTCCTCGTCGCGACGGGCCTGCGCGCGCTGCTGGATCGCGGCGCGCGTCCCGAGGAAGTTGCTGACCGCCATGCTGAAGCCGTCGGCGAGCAGGTTCGCGGCGCCGAGGATGATCACCACCCGCTCGGAGAGCTGGGCGCCGGCGACGCCCGCGACGACCGCGAAGGTCGTGACGGTCCCGTCGATCGCCCCGTAGACCGCGTCGCGCAGCAGGCTCGGACGGCGGTCGCCGGCCAGGCGGTCGCGGATCGCGTCGGCGGTGTGCGACCCCTCCAGGGAGGTCTCGGCCGTCGGAGCGGCGGTCACGTGACCCTGCCGGCCACGAGGACCAGGTCTCCGATCGCCTCGGCGAAGCGATCGACGTCGTCCCAGTCGGTCAGGTCGACGTCGTGGGAGGTGTCGGTCGGCAGGCCCTGCTTGCGGGCGATCCGCCGCATGATCCAGCGGATCGCGACGTTGTACTCGCGGTACTGGAGCGCGCCGGCGAAGCGGACGCTCCGCGTCGGCCGGACGCCGCTGTCGGCGAGCAGCGCGTCGAGGTAGCCCTTGGCGGTCTCCTGGCCCTCGTCGCCGGCGTCGCTCTGGGTCAGCGAGACCGAGAAGACGGCGGTCGGCCGGGCGTTCAGCGCCTCGGCGCGCTGGCGCATCCAGCTGACGAGCGGACGCTGGTGGTGGCCGGCGTGGACCGAGCCGCCGATCACGACCAGCCCGTAGTCGGCCAGGTCGATCGAGACCCCGTCGACGACATCGGTCACCACCACGGCGACCTGCGCGTCCCGCAACCGCTGCGCGATCCGCGACGCGATCTTGCGCGTGTGGCCGTGGTTGCTGGCGTAGAGGACGAGGCAGGGCTTCTCGGACATCGTGGTCGGCTCCGGCGGTCGGGGTGCTGCAACCACCCTGCCGCAGCGGTCGAGCGACGCCATCCGGGGCGGTCTCGATGCTGCTCGCGGGGGTTCCGCGACCGCGACCGGGGGTTCTACGGACGACGGCCGCCGCGCCGGGCACGACGATCGGGTCCATGCACCTTCCCGGTCGGTCCGACGACGCGGAGCGGCTGTCGACGCTCGACGCCGCCTTCCTCGAGATGGAGGACGCGGTGCCGGGCGCCCACATGCACCTGGGGGCGGTGCTGCTCCTGGGACCGGTCCCCGGCCGCGGCGGTCCGCCGCGCGTCGAGGAGCTGCGGGAGCTGCTCGCCGCGCGGCTGCCGGACCTGCCCCGCTTCGACCAGCGCCTGTCGTCCCCGCGCGCCGACGGGCTCCGGCGGCCGCACTGGGTCGTCGACCACTTCTTCCGGATCGACCACCACGTCCGTCGCGCGGCGCTGCCCGACCCCGGCGGCCAGGCGGAGCTCGAGGCCTGGTGCGGCGAGTTCTTCTCGCAGCCGCTCGATCGCGCGCATCCGCTGTGGGAGGCGGTGCTGGTCGAGCGCCTGCCCGCCGGACGCTCGGCGCTGGCCGTCAAGATCCACCACTGCCTCGCCGACGGCATGGGCTCGATCGCGCTCGCCGACCTGGTCGCCGACCGTGCTCCGGGCGCGGCCTTCCGGCGCCCGCCGGCGGCTGGCCCCGCGGAGGGCGCGCACCGCCGTCCGACGGCGACCGTCGCCCTCGCCGAGGACGCGGCGCGGCTGGCGCTGCACCCCGACCGGGCGCTCGCCGCCGCCCGCGGCGTCGCCGAGATGCTGCGCGACGGGCTGCTCGGCCCCACGGAGACCGCGATCAGCGGACCGGTCGGGCGGCAGCGGTCCTTCACGACCATCGACGTCCCGCTCGGCGAGCTGCGCGAGATCGAGCGGCAGCTCGGCGGCACGGTCAACGACGCCGTCCTCGCGATCGTCGGCGGCGGCCTGCGACGGCTGCTGCGCCACCGCGGCGACGCGCTCCCCGAGGAGGGGATCTGCGCGATGGTGCCGGTCGACGTGCGCGGCCCGGCCGCCGGGAGCGCCGGCAACCGGATCAGCTCGCTGTTCGTCCCGCTGCCGGTCGCCGTCGACGGCCCCGAGGCCCGCCACGCCGCGATCCGGGCAGCGACCGCGACCCGCAAGCGCGGTGGCCAGTCCTCGGGGGTCGGCGCGCTCGTGGCGCTCAGCGGGCTGGCGCCGCCGGTCCTGCACCAGGCATTGGTGCGGCTGGCGATCACGCCGCGGCTGTTCCGGCTGACCGTCACCAACGTGCGCGGACCGCGAGCGCGGATGACCGTGCTCGGCGCGCCGGTGCGCGCGGTCCAGCCGTTCGTCCCGCTCGGCCCCGACCATCGCGTCGGCGTCGCCCTGATCACCTACGCGGGACGGGCGACCTTCGGGATCGTCGCCGACGCGGACGCGATCCCGGACGTCGACGTGCTGGCGGCCGGGATGCAGGCCGAGCACGTCGCCCTGCGGCGTGCCGCGCGCCGCGTCAGCCGAGCGTCGCGCGCGGCGGCGCGGCGGCGCCGGAGCCGCCGCGGGGACCGAGCTGCGCCGCCCGCAGCGCCCGCCGCACGTCGGTGACCGAGACGACGCCGAGCGCGCGCCGCTCGTCGTCGACCACGGCCGCCCGGCCGACGCGGACGAACGACGGCCGCTGCAGGAGCTCGGTGACGTCGTCGTCGGGACCGACCGTCAGCTGCGGGTCGCGGTCGACGAGGGCGCCGACGTTCTCCTGCGGGCGCAGCTCCCGGTCGACGGCCTCGACCGCGCCGATCGTCAGCAGGCCGGTGACGCGGCCGCGGACGTCGATCACGGGGAAGGCGGTCATCCGTCGCGTGACGAAGAACTCGCCGATCGCCTCGGCGACCGACATCCCGGCGGGCACGGTGACCGCCGGAGACGACATGATCGACGCGACGGTCGCGTGGCCGAGGAGCTGCTCGGTCTCCAGGGCCCGGCGCTGGGCGTCCGCCGCGGCGACGACGAACACGCCGATGAAGGCGAGCCAGAGGCCGCCGACGGCGCCGGCGACCAGCTCGAGCAGCCCGACGGCCATCATCGCGAAGCCGAAGCCACGCCCGATCGCCGTCGCGGTCGCCGTCGCGCGGGCCAGGTCGCCGTGGCGCTGCCAGAGCAGCGCGTGCAGGACCCGACCACCGTCGAGCGGATAGGCGGGCAGCATGTTGAAGCCCAGGATCAGGGCGTTGACGATCAGCTGGTACTCGACCAGCGCCCGCACCACCGCCGGTGCCGACCCGGGGATCGCGAGCGCGGCGACCCCGAGCAGCAGCGTGATCGCCGCGGTGATCGCGGGCCCGGCGATCGCGTAGAGGAGCTCGTCGCGCGGCGCGTGGGCCTCGCCCCGCATCCGCGCCACCCCGCCGAGCAGCCAGAGGTCTATCCCCTCGACCTCGACGCCGTGGCGGCGGGCCACGATCGCGTGGCCCAGCTCGTGGACCAGGATGCTGGCGAACAGCAGCAGCGCGCTGAGCAGCCCGAGGCCGTAGGACGCCGCGGGGGCGATCCCGGGCACCGCGTCGGGGAAGTACGCCGAGCCGAGGCTCCAGCTGATCAGCCAGACGATCGCCAGCCACCAGGGGCTGACGCCGATCGGGATGCCCGCGATGCGGGCGATGCGGAAGCTGCGGCCGGGCATGGTCGTCCTTCGTCGTCAGTCGTTGGGGCAGATCACGGCCCGGCCGGCGATCCGGCCGGCCCGCAGGGCGTCGTAGGCCGCGCCCGCGTCGGCGAGGGCGAAGCGCTCGACGTCGGCCCGGATCCGGCCGGCACGCGCCAGGTCGAGGACCTCGCCGAGCTCGTTGGCGCTGCCCCAGTAGGTCGACGTCAGGCTGCACTCCCAGGGGAGCACGCCCATCGCGGTCCAGCTCAGCGAGCCGCCCGCGAGTCCGAGCACGGTCAGGTGGCCCTCGACGGCGGCGACCGCGCGGGCCAGCTCCATCGTCTCGTCGCTGCCGACGACGTCGAGCGCCAGCTGGGCGCCCCGCCCGCCGGTCAGCTCGACGATCTGGGCGGCGGTGTCCGCGTCGGGGGCGAAGCCGGCGTCGGCGCCGAGCTCGCTCGCCCGCTGCAGGTGGTCGCGGTTCGGGTCGACGGCGACGATCCGGGCCGCGGTCAGCGCGCGCAGCAGCTGGACCGCCATCTGCCCGAGCCCGCCGACGCCGATCACGACCGCCGTCGAGCCGGGCGTCAGCACCGGCAGCGAGCGCTTGATCGCGTGGTAGGGGGTCAGGGCGGCGTCGGACAGCGGCGCCGCGTCGCGCGGGTCGAGGTCGCCGAGCGGGAGCAGCAGGCGCGGCGACGGCACCAGCATGAAGGGCGCCATCCCGCCGTCACGGCCGAGACCGCCGCCGAAGGCGCCGATCTCGCCCTGGCGCTCGCAGAGGTTCTCCTTCGACGCCCGGCAGGCGCGGCAGCGGCCGCAGCCCCAGGGCCCGTAGACGGCGACGGCCTCGCCGACGTCGAGGCCGTCGACGCCGGCGCCGAGCTGCGCGACCCAGCCGGCGTTCTCGTGGCCGAGCGTGAACGGCGGCTCGAACGGCAGCTGACCGGCCGGCCAGTCCATCAGGTGGAGGTCGGAGTGGCAGGCCCCGGCGCCGCCGATCCTCACCAGGACCTGACCGGGGCCGGGCTCGGGCACGTCGACCTCGCGCAACGCCGCGGGCTGCTGCCAGTCGACCAGTTGGTAGGCCTGCACGTCGATCACCTCGTCGGATTGCTCGAACGCATCGTCGCTCCGGACACGCGGCGCTCCATCCGCAGCCCGGGCCGACGCGAGTCCGCAATTCCTACGGAGCGCCGCGGGGCGGATCCACGGCGATCCGTGGTTCTCCGCAACGACGGCGGTAGCGGCTGCGGATGGCGGACGAACCGGGGATGGCGATGCTGCCCGGCATGTCCACCCAGTCCGTACCCGACGCCGCGTACGCCCCGCGCACGATCGGCGCCGACTTGGAGCGGGTGCGCCTGGAGCACCGTGCGCGGCGGATCGACCACGTGCTGACCGCGCTTCGCGAGCGCCAGTACCGCGACGCCGTCGCCGGGCGCCGGCAGTCCGGCGTCCCGCGGCTGATGGAGGACTTCACCGCCGAGTTGCAGCAGGTCCGCGGTCGCCTGATGGCGCTCGACCGGCGCGGCCGCTGAGCGGCCTCCGGCGCGCTCGACGCGGGACCGTTGCCTGTCGCCGACGGCGGGTGTAGCGTCGGTGACGTGGGACCGGACGTCGACAAGCGACGTCACCGCCAGCCGGTGAGTGCTCGGGGCGCGAGCTCCATCGCTTCGCTGCGGCGCCAAGCGCCGGACGGGCCGGCCGATGACGGCCCGGCCGCGTCGGGGTACGAGCCGGAGCGCGAGCAGGACCGGTTCGGCCGTCACCGCGCTGCGATCGACCGCAGCCTCGGATGGGCCGAGGCCGCGGCGGCCCGCGGCGACTACCAGGACGCGCTCGGGTGGCTGGCGGTCGTCGAGGCCGTCGGTCCGCCGCTCACCGAGCAGCAGCTGCGCCTGCGGAGCGCCTGGCTGACGCGGCTGATCGCCGAGGGGCCGGGCGGACCGGGCACGGGGCCGCAGTCGACCTAGCGCGTCGCGGTCCCTCGGACCTGCCGCGTCGCGACCGCGTCGCGGGCGGCGTCCAGCAGCAGCCGCCGCTCGGCCGTGGCGATCAGTCGCCGGGTCCGGTCGACGACGTCGGCGCTGACCGAGATCGCGTCGATCCCCGCCTCGACGAGCATCGCTGCGTACTCGGGGTGCGCGGACGGCGCCTGGCCGCAGATCGAGGTCCGCAGGCCCAGGTCATGGGCGCGGCCGATCAGCTGCCGGACGTAGGCCACGACCGCCGGATCGCGTTCGTCGAAGACCTCGGCCACGAGCTCGGAGTCGCGATCGGCGCCGAGCAGCAGCTGGGTGAGGTCGTTGGATCCGATCGAGATCCCGGCGACGCCGAGCGCCGCCAGCCGCTCGAGGTTGAAGAGCACCGACGGGACCTCGGCCATCACCCACAGCTCGAATCCGCGCTGGTCGAGCAGGCCCGCGGCGCGGACCTGCTCGCGGATCCGCGCCACCTCGCCGGCCGTGCGGACGAACGGCAGCATCACGTGCAGCTGCTCGGCGCCGGCGTCGCGGACCCGGCGGATCGCGTCGAGCTCGCAGCGCAGCAGGTCGGGCTCGTGCAGGTAGCGGAGCGCGCCGCGGTAGCCGATCATCGGGTTGGCCTCGAGCGCCTCGAACCGCTCGCCACCCCGGAGCTGCCGGAACTCGTTGCTGCGGAAGTCGATCGTGCGGTAGGTGATCGGGCGGTCGCCGAAGGCGTTGGCGAAGGTCGTCAGGCCGGCGGCCAGCCGGTCGACCAGCTCGTCGCCGCGACCGGCGCCGAGCAGCGTCCGCGGGTGGGCGCCCTCGAGCGCCTCGAGCACCATCAGCTCGGCGCGCACCAGGCCGACCCCGTCGACCGGCAGCGCGGCGGCGGCGAGCGCCTGGCTCGGCTCGGACAGGTTGACGAGCAGCCGCGTGGCCGTCACCGGAGCGGCCGCCGCCTGGCTCGGGGGCCCGACGACCACCGGACCCGGCTGGACGCTCGCGACGGGAGCGGCGCCGGGCGGCGTGGCGCGGCCCGCGGTCACCTGGCCGGAGCCGGCGTCGACGGTCACCTGCTGCCCGTCGTGGAGGACGCTGGTGGCGGTTCGCGCTCCGACGACGCACGGCACGCCGAGCTCGCGCGAGACGATCGCGGCGTGGCAGGTCGTGCCGCCCGCCTCGGTCACGATCGCGGCGGCGCGGCGCATCAGCGGCACCCAGTCGGGCGCGGTCATCCGCGCGACGAGGACCTCGCCGTCCTGGAACCGGGTCCCGTCGGCGAGCGTGGCGAGCACCCGGACCGGGCCGCTGGCGACGCCGGGCGCGGCCCCGCGGCCCGTGACCAGCGGGGCGCCGCCGTCGGCGGACGCGGTGCCCGCGGCCGAGGCCGGAGCGGGCGCGGGGGCGTGGCCGGTCGCGGTCACCGGTCGCGACTGCAGCATCCAGACGTCGCCGGCCTCGTCGAACGCCCACTCGGTGTCCTGCGGCGTGCCGTAGTGGCGCTCGATCCGCACGCCGAGGTCGGCCAGCGCGAGCAGCGCGGCGTCGTCGAGCGTCGCCGCGGCGCCCTCGTCGGCCGACAGCTCGCGCGATCGCGTGCCGCCGCCGGGCGTCGAGTCGATCGTCCGCTCCTGCTGGTGGATCTCGCGCACGAGCACCTCGCGCGTGGCCTTGTCGACGACGAAGCGGTCGGGCGTGACCTGCCCGGAGACGACCGACTCCCCGAGGCCGAGCGCGGCCTCGATCATCAGCCGGTCCTCGCGACCGGTGACCGGGTCGATCGTGAACATGACGCCGGCGCGGGTGGAGCTGACCTGGCGCTGGACGACCACGGCGATGTCCATGTCGGCCTGGCCGAACCCGCGCTCCTGGCGATAGGCGACCGTCCGCGGAGAGAACAGCGAGGCCCAGCAGCGACGCACCGCGTCGAGCAGCGCGTCGGTGCCCCGGACGTTCAGGCAGGTCTCGTTCATCCCGGCGAACGAGGCCGCCGCGGTGTCCTCGGCGGTCGCCGACGAGCGGACCGCGACGGCCGTGCCCGGCCCGTGCGCGTCGAGCGCGGCGTAGGCATCGCGAATCGCGGTCCCGAGCGCCGCCGGCAGCGGATGGCGGCGAAGGTCGCCTTGGATGGCCTCGCAGGCAGCCTGCAGCGCCGACTGGTCGGCGATGTCGACGTCGGCCAGCCGGGTGGCGATCCGCTCGCGGAGCCCGCCGGCGTCGCAGAACGCGGCGTAGGCGGGCGCCCCGATCACGAACCCGCCGGGGACGGGGAAGCCGGCGCGCGTGAGCTCGCCGAGGTTGGCGCCCTTGCCGCCGGCGAACGCCACGTCGTCGCGGCTCAGGCGGTCGAAGGGCCGGACGCTGTCGGTGGTCGTGGCGGTGGGCATTGCGCGACCGTACGCCGCGACCGGCCGGCGGCCATCCGCCCGCATCGGCGAACCTCGTCCGTGGTTCTCCGCAGTCCGGCGGCGGGCGAAGGCGGATGGCGACAGGGCGCCGAGGCTCGACGGTGTCGGCATGAGCGTGCGCGAAGGCCGGCCCGAGGACGTCCTCGACCTCGTCCGACCGGGCGACGACCTGGTCGTGGCGATGGCCAACGGCGAGCCGGTCGCCGCGATCGACGCGCTCGAGCGCGAGCACCGCGCGCTCGACGGCGTCCGGATCCACCAGATGCACGCGATGCGCCGGCGCCCGCACGTCGACGGCGCGTGCGGCGACCACCTGCGGCACGTCAGCTACTTCCTGACCCCCGCGACCCGGTCGGCGGCGTGGGCCGGGACCTGCGACGTCGTCCCGACCGACTTCTCGCAGCTGCCACGGCTGCTGCGCGAGCGCACGCGCTGCTCGCTGCTGCTGGCGACCGCGAGCCCGCCCGACGACGACGGCTGGTGCACGCTCGGGACCAACGCGGAGTACGTCGCGGCGCTGCTGCGCGACGCGCCGCTGTTCCTCGAGGTCGACGAGCGGATGCCCACCGTCGGGGGCAGCCACCGGGTGCGGATCGACGACGTCGCCGGCTGGTACCGCTCGGCGCGGGAGCTGCAGGCGGTCGAGCCACCCGTTCCCGATGCCCGCGACCACGCGATCGCGGCGGCGGTCGCGGAGCGGGTGCCGAACGGGGCCACGCTCCAGATCGGGGTCGGCAAGGTGCCCGACGCCGTCTGCGTCGCGCTCCGCGGCCACCGCGACCTCGGGCTCCACAGCGAGCTGCTCGGCGATGGCGCGATGGACCTGATCGAGCGGGGCGTCCTGACCGGGGCGCGCAAGCAGCTGCGGCCGGGACAGGCGGTGGCGACGTTCGCGCTCGGCTCGCAGCGGCTGTACCGCTGGCTGGACCGGCGCGAGGGCGTGGCGCTCGAGCCGGTCGACTGGGTCAACGACCCGCGCACGATCGCCCGCGAGCGCCACGTCGTGTCGATCAACGCCACGACCGAGGTCGACCTCTACGGCCAGTGCGCGTCGGAGACGGTCGCGGGGCGGGCGTGGTCCGGCAGCGGCGGCCAGGTCGACTTCGCGACCGGGGCGATCTGGGCGCGATCGGGCGAGGCGTTCGTCGTCCTGCGCGCGACGACGTCCGACGGCCGCAGCCGGATCCGGACCGCGCTGACGCCGGGATCGGTGGTCACGACCTCGCGCAACGCCGTCGACCACGTCGTCACCGAGTGGGGGATCGCGTCGCTCCGCGGCCGCACGACGGCCCAGCGCGCGGCGGCGCTGATCGCGATCGCCGACCCGGCTCATCGCGACGAGCTCGAGCGCGAGGCCCGAGCGGCCGGGATCCTCCCCGGAGCCGCCGGTGAGCGGCAGGTGGCCGCGGAGGCCGGGTGCGGCCGGTGACGCGCTTCCCGCTGGACCGCGTCGGCGCGGTCCTGCTGGACCTCGACGGCGTGGTGACCGACACGGAGTCGACCCACGCCGCCGCCTGGAAGCTCGCCTTCGACGACTTCCTGGAGCATCGCGCGCGGCTGATCGGGGAGCCGTTCGTGCCGTTCGACCGCGACGCCGACTATCGCCGACACGTCGACGGCCGACCGCGCTACGACGGAGCCGCCGCGTTCCTCGCCTCGCGGGGGATCGCGCTGCCCCACGGCGCCCCCGACGACCCGCCCGATCGCCGGTCGGTCTGCGGGATCGCCAATCACAAGGACGCCGTGCTGCGAGACCTGCTCGGGGCGGCGGCCGTCCGGGCGTTCCCGGGGACGGTCGCCTTCGTGCGAGCGCTGCGGGCGCGGGGGCGGCCGGCCGGCGTCTTCTCGGCCAGCCGGCACTGCGACGAGATGCTGCGCGCGGCGGGAGTCCGCGAGCTGTTCGACGTGGTGGTCGGCGGCGCCGAGGCCGATCGCCTGGGCCTGCCGGGCAAGCCGGATCCGGCGGTGCTGCTGGAGGCGGCCCGCCGGCTCGCCGTGCCGCCGGCCCGGGTGGCGGTGATCGAGGACGCGATCGCCGGGGTCAGCGCTGGCCGCCGCGGCGGCTTCGGCCTGGTCGTCGGCGTCGATCGCGGGGGCGACGGCAAGCGCCTGGCGGACGCCGGGGCCGACCTCGTCGTCGCCGACCTCTCGGCGCTCCGGATCGTGGGCGAGCCGTGATCTGGACGCTGCGCTACGACGGCTTCGACCCGGCCGAGGAGGGCCACCGCGAGGCGCTCTGCACGACCGGCAACGGGTACTTCGCGACCCGCGGCGCCGCACCGGAGGCCCGTGCCGACGACGTCCATGGACCGGGCACCTACGTCGCCGGCGTCTTCGACCGCCTGACGTCGCGGGTCGGCGAGCGCGAGCTCGAGCACGAGAGCATCGTCAACGTGCCGAACTGGCTGCCGCTCGGCTTCCGGATCGGCGACGGGCCGTGGTTCGACCTGCGCGACGTCGAGCTGCTCGACTACGAGCAGGTGCTCGACCTGCGCCGCGGCCTGCTGCTGCGGCGGCTGCGCTTCCGCGACGCCGAGGGGCAGACGACCCGCGTGGCGCAGCGGCGGTTCGTGAGCATGGCCGACCCGCACCTGGCGGCGCTCGAGACGACGATCCACGCCGAGGACTGGTCGGGGCAGCTGACGATCAGCTCCGGGATCGACGGCGACGTCGAGAACGGCGGGGTCGACCGCTACCGCGAGCTGGCCGCCGGCCACCTCGACGCGATCGCGTGCGACCGACCCGACGACGAGACGATCGCGCTGTGCGCCCGCACCCGCCAGTCCCGGATCGCGATCGCGCTGGCGGCGCGCACGCGCGTCCACCGTGCCGGCGAGCCGCTCGCCGTGGAGCGGCGGACGATCGCCGAGGAGCGGAGGATCGCGGAGGAGCTCTCGCTCCGGCTGGCGGTCGGCGAGGCCGTCACCGTCGAGAAGGTGGTGGCGCTGCACACCTCGCGCGACGTGGCGATCTCGGAGCCGACGCTCGCCGCCCGCAGGACGCTGATCGGCGCCCCCGGGTTCGACGCGCTGCTGCAGGCCCACGTCCTGCGCTGGGACGGCATCTGGGACGCGCTCCGGGTCGAGGTCGACGGGCCGGCGACGACGGCGGCCCTCAACCTGCACCTGTTCCACCTGCTGCAGACGGTCAACGGCAACGCGGTCGACCTCGACGTCGGGGTGCCGGCCCGCGGGCTCCACGGCGAGGCCTACCGCGGGCACGTGTTCTGGGACGAGATCTTCATCTTCCCGCTGCTGACGCTGAAGCTGCCGGAGCTGACGCGAGCGCTGCTGCGCTACCGCCACCGCCGCCTGCCCGAGGCCCGGGCGGCGGCGCGGGCGGCCGGCTTCTCCGGGGCGATGTTCCCGTGGCAGAGCGGCTCGGACGGGCGCGAGGAGAGCCAGCAGTGGCACCTCAACCCGCTGACGGGCGACTGGCGGCCCGATCGCTCCCACCGCCAGCGCCACATCGGGATCGCGATCGCCTACAACGTCTGGCGCCATTACCAGGCCACCGGCGACCTCGAGTTCCTGGCGCACGAGGGGGCGGAGCTGCTGCTGGAGATCGCTCGCTTCTGGAGCAGCATCGCCAGCTACGACCGGGTTCGCGACCGCTACGTGATCCGGGGGGTGATGGGGCCGGACGAGTACCACGACGGCTACCCCGATCGCGACGAGCCGGGGATCGACAACAACGCCTACACGAACCTGATGGCGGTGTGGGTGCTCGACCGCGCGCGCGAGGCGCTCGACCGCCTGCCGCACCAGCGGCGGCGAGCGCTGCGCGAGCAGCTCGACCTGCACCGCGACGAGCTCGACCGCTGGCGCGACATCAGCCGGCGGATGTTCGTCCCCTTCCACGACGACGGGCGGATCATCAGCCAGTTCGAGGGCTACGAGCAGCTGCAGGAGCTCGACTGGGACGGCTACCGCGACCGCTACGGCGACATCGCCCGGCTCGACCGGATCCTCGACGCCGAGGGCGACAGCCCCAATCGCTACCGGGCGTCGAAGCAGGCGGACGTGCTGATGCTCTTCTACCTGTTGTCGTCCGAGGAGCTGGGCGCGCTGCTGGCCCGCCTCGGCTATCCGTTCGAGTACGCCACGATCCCGCGCAACATCGACTACTACGTCGCGCGAACCTCGCACGGCTCGACGCTCAGCCGCGTGGTCCATTCGTGGGTCCTGGCGCGCGCCAGCCGGCCGGGCTCGTGGCCGCTGTTCCTGCAGGCGCTCGACAGCGACATCGAGAGCGGGCCCGGCAGCACGACGGCGGAGGGGATCCACCTGGGCGCGATGGCGGGCACGGTCGACCTGGTCCACCGCTGCTACGCCGGCATCGAGCTGCGCGAGGACGCGCTGTGGCTCGACCCGCGGCTGCCCGACGAGCTCGGCGAGCTCGAGCTGTCGGTCCGCTACCGCGGCCACTGGGACGTCCGGATACGGATCGGCGGCGGTCGCCTGCGGGTCACGGTGCCGCCGTCGGACCGATCGCCGATCACGGTCGTTCACCGTGGCGCGCGCAGCGTCCTGGGCCCGGGCGAGACGCTCGACGTGCCGCTCCGCGTCCTCGGTTGACCGGCGCCGCGGCGGCCGCTGGCGCTCGACCGGGCGAACTACGGAGTCACGGCGCGGGCTTGGAGCGGATGGATCGGGCGGCTCGCGATGCGACCGTCGACGGGCCCGCAACCAACCGACAGGAGTTGCTCCATGACCACCATCATCCGCCGCCCGTTCACCGACGTCGCCGATGCCCGCGCCCGCCTTGGCTCGCCGGTCGTCGAGATCACCCCGAAGCCGGCCGACGAGGCCTGAGGGCCGGATCCGCGCGATGGGCGCTCCCTCCTCCTCGCCGCCGATCGCGCGCGATCCCACCGAACCGGCCGCCACGCTCCTGCGCGAGCTCGAGACCTCCTCCACGGGGCTGACGAGCAGCGAGGCGCGGCGGCGGCTGGACGCCTACGGGCCGAACGAGCTGGTCCGCCGGCGCGGGGCCGACTGGCCCCGGCAGCTGGCGGCCCAGTTCACGCATCCGCTGGCGCTGCTGCTGGCCGCCGCGGCGGTCCTCGCGCAGCTGGCCGGGATGACCGTCCTGACGATCGCGATCGTCGCGGTGATCGTGCTCAACGCGGCGCTGGCGTTCTGGCAGGAGCGCCAGGCCGTTCACGCGCTCGAGGCGCTTCGCGAGTACCTGCCGCCGCAGGCGACCGTGCTGCGGGACGGGCGCTCGGTCAGCGTCGACGCGACGACCGTGGTGCCGGGCGACGTGCTGCTGCTGCAGGAGGGCGACCGGATCAGCGCCGACGCGCGGCTGCTGAGCGGGGCGTTGGAGTGCGACACCTCGGCCCTCACCGGTGAGTCGCAGACGGTCCTGCGCAGCGCGGACGCGTCGCCGGTCCCCGGATCCCTGACCGCGCAGCCCGACCTGGTCTTCAGCGGCACCAGCGCGACCGGCGGCGACGCGACGGCGGCGGTCTTCGCCACCGGCATGCAGACCGAGATCGGGCGGATCGCGGCGCTGTCGGATCAGGTCAGCACCGAGCAGAGCCCGCTGCAGCTCCAGGTCCGCCGGGTCGCCTGGCTGATCGCGCTGATCGCGGTCGGCGTCGGCATCGCCTTCGTCCCGCTCGGCACCGCGGTCGCCGGCCTGCCGCTGCGCGACGCGGTGATCTTCGCGATCGGCCTGCTGGTGGCCAACGTCCCCGAGGGCCTGCTGCCGACGATCACGCTGGCGCTCGCCGCGGGCGTCCGGCAGCTCGCGCGGCGCGGGGCGCTGGTGAAGCGGCTCGGCGGGGTCGAGACCCTCGGGGCCACCGACGTCATCTGCACCGACAAGACCGGGACGCTGACCCTCAACCGGATGCGGGTCGTCGACCGCTGGACGCCGGATGCGGCGGGGAGCGACGCGGAGCCGAAGCTGCTGCGCGCCGCGGCCACCTGCACGACGGCGGACCTCGACGCCGAAACCGGCGATCCGACCGAGCTCGCGCTGCTGGCGGCGGCCCGCGACGGCGGCGTCGATCTCGCGGTCGCGACCGGCGCCCGCCGGCAGCTCTTCCACTTCGACCCGACGCGACGGCTGATGACGACCGTCGACGCCCGCGCCGACGAGCTGTGGGCGACCACGAAGGGGGCGCCGGAGGAGGTCCTCGACCGCTGCACGCGGATCGGCGATCGGCCGCTCGACGAGCGGCAGCGGGCTCGGGCGCGCGCGGTCGACGAGCAGCTGGCGGCCCGCGGGCTGCGCGTGCTCGGGATCGCCGAGCGGCGGCTCGACCGGCTGCCCGGGCGCAACGACCGCGACGACAGCGAGCGCGGCCTGACCTTCCTCGGGCTGATCGCGATGATCGACCCGCCGCGGCCCGAGGTCGCCGACGCGGTCGCGAAGTGCCACCGGGCCGGCATCAAGATCCACGTCGTGACCGGCGATCAGGGCCTGACCGCGGCGAACGTCGCCGGCCAGGTCGGGATCGGCGGAGCGGGGATCCGGATCGTCGGCGCCGAGGAGTTCGCGGCGCTCGGCGACGCCGAGCTCACGACGCTCCTGCGGGGGCCGGAGGAGCTGGTCTTCGCCCGCAGCAGCCCGGAGGCGAAGCTGCGGATCGCCGACGCGCTGCGCCACGACGGCCACGTCGTCGCGATGACGGGCGACGGGGTCAACGACGCCCCGGCGCTGCGACGGGCCGACATCGGGGTCGCGATGGGCCGCTCGGGCACCGAGGTGGCGCGCGAGGCGGCGACGGTCGTGCTGACCGACGACGACTTCTCGACGATCGTCGCCGCGGTCGAGGAGGGCCGGCGGGTCTACTCGAACATCCGCAAGTTCATCCTCTACATCTTCGCCCACGCCCCGGCCGAGGTGCTGCCGTTCCTGGTCTTCGCCCTCAGCGGCGGCGCGGTGCCGCTGCCCCTGACCGCCGTCCAGATCCTGGCGATCGACCTCGGGACCGAGACCCTGCCGGCGCTGGCGCTCGGCCGCGAGCCGGTCGAGGAGGGGACGATGGAGCGCCCGCCGCGGCGCCACGGCGCGCAGGTCATCGACCGGGCGCTGCTGGTCCGCGCGTGGGGGGTGCTCGGCCTGACCTCCGCGATCCTGGTCCTCGGCGGGTTCTTCTTCGCGCTCTGGCGCGCCGGCTGGACGCCGGGCGCGGCCACCGACGCCGGCTCGGCCCTCCACGACGGCTACCTGCAGGCGACGAGCATGAGCTTCCTGGGGATCGTCGCCTGCCAGCTCGGCACGGCGCTCGCGGCCCGCGCCGAGCGCACGTCGCTGCGCAGCGTCGGGTTGCTGGGCAACCGCCTGCTGCTGTGGGGCATCGCCTTCGAGCTGGTGGTCGCGGCCGCGGTGGTCTGGCTGCCGCCGCTGCAGGAGGTCTTCTCGACCCGGCCGCCGGACCTGTCGACGCTGGCCCTGCTGCCGGCGTTCCCGGTGGTGGTGTGGGGCGTCGACGAGCTCTACCGCTGGAACCTACGACGCCGGGAGGCACGATGACCGAGACGATTTCCAGCTTCGAGCAGGCCCGCCCTGGCGACTGGCTCGAGAGCCCGGTGGCGGGCGGCGGTCCGCCGCGGCGCGGGCTGATCCTCGAAGTCCGCGGCGGGCCGGGGCACCGCCGGTTCCTCGTCCGCTGGGACGAGGAGCACGAGGCGATCCACTACCCCGAGCCGCACGAGCGGCTGCGGCGCGAGTGAACGCGCCGGCGGCCCGGCGCGGCCCGCGGCCGTGGTTCCACCGGCGACGGCGATCAACCCCCGGCGGTCTCGGCCGCGGACGGTCTCGGCGTCCGGCTTCGGCGCAGGACGACGAGCGCCGTCGCCGCGATGCCGGCGAGCAGGGCGAAGCCCAGCGCGTAGCCGCCGGTCGCGCCGTTGACCACGCCCATCAGCAGCGGCGGGAAGAACCCGCCGAGCCCGCCGGCGGCGCTGACGACGCCGGTGACGCCGCCGACCTCGGCCGGGAACCAGATCCCGACCAGCTTGAAGACGGCGCCCGTTCCGAGGCCGAGCGCGACCGCCAGGGTCAGGCACGCGATCGTGAGGGGCAGCATCCGTGTGTAGCCGGCGGCGAGCACGAGCGCCAGGCAGGCGGTGCCGGCGAACGACCAGCGCAGCACCCGCTCGGCACCGACGCGGTCGGCCAGCCACCCGCCGAGCGGTCGCGCCACCACGGCGAGCGCGGCGAAGCCGGCGGCCCGAGCCCCGGCGTCGGTCTTGCTGAGCTCGTGGACCCCGGTCAGCAGCTTGGGCAGGTAGAGGAACATCGAGACGAAGCCGCCGAAGGCCACGAAGTAGAACAGCGTCAGCGCCAGCGCCCGGGGCTCGGCGCGGTAGACGGCCACGATGCTGCGCCGGGCCGGGGGCGAGGCACCAGCCGAGGCCCGCGGCGCGTCCCTCGCGGTCGCCAGCCAGACGGCGAGCGCGACGGCGACGAGCCCGGCGGCGACGAGGAACGGGGCGCTCAGGCCCCACACGTCGGAGATCGCCGGCGCGGTCAGGCCGGCGAGCACCGTCCCGCCCATGCCGGCGCCGTAGACCCCGAGAGCGAAGCCCTGGCGCTGCGCGCCGTACCAGCGCGAAACGAAAGGCACGCCGACCGCGAACGACGAGCCCGCGAAGCCCAGCAGGAATCCGAGCACGAGCAGGACACCGAGCGACGAGTGCCACGCGGCCAGCGCCAGCAGCGGCGCGATTGTCCACGCCAGCAGCAGGGCGAAGATCAGACGCGCACCGTGGCGGTCGCTGAGGATGCCCATCGGGATCCGCATCAGCGACCCGAGCACGACCGGCAGCGCGACCGCCATCGAGAGCTCGAGGTCCGACAGCGCCAGGTGGTCCTGGAGGTCGGGGCCGAGCGGCCCGAGCAGGCTCCAGGCGTAGAAGCAGGCCGTGAACGCGATCGTGCTGACCAGCAGCGCCCGCCGGCTCTCCGGGGACTCGCGGGTCGAGGCGACGGATGTCGGGGTGGGCGAGCTCACGGCGTTCGACGGCGCGCGGCGAGCGCCGTCCGGCGGCGACGCGGGGCGGCGAAGCGTCGTCGGTAGAGGATGTGCGGCCGGCCGATGTACGGCACCGGCAGGCTCCAGAGGTGCACCAAGCGGCTGAACGGGAAGAAGGCCCAGAACGCCCAGGCGCAGACGGCGTGCAGCTGGTACAGGAACGGCGCGCCGGTTACCGCGTCGACGTCCGGCTGCAGCGCGAACAGCGAGCGCCACCAGACGCCGACGCTGTCGCGGTAGTGGTACGGCGAACTGCCGAGCAGGTTCTCGGCGAACGCGATCCAGGTGCCCTGTAGCACCAGGAACGTCAGCAGGAAGTACGTGATCATGTCCGCCGGGGTCGTGGTCCGGCGGACACGGGCGTTCGTCGACCGCCGGTACATCAGGCCGAGGAACCCGACGACCGTCACCAGCCCGGCGAGCGCGCCGGCGATGGCGGCGAACCAGTGGTAGCCGTTCTCGCTGATGCCCAGAGCCTCGGTCAGCGACGCGGGGATCACCAGCCCGATCACGTGTCCTCCGGCGGCGGCCAGGATCCCGAAGTGGAACGCGGGGCTGGCCCAACCGAGGATCTTGCGCTCGAGGATCTGCGTCGATCGGGCTCCCCACCCGAACCGGTCGCTGCGGTAGCGCCACCAGTGCCCGACGACGAACGTCGCCAGCGCCAGGTACGGCAGGATGATCCACAGCAGGACGCGGCCGGCGCTCATCGCCGTGCCTCCGCGCTCGGCATCACGTCCGGCGGGGCGAACGGCTCGAGACCGACCAGCTCCCGCGGCGGGCCGTTGGTCGCGAGCGTCGCCGCGCGGACCCGCTCGCCGGCCGTCGGCTCGCCGAGGACGCCCGCGACGGCCGCCAGCACGTCGGCATAGGGGCTGCCCTGGTCGACCAGCGCCAGACGGAGGAGCTCGAGCGTCGCGCGGTGCTCGCGCAGGATCGCGATGCCACGTCCGCCCGGCGCGTGGGCGGCGAACTCGAGCATCACCGCCAGGTGATCGGGCAGCTCGTCGCTGGCCATCGGCAGGCCCGCGGCGCGGTAGAGCTTGCGCAGCCGCAGCAGCGCCATGCCCCGTCCGCGCTTGTCGCCCTCGGAGTAGTAGGTCAGGTAGAGGCTGCAGCGCTGTCGCAGGTCGAACGTCTCGACGTACTGACGCTCGAGCTCGCCGACGTCGCAGGTCGACCACCAGCGCGCGAATCGCAGCAGCGCCACCACCGGGGGCGCGGGGGCCAGCCCGGCCAGCAGGTCGGGGATCGGCGCGGCTGCCACGCGCAGCTCGTCGTCGGGGTACTCCAGGAGCAGGGCGCAGGCGGCCAGCAGCTGGGACGCCTCGACGGCCTCGTGGCGGGGCGCGCGGCGCATCAACGACCCTCGGCGTCCTCGCGGCGGCGGTCGCCCAGCATCTGCACGATGTCGAGGTCGACCCGGTCCTCGCCGGGGAGCATGAACGCCTCGGCGTCGACGGCCGATTCGTAGCCGGGCGGGCCGGAGACGTCGCGCTCGATCGCCCCGCAGTTGCCGGGACCGTCCTCGAAGTCCAGGCCGCAGGTGCCCTTCTGCTCCATCAGCTGGCCCGCGAGCTCGGTGTGCGCAGGCGGGATCACGTAGCGGTCCTCGTACTTGGCGATCGCGAGCAGCCGGTACAGGTCCTCGACCTCCTGAGACGTCATGCCGACCGCTCGCGGCCGTGAGTCGTCGTGCTCCCCGAGCACCTCGCGCTTGCGCATGTGATGGCGCATCGCGGCCAGGCGGCGCAGGACGCCGCGGATCACCTCGCCGTCGCCGGCGGCCAGCAGGTTGGCCAGGTAGTCGACCGGCACGCGCATCGCGTCGGGGTCGTCGACGGCCGAGAAGACCTCGTCGGGATCGGCTTCGTAGCCGTCGGTCTCGAGCGTGCTCGCGATCGGCGAGAGCGGCGGGACGTACCAGACCATCGGCAGCGTCCGGTACTCCGGGTGCAGCGGCAGCGCGACGCGGTACTTCATCGCCAGCAGGTAGACGGGTGAGCGGATCGCCGCGTCGATCCAGTCCTCGGGCACGCCGTCGGCCAGCGCCTGGGCGCGGACCAGCGGGTCGGACGGGTCGAGGAAGACGCTCCGCTGCGCCTCCAGCAGATCGTGCTCGTCGGGCACGGACGCGGCCGCCTCGACCCGGTCGACGTCGTAGAGCACCAAGCCCAGGTAGCGGATCCGGCCGACGCAGGTCTCGGAGCAGATCGTCGGCTGCCCCTGCTCGATCCGCGGGTAGCAGAGGGTGCACTTCTCCGCCTTCCCGCTCCTGTGGTTGAAGTAGACCTTCTTGTACGGGCAGCCGGACACGCAGAAGCGCCAGCTGCGGCACTTCTGCTGGTCGACCAGCACGATCCCGTCCTCCTCGCGCTTGTACATCGCGCCCGACGGGCACGACGCGACGCAGGAGGGGTTCAGGCAGTGCTCGCAGATCCGCGGCAGGTACATCATGAACGCCTGCTCGTACTGGGCCTTGACCTGGTCCTCGATCCCGACGGTCAGCGGGTCGTGGTGGATCCGCTCCGGCGAGCCCGCGAGGTTGTCCTCCCAGTTCGGCCCCCAGCTGATCTCGTCCAGCTGCTCGCCGGTGATCCGGGAGCGGGCCCGCGCCACCGGGTCGTGGCGCTGGCGCGGCGCGTCGACCAGCTGCTCGAAGTCGTAGGTCCACGGCTCGTAGTAGTCGTCCAGCGTCGGCAGGTCGGGGTTGGCGAAGATCGACAGCAGCTTGCGCAGCTTGCCGCCGGCCTTCAGCCGTAGCCGCCCCTTGCGGTCGAGCTCCCAGCCGCCGCGCCACTGCTCCTGGTCCTCCCAGCGCTTGGGATAGCCAACGCCGGGCTTGGTCTCGACGTCGTTGAACCACATGTACTCGGCGCCGGGACGGTCGGTCCAGACCTGCTTGCAGGTGACGCTGCAGGTGTGGCACCCGATGCACTTGTCGAGGTTCATCACCATCCCGACCTGCGCGCGGATCGTCATTCGTACACCACCTTCGACTCGCGCTTGCGCAACACGGTGACCTCGTCTCGCTGCGACCCGGTCGGGCCGTAGTAGTTGAACCCGAAGGAGAGCTGCGCGTAGCCGCCGATGAAGTGCGTGGGCTTCATCACGATCCGCGTCAGCGAGTTGTCGGTGCCGCCGCGCCGGCCCTGCAGCTCGGTCAGCGGCACGCCGACGTTGCGGTCCTTGGCGTGGTACATCAGGCAGGTGCCCTGCGGGATCCGCTGGGAGACCGTCGCCCGCAGCGCGACCACGCCGTTGCGGTTGTAGCTCTCGACCCAGTCGTTGTCCGCGATCTGCAGCTCGGCGGCGTCCTCGACGCTGATCCACAGCATGCCGCCGCCGCGGAACAGGGTCAGCATGTGGACGTTGTCCTGGTACTCGGAGTGGATCGACCACTTGGAGTGCGGGGTCAGGTACTGGAGCGTCAGCTCCTTGCGCTGCGAACCGTCGCGGGCGCCCTGGTCGCCGAAGATCGCGGTGTAGCGCAAGGGCGGGCGGTAGGCGGGCAGGCCCTCGCCGAGCTCGAGCATCCAGCTGTGGTCGACGTAGAGCTGCTGGCGGCCCGAGAGCGTGTGCCACGGCTTGTCGCACTCGACGTTGATCGTGAACGGCGAGTAGCGCCGGCCGTGCGCCTCGATTCCCGACCACTCGGGCGACGTCATCACGGTGCGCGGCTGGACCTGCGCGTCGGCGAAGCTGATCCGCAGGTCCTCGCTGCCGGTCGCGAGGTGCGCCATCGGCACGCCGCAGGTCTTCTCGAGCGCGCGGAAGCCGGCGACCGACAGCCGGCCGTTGGTCGTTCCCGAGAGGGAGAGGATCGCCTCGCAGGCGTCCTCGACCCGCCGCAGCGAGGGGCGACCGTCGGCGATGCCGCCACGGACCGCCCCGCAGTGCGCCCGCAGGTGCTCGACCTCCTCGGACGCGTCCCACGACGTGCCCTTGATCTGGGTGCCGAGCTGCTCGACCAGCGGTCCGAGCGCGGCCCACTTCGCCGCCACGGCCGGGTAGTCGCGCTCGACGACGATCAGCTTCGGCATCGTGCGACCGGGGATCGGCTCGCACTCGCCGGCCCGCCAGTCGCGGACCTCGCCCAGCGGTTGCGCGATCTCGTCGGGACTGTCGTGGCCGAGCGGCGCGACGACGAGGTCGCGGCGGACCCCGAGGTGGCGCTCGGCCAGCTCGGAGAAGCGGGTCGCGATCCGCTCGAACGCCTGCCAATCGGTCTTGCTCTCCCAGGCCGGCGACACGGCGGGGTTGAAGGTGTGGACGAACGGGTGCAGGTCGGTCGTCGACAGGTCGTGCTTCTCGTACCAGGTCGCGGCCGGCAGGACGACGTCGGAGAAGATCGCCGTGCTCGTCATCCGGAAGTCGATCGTCGTCAGCAGGTCGAGCTTGCCCTCGGCCGCCTCGTCGCGCCAGCGGACGTCCTGCGGGCGCCACTCGGGCGGCGTCTCCTGCGCGCGGACGGCGCTCTCCGACGTGCCGAGCAGGTGCTTGAGGAAGTACTCGTGGCCCTTGCCGGAGGACCCGAGCAGGTTGGCCCGCCAGATCGTCATGACCTTCGGATGGTTGCCGGGCGCACCCGGGTCCTCGCAGGCGAAGTGCAGTCGACCCTCGCGGAGCTCGCGAACCACGTGGTCGGCCACGCTCGCGCCGGACGCCTGCGCCTCGTCGACGAGGTCGAGCGGATTGCGGTCGAACGACGGGTAGGAGGGAAGCCAGCCGAGTCGGGCCGCCAGCGCGTTGACGTCGGCGACGTGCTTGCCGTCGAGCAGCCCGCGGCCGAGCGGCGAAGCGTGGTCGGCGGGACGGATGTGCTCGTAGCGCCACTGCTCGCTGGCGAGGTAGAAGAACGGCGTGGCGGATTGGTGGCGTGGCGGTCGCGACCAGTCGGTGGCGAAGGCCAGCGTCTGGAGGCCGGCGAGTGGACGGACCTTCTCCTGACCGACGTAGTGCGCCCATCCGCCGCCGTTGACGCCCTGGCAGCCGCACATCAGCACCAGCGCCAGGAACGTGCGGTAGGTCTGATCGGAGTGGAACCAGTGGTTGGTGCCGGCGCCCATGCAGATCATCGAGCGACCGTCGGTGCGCTCGGCGTTGCGGGCGAACTCGCGGGCGACGCGGGCGGCGAGGCGACGGTCGACGCCGGTGATCGCCTCCTGCCAGGCAGGGGTGTGCGGCTGCGGGTCGTCGTAGTCCGTCGGCCAGTCGCCGGGGAGCCCGGGCCGACCCACGCCGTACTGGGCGAGCGTCAGGTCCAGGACGGTCGTGACCAGGTGGCCGCCGACCCGACGGGCCGGCACGCCGCGACGCATGATCCCGCCGTGCTCGCCGTCGCCGACGTCGAAGCGCGGCAGGTCGACGGCGACCTGCTCGTCGGCGTGCTCGTGGAGGCTCAGCATCGGCTGGACGCCGTCCAGGCGCAGGTTCCACTCGCCCGGCGCGCCATAGCGGTGACCGACCGAGCCGTTGGGCACGACCGGCTCGCCGCTGCGCTCGTCGATCAGGACCGGCTTCCAGTCGCCGTTCTCGACCTCGCTCGCCGGGTCCAGGTCCGACGCGCGCAGCAGCCGATCGGGGACGTGGACGCCGTCGCGCTCGCGCAGCGTGACCAGCAGCGGCATGTCGGTGTAGCGCCGCGCGTACTGCTGGAAGTAGGGCGTCGACCGGTCGACGTGGAACTCCTTCAGGATCACGTGGCCCATCGCCATCGCGAGCGCGCCGTCGGTGCCCGGTTGGGCGGCGAGCCAGTGGTCGGCGAACTTCGTGTGCTCGGCGTAGTCGGGCGAGACGACGACGACCTTCTGGCCGCGATAGCGGGCCTCGGTCATGAAGTGCGCGTCGGGCGTCCGGGTCGTCGGCAGGTTCGTGCCCCAGACCAGCAGGTAGCCCGCGTTCCACCAGTCGCCGGACTCCGGCACGTCCGTCTGGTCGCCGAAGGTCTGCGGCGAGGAGGGCGGCAGATCGGCGTACCAGTCGTAGAACGACAGCACGACTCCGCCGATCAACGAGTAGAACCGCGCGCCGGCGGCGTAGGACGCCATCGACATCGCGGGGATCGGCGAGAACCCGGCTACGCGGTCGGGGCCGTCGCGCTTGATCGTGTGGACGTGCGCGGCCGCGATCAGGTCGACGGCGTCGTCCCACGACGCGCGCACGAAGCCGCCGCGGCCGCGCTCGCGCTTGTAGGCGCGGGCGACCTCGGGGTCGTCGACGATCGAGGCCCACGCCTCGACCGGGTCGCCGAGCCGCTCGCGCTGCTGCCGGAAGAGCGCCAGCAGCGTGCCGCGGACGTAGGGGCGCTTGAGCCGCAGCGGCGAGTAGATGTACCAGGAGAACGACGCTCCGCGGGGGCAGCCGCGTGGCTCGTACTCCGGCATGTCGGGACCGGTGGAGGGGTAGTCGGTGGCCTGCGTCTCCCACGTCACCAGGCCGTCCTTGACGTAGACCTTCCACGAGCACGACCCGGTGCAGTTGACCCCGTGGGTGGACCGGACGACCTTGTCGTGGGACCAGCGGCCGCGGTAGCTGGCCTCCCAGCGTCGGTCCTTGGCGACGAGCTGGCTCCAGCCCTCCTCGGAGATCGGGCCGCGCCGCAGGTGTCGATGGAGCCCCAGGAGCGGGCCCTTCCGTGGCTTGGGACGCGCCATCGAGCGTTCGGCCTCCTGTATGCCGGGGAACCCCGGAGGGACGGGAGCGAGGAGCCCGGAGGGGTCCTCACGGGGCCACCGTCGCACATGGATCCGCGCCCGGACCACCGGGGAAACTACGGAGACGCTCGTGGAGCGCGGCCGCTCAGGCCGCGTGCCGCTCGCCGCCGGCGAGCAGCGCGTCGAGCTCGCTGACCTGGTCCCGGAGGCCGCCGCAGACCTGCTCGCAGAGCGCGTAGACGGACGCGTCGGCGATCGCGTAGCGGACCGAGGTGCCCTCCTTCGCGCGGGACACGATCCCGGCCTGGTGGAGGACGCCGAGGTGCTTGGAGACGTTCTGCTGGCTGCCGCCGATCGCCGCGGTCAGCTCGCCGACCGTGGCCGAGCCCTCGCGCAGGCGGTCGAGCAGCCGGATCCGGGTCTGGTCGCCGATCACGCGGAAGCGCTGGGCGATCAGCTCGGCGAGCGACTCGGGCAGCGGACTGGGCAACTCCACAGCACAACCATACTGCTGTGCAGCGACGGGCTCGGGGGCGCGCGCGGCCCCGCCCGAGGCCGTCGACGGCGCCCTCATCGCCGGTCGCCGCCAGCCGGTTCGGGGTCGCCGTGGCGCCCGCGCACGACGGGCAGGCGAGCCGCGGACCAGGCGGTCATGCCGCCGGCGACGTTGCGCGCGTCGAGCCCGGCGGCCGCGGCGATCCGCGTGGCGCGGGCGCTGCGGCCGCCGGAGCGGCAGACGAACGCCACCGGGACGTCGCTCGGCAGCTCGCCGATCCGGCTGGCGAGCTGCCCGAGCGGGATGTGCCGGGAGGGCACGCCGGGAGCAAGCTCCCGGCGCTCGGCCGGCTCGCGGACGTCGACCAGGACCAGCCGCCCGGCGCGAGCCTGCTCGGCCGCGTCGTAGGGGCGGATCCCGGCGGTCTTCCCGAAGCGGAGCATCGGCGCTCGCCTACGCGTGGCCGAAGCGGACGTCGGGCAGGATCCGGTCCAGCGGCTTCGGCAGCCACCAGGCCCAGCGGCCGGTCAGCCGCAGCAGCACGGGCAACAGCAGCAGGCGGATCAGGAACGCGTCGAGCAGGACGGCGACGCCCAGGATCACGCCCATCTCCTTCGGCGGCAGCGGGCCCGAGAGGGCGAAGGTGAAGAACACCGCGACCATCACCGCCGCCGCCGCGAAGACGACCCGTCCGGAGTGCGCCAGGCCGCCGACCATCGCCTCGCGCGGGTCGTGCGAGCGCTCCCAGTGCTCCTTCGCCGACGACAGCAGGAAGACCGTGTAGTCCATCGAGATCGCGAAGACCATCGCGAAGAAGAAGACCGGCGCCCAGGCGTCGAGGAAGCCCTGCGGCTCGAACCCGAGGAGCCCGGACCCGTGGCCCTCCTGGAACACCAGCCGGGCGACGCCGAACGCGGCGCCGACGGCGAGCAGGTTGGTGACGGTGCCGATCAAGGCGACCAGCGGGGCGCGCAGCGCGAACAGCAGCAGCAGGAACCCGAGGCCCAGGACCACGCCGATCACCAGCGGGGTCTTCGCCGACAGGGTCGCCTCGAGGTCGTGGTTCTCGGCCACCGAGCCGCCGACGAGCGCGGCCGCCGGCAGCGCGTCGCGGATCCGGTCGATCGCGTCGCCGGTCGTGGCCGCGGACGGATCCTGCTTCAGGGTCGCCTGCAGCAGGACGTGGTCGCCGCTGCCGCGGACGGTCGGCAGCACGCCGGCGACGTCGCGGTCGCGCAGCAGCGCCGCGCGGGTCGCGTCGGCCTGGGCGGACGGGGTGACCACCTGCAGCGGTCCGGTCGCCCCGGGCCCGAAGGCCTGTTGCACGAGGCCGTAGCCGACGCGCGATCCGTCCTGGTCGGGGACGACCTTGATCGACGGCATGCCGGTGCGCAGCCCGAGGACCGGCGCGGCGAGCACCAGCAGCAGGACCAGCGCGACCGAGCCGAAGGCGATCGGGTGCCGCCACAGCCGCTCGGCCCAGGCGGCGAAGCGCGGGGAGCGGTGCTCGCCGCTGTGGGCCCACGGCAGCGCGCCCTTGTCGACCCGCGGGCCGAGCTTCGCCAGCACCGCCGGGAGCAGGGTCAGCGTCGCGGCGAGGATGAAGGCGACGGAGACCATGATCCCCAGCGCCATCGAGCGGAACGCGGGCGAGGGCACCAGCATCACCGCCGTCAGCGAGATCAGCACCGTCAGCCCCGAGAACAGCACCGCCTTGCCGGCGGTGTCCATCGTCTCGGTCGTCGCCGCGACCGGGTCGAGCTTCGACCCGAACAGCGCGGCGCGGTAGCGCATCACGATGAAGAGGGCGTAGTCGATGCCGAGCGCCAGCGCGAACATCAGCGCGAAGTTCATCGCCCAGATCGAGACGTCGAGGATCTGGGTCCCCAGGTAGAGCGTGCCGGCCGAGGCGACGAGTCCGAGGATCGTCAGCATCAGCGGCAGGCCGGCGGCGACCAGCGACCCGAACGCCAGGACGAGGATCACCATCGTCACCGGCCACGAGATCAGCTCGCTCTTCATCATCGCGTCGCGGTTGGCGACGTTGAAGTCCGACCACATCCCGCTGGCGCCGGTCAGCGCCGTCTGCACGCCGTCGACCTGCGGCAGCCGCGTCTTCAGGTCGTCGGCGGCGCGGACCATCTCGTTGCTGCTGGCGGCCGCGGATGCCTGGACGATCGCGGTGTGGCGATCGCGGGAGATCGACACGCCGGGCTGGGGCGCGATCACGCGCCCGACGCGGTGGTCGGCCCGGAGCGTGCGCTCGGTCCGGTCGATCGCGCCGGCGAAGCCGGCGTCGCCGACGGTCTGCCGCTGGCTGTGGAGGACGACCATCAGGGCGCTCGACGAGAGCCCGCCGAACTCGCGGTCCAGCAGGTCGCGGGCCTGCACCGACTCCGAGCCCGTGGACTCCCAGCCGGCGCCGGAGAGCGCGTGCTCGACGCGCGGCGCGAAGAAGCCGAGGCCGATCGCGATCACCGCCCAGGCGATCGCGACGACCCGGAAGTGGGTGGCGGTATAGCGGCCGAGGCGGCCGATCGGTCCGACGGTGCTCATCGGGGGCTCCTTCGACAGGCGGGCTCGAGCCCGAGGACGCGGTGCAGGATCAGCGACGCCGGGCAGGCCCCGACGGCGACGTAGAGCCACTGGTTGAGGCCGACGAACGCGGTCAGCAGCAGGAACCAGGGGGACACGACCGCGACCAGCGCGGCGGACAGCAGCGTGACGCTGCCGGCGAGGGCGAAGAGCGCTCGCTCCAGTGGCCAGCGGGATGCGGGCGCGATCGGGGTGGGGTGGTCGACGGTGCTCATGGGGCGGTCTCCGGGGGCGGTGGTTGGCGGAGCGATGCTTGAGCACTATACCACTGAAAAGTTGCAGAGTTGTATTACGTCGCGGCGACCCGCGTCCCGGCGCGGCCGGCGAGGATCGCCCCGGCGTCCTCGAGCGCGCCGATCGCGGCGAGCCCGCCGGTCGCGGCGAACCGCGCGGCCGCCTCGACCTTCGGGCCCATCGAGCCGGGCGGGAGCGACCCGGGAGCGGCGCCGGCGGGGGAGAGGACCTCGATCGCGCGGGCTCGGGGCGTGCCGAAGTCGGCCATCACCGCCGGCACGTCGGTCAGCAGCAGCAGGGCGTCGGCGCCGAGCCGCGCGGCCAGCAGCGCGCTCGCCCGGTCCTTGTCGACCACCGCCTCGACGCCGTGCAGGATGCCGTCGCCGTCGCGGGCGACGGGGATCCCGCCGCCGCCGGTGCAGATCACGACGACGCCGTCGCCGACCAGCCGCTCGATCACCGGCAGCTCGACGATCTCGCGCGGGGCGGGCGAGCCGACCACGCGCCGCCAGCGGTCGCCGTCGGGCGCGATCACCCAGCCGCGCTCGGCGGCCAGCCGCTCCGCCTCGGCCCGCTCGTAGACGGGGCCGATCGGCTTGGTCGGCCGTGCCAGCGCCGGGTCGTCGGCGGCCACCACGACCTGGGTCAGCAGCGTCACCACCTCGCGGCCGGGCAGGGCGTTGACGAGGGCCTGGTCGAGCAGGTAGCCGATCAGCGCCTCGCTCTCGGCGCCGAGCACGTCGAGCGGATCGCCGTCGGCGGCGGACCGCAGGGCGAGCAGCCCGACCTGCGGTCCGTTGCCGTGGGTCACGACGACGTCGTTGTCGGCGAGCAGCGGGGCCAGCGCGGCGACTGCCTCGGCGACGTTGCGGCGCTGGACCGCCACCGTCGGCGCCTCGTCACGGCGCAGGAGGGCGTTGCCCCCGAGCGCGACGACGACCAGCGGTCGCGGTCGAGTCACCCGATCACCGCCCGCCGCAGAGCGCGTGGAGGACCGCCTGCTCGGTCGGCAGGCGGTTCGCCGCCTGCTGCCAGACGGCGCTCTGCGGCCCGTCGATCACCTCGGCGGCCACCTCCTGGCCGCGGTGGGCCGGCAGGCAGTGGAGGAAGATCGCGTCGCGGCGGGCGTGCGCCATCAGCGCCTCGTCGACCCGATAGGGCTCGAGCGCGGCCAGCCGGTCGCTGCTGTCGAGATCGCCCATCGAGACCCAGACGTCGGTGTAGACGGCGTGGGCGCCCGTGACCGCGGTGATCGGGTGGCGGTGGACCTCGATCGCCCCGCCGGCGTCGCGCGCGAGCGAGATCACGTCGGGGTCCGGCTCGTAGCCGGCCGGGCAGGCCAGGTCGATCGTCACGCCGGCCAGCGTCCCCGCCTCGATCAGCGAGTTCGCGACGTTGTTGCCGTCGCCGACGTAGGCCAGGCGCAGCCCGTCCAGCCGGCCGAAGCGCTCGCGCAGGGTCAGCAGGTCGGCGAGCGCCTGGCAGGGATGGTGCTCGTCGGTCAGCGCGTTGATCACCGGCACCTCGGCCGCGGCGGCGACCTCCTCGACCGTCTCCTGGCCGAAGGTCCGGATCACGATCGCGGCGGCGTAGGCCGACAGCACGCGAGCGGTGTCGGCGATCGGCTCGCCGCGGCCGAGCTGCAGCTCGTCGGGCCGCAGCATGATCGGCAGCATCCCGAGCCGGTGGGCCGCGGCCTCGAACGACACGCGGGTGCGCGTCGAGGGCTTGTCGAAGAGCGCGGCGAGGCTGCGTCCCCGCAGCGACTCGCCCCAGTTCCACGGGTCGGCCTTCATCCCCGCCGCCAGGTCCAGCAGCCGCAGCAGCTGGGAGCGGTCGAGGTCGGAGATCCGCAGCAGGTCGGCGGGCATGGTCAGCAGGACGGTCATCGGATCGCCTCTCGTTCGATCGGGCAGGACATGCAGCGGGCGCCGCCCCGGCCGCGGCCGAGCTCCGCTCCCGCGATCGTGATCACCTCGATCCCGGCCTGCCGCAGCCGGGTGTTGGTGTCGACGTTGCGCTCGTAGCCGACGACCACGCCGGGCGCGATCGCGAGCACGTTGTTGCCGTCGTCCCACTGCTCGCGCTCGGCCTCGTAGCGGTCGCCGCCGGTCTCGATCACGCGCACGTGCTCGAGCGCCAGCTCGACGGCGATCGCGTCGAAGACCTCGCCCTCGCGGGCGACGACGACGCCGCTGTCGCGGCCCGGGGCCAGGGTCGTCGCCTGCATCGAGCAGCGCAGCTCCGGGTAGACCGTGAACGCGTCGCGGTCGACCATCGTCAGGACGGTGTCGAGGTGCATCGCCGAGCGCTGTCGCGGCAGCTCGACGGCGATCACCCGGCGGGCGGCGCCGGCGGCGAACAGCCGCTGGGCGAGCAGCTCGACGGCACCGGGGCGGGTCCGCTCGCCCATCCCGATCATCACGCAGCCGTCGCCGAGGACGAGGACGTCGCCGCCCTCCAGGTGGGCCGGGCCGCCGAGATCGTCGCTCCAGACCTGGTGCTCGACGCCGGCGAACAGCGGATGGTGGCGGTAGATCGCCTCGTAGTGCAGCGACTCGCGGCGGCGGGCCGGCTTCACCATCGCGTTGATCGTCACGCCGCCGAAGACCCAGGCCGAGGTGTCGCGGGTGAACATGTGGTTGGGCAGCGGGTCGAGTAGGAAGCCGTCGTGCCGCGACCGCAGCACCGGCAGCGCGTTGCTGCGGAACGGCAGGTCGGAGACGTCGATGCCGCCGATCAGCCAGTCGACCAGCTCGTCGCCGGGCAGGGCCTCCAGCCACTCGCGGACGGCGGGGCCCAGGCGCGGGCCCAGGTCCGCGGTCCGCAGCGTCCCGTCGAGCACCAGCTGGCGCGCCGCGGGCTGCTCGAGCGTCTCGGCCAGCAGCCCGCCGAGGTACAGCACCTCGATGCCGCGCTCGACGAGGGCGTCGGCGAACGCGTCGTGCTCCTGACGCGCCCGCTTGACCCAGAGGACGTCGTCGAACAGCAGCTCGTCCTTGTTCGACGGCGTCAGCCGCCGCAGCTCGAGGTCGGGCCGGTGGAGGATCACCCGCCGCAGGACGCCGACCTCGGAGTCGACGCCCAGGCGGGCGGCGGTGGCGGGAGCGGTGCTCATGCCGTCACCTCGCCACGGGTCACGGTCGGCTCGACGTCCGCCGCGGCGACGGCCTGCGGGAGGTCGGCGATCACGCCGACCTCGGCCGGGGCGTCGTCGCCCTGGTCCTTGTCGCGCCGCCAGACCAGGAACAGGTAGACCGGGATCCCGGCCATCAGCAGCACGAAGCCCTTGGCGATGATCTCCTGGCCGGAGCCGGCGATCGCCCACACCGAGTAGGCGAAGGCCAGCAGCGCGATGACGCTGTCGCGGGCGAAGCGACGGCCGCGGAACTGGTCGGGCTCCTTGATCGCCAGGTAGACCTGCGCGGCCGCGGAGTAGGCGTAGGGCACCAGCGTCGTCAGGGTCGCCAGCAGGATGATGAAGTTGAACTGGTCGACGAGGCCCTTGGTGTAGTTCATCAGCATCAGGACCGTCACCAGGATCGACGAGACGACCAGGCCGAAGACGGGGGTCCGCCGCTTGCCGTGGACGTTGGCGAAGCGCTTGGGGAAGAGCCCGTCCTCGGCGGCGGCCAGCGGCACGCGGCCCTGGAGCAGGATCCAGCCGTTGAGCGCGCCGAAGCTCGAGACCATCGCGATCGCGGCCACGACCTTGCCCCAGCCGCCGCCGAAGATCGACCCGGCGGCGTCGGCGAACGGGCTGGTCGAGTTGGCCAGCTCGCCCGTCGGCAGGACGCCCATGATCGCGACGGTCGCCAGCAGGTAGAGCATCGCCGTCAGCCCGGTGCCGAGCATCGTGGCGCGCGGGATCGTCTTCTCCGGGTCGCGGACCTCCTCGGCCGGGACGGTCGCCGACTCGAGGCCGATGAACGCCCACAGGGTGAGGGCGGCGGTGGTGGAGAAGAGGCTGAGGCTGTGGCCGTGCGGCGCGAACGGCGTGTAGTTGCCGCCCTTGATGAAGAAGAGGCCGATGATCCCGATGATCGCCAGCGGCACGAACTTCAGGACCGTCGTGGCGACCTGGACCGCACCGCCCTCGCGGGCGCCCAGGATGTTGGCCAGCGTCAGCAGCCAGATCGCGGCGATGCCGACCAGGGCGGCCAGCAGGTTGTGGTCGCCGAGCGCGGGCCAGAAGACGGCGAGGTAGCCGACGAAGGCGACGGCGATCGCGGCGTTGCCGGCCCAGACGGCGATCCAGTATCCCCAGGCGGTCTGGAAGCCGATGAAGTCGCCGAACGCCCGGCGCGCGTAGGCGTACGGGCCGCCGGTGCGTGGGAACGCCCGGCCGAGGTTGGCGAAGACGAGCGCCAGCAGCATCGCTCCGGCGCCGGTGAAGATCCAGGCCAGGATCGACATCGGACCGGCGGTCGCCGCCAGCGACGACGGCAGCAGGAAGACGCCGGAGCCGACCATGTTGCCGACGACCAGGGCGGTCGCCATCCACAGGCCCATCGAGCGCTTGAGCTTCGGTCGGGCGGCCGGCGGCGCTGCGCCGGCGGGCGGCGACGCGCCGTCGGAGGACGGTGAGACGTCGGTGAGCGGGGACATCGGAGGACCTCCAGGTGGACGGCCGGCGTCGGCCGGCGCAACGAACGGTGTCGCCACGGTCGCCGAGTCGCGGCGCGGCGCCATCCGCGCAGCCTGCGACCGCCGTTGCGGATCTCCCGCAGCTCGACGGGGTGGCCTACGGTGTCGGCCGTCGCCGGTCCGCCGGATGATCCGATCCGCCCATGCGCTTCCTCCACGGCCGACGAGCTCGGCAGCACCATCGCCTGCGACGGCGCCTGCACCAACGCCGGGGGACGGTGGGCGTGCTGGCGGTGCTCGGGCCGGGACTGCTGGCCGGCCTCTCCGACGACGACCCGGCGGGGATCACCACCTACTCGATCATGGGCGCCGACCACGGCTACCGGCTGCTGTGGGTGCTGCTGGCTTCGACGCTGCTGCTGATCCTCTTCCACGAGCTGGCCGCGCGACTTGGCGTGATGACCGGCAAGGGGTTGCTGGCCCTGGTCCGCGAGCGACACGGCGAGCGGGCGGCGCTGGCGCTGCTGGCCCCGCTGCTGGTGGCGAACATCGGCACGCTGGTGGCCGAGTTCGCCGGGGTCGCCGCCGCGGCCAGCCTGGCCGGGATCCCGCGCGGGCCCTCGGTGGCGGCCGCGGCGATCGTGGTCTGCGGCCTGGTGCTCGGCTCCAACTTCCACCGCGTCGAGCACGTGCTGCTGGCGCTCAGCGCGGTCTTCGTCGCCTACATCGGCGCCGGGCTGCTGGCGCATCCGGACGCCGGTTCGACGGTCGACGGGCTGCTCGTGCCCGGCTTCGGCAGCGGCGAGGGGGCGCTGCTGGCCGCGGTCGCCTGCGTCGGGACGACGCTCGCCCCGTGGGGCCTGACGTTCATGCAGTCCTACGTGGCCGACAAGCGGCTGAAGCCGGCCGAGCTGCGGTTCGAGCGGATCGACGTGGCGACCGGAGCGATCCTGACCGGCGTGATCGGCGCGTTCATCGTCGTCGCCTGCGCCGCGACGCTGCACCCGATCGGGCGCTCGATCGAGGACGCGTCCGACGCGGCGCTCGCGCTCCAGCCGCTGGCCGGGCGGCTGACGTCGCTGCTGTTCGGCGGCGGCCTGATCGGGGCCGCGCTGCTGGCGGCCGCGGTGGTCCCGCTCGCGACCGCCTACTCGGTCAGCGAGGCGCTCGGCCACGAGGGCCGGCTCGACGACCCGCCCGATCGCGCCCGGATCTTCTACGCCAGCTACGCCGGCTCGGTGGTCGTCGCCGTCGCGATCGTCCTGATCCCGTCGGTGCCGCTGGTGCCGGTGCTGTTCCTGACCCAGGCGCTGAACGCCGTGCTGCTGCTGCCGATCCTGCTCGTGGTCCGGCGGCTGGCGAGCGATCGCACGCTGGTCGGCGAGCACGCTCTCGGCAGGTTCGGGCAGGGCGGGACCCTGGCGGCGACCGCCGCGGTCGCCGCCAGCGTCGTGGTGCTCGGGGCGCAGGCGCTGTAGCCGGCGGCCGCTGCGGAGTCGCGATCCGTAGTCCTCCCCGGGCGGCGGGCGGACCGTCCCGGATGGCGCGGCCGAGCGGTGCTCGTAGCGTCGCGGTCATGTCCACGAGCTTCCGCCAGACCCTCTCCGAGACGCGCGCCCGCGACGTGATGCACTCGCCCGTCGTCGCCTGCGACCCGGCGACCGACCTGCGCGACGTCGCCGCCGCGATGGCCCAGCACCGGATCCACGCGGTGATCGTCGACGGCATCAGCCACGACCCGCCCGGCGACCGGCTGGTGTGGGCCGTCGTGTCGGACCTCGACCTGGTGCGGGCGTCGGTCAACGTCGCCGCCGGCACCGTCGCCGCCGACGTCTCCGCCACCCCGGTCGTCTGCGTCGACGACACCGACGACCTGGTCGTGGTCGCCGCCGCCCTGGCCGAGAACGACTGCACCCACGCGGTGGTGACCGACGGGGTGCGCCCGGTCGGCGTGATCTCGACCCTCGACATCGTCGCGGCGCTCGTCGCCGACGACCGGATCGCGACGGCCTGACGATGGCCACCGCGGACACGCCGACGGCCGACGCGGGCGGGCCCGACGCGTCCGCGGCCCGGCTCGAGATCGACTTCCCCGACCGGCAGCTCGACCCGCTGAGCACCCTCTTGCGGCCGATCTGGGCGCTGCCGATCCTGCTCGTGCTCTGGCTGCTGAGCGGCAGCGGCATCTCCTACGGCGACGAGCACACGGTGCTGGCCAGCGGCGGGCTGCTGGTGCTGCCGACGGCCGCGATGCTGGTCGCCCGCCGCAAGTACCCGCGCTGGTGGTTCGACTTCAACCGCGAGCTGACGCGGTTCGGGGCCCGCGTCGGCGCCTACCTGGCGCTGATGGACGACCACTACCCGTCGACCGACGAGCAGCAGGCCGTCCACCTGGAGCTCGACTACCCCGACGCCGAGCGCGACCTGAACCGCTGGCTGCCGCTGGTCAAGTGGCTGCTCGCGGTGCCGCACTACGTGGTGCTCCTGGTCCTCTGGATCGCGGCCGTGCTCGTCGTCATCTACGCCTGGGTCGCGATCCTCGCCACCGGCCGCTACCCCCGCGGCGCCTTCGACTTCGTCGTCGGCGTCGCACGCTGGCAGCTGCGCGTGGCGGCCTACGCGACCCTCCTGATCACCGATCGCTACCCGCCGTTCTCGCTGCGCTGAGACGCGAGGGAGGACCTTCCGATGAGCACGACCACGACCACGCGGCGCCCGTCCCCGCGCGAGGCCCTCGCGCGGCTGACCGGCCCGCTCGAGGCGGAGCTGGCGACCGTTCGCGCCCAGATCGACCAGCTGCTCGCCGCCGAGCGCCGCCAGCGCCAGGCCCTCGACCAGCTGCGCCAGGCGCTCGACGACCTCCACGCGCGGCCCGCGGCGCCGGCGCTGGCGCGCGTCCCGGTCCGGAGGGGCTGACGATGGCCGACCCGCAGCCGACGGGCGAGCCGAAGGAGCCCGACGCGCAGTCCGCCGGCCGCCGCTGGCCATCGATCTGGATGGTCGTCGTGACCGTCGTCGCCATCAACTGGCTGATCGCGGCGGTCGTCAGCAGCTCCGACCGCACGCCGAGCGTTCCCTACAGCGTCTTCCGCCAGCAGGCCGAGCAGGGCAACGTGCTCAGCGTCCGCTCGCAGGCCGAGACGATCGAGGGCCGGTTCCGGCGGGCGGTGCAGGTCGTCGACGGCGATCGCAAGCGCGAGACCACGACCTTCGAGACCGAGCGCCCGGCGTTCGCCGACGACGCGCTGCTGGGGCTGCTGCTGGGCAAGAAGGTCAAGATCGACGCTCGTCCGCCGGCCAAGGCCTCGCCGCTGCTGTCGATCCTGATCGGCGTCGTGCCGACGCTGCTGATCCTCGGGGTGCTGTTCTACGCGATGCGCCACGCCGGCGGCGGGGGCGGGCTGTTCGGGACGGCCGGCCGATCGAAGGCGCGCCGCTACGAGGCGACGGGCACCGGCACCAGCTTCCGCGACGTCGCCGGGATCGACGAGGCGACCGACGAGCTGGCCGAGGTGGTGGACTTCCTCCGGCACCCGGAGCGCTACCGGCGGCTCGGGGCGACGGTCCCGCGCGGCGTGCTGCTGACCGGACCTCCGGGCACCGGCAAGACGCTGCTCGCCCGCGCGGTCGCGGGCGAGGCGGAGGTCCCGTTCTTCTCGCTGTCGGCCTCGGAGTTCGTCGAGATGTTCGTCGGCGTCGGCGCCAGCCGCGTGCGCGACCTCTTCGCCCAGGCCAAGAGCAGCGCGCCGTCGATCGTCTTCATCGACGAGCTCGACGCGATCGGCCGCTCGCGCGGGTCCGGCGGGCCGACCGGCTCCAACGAGGAGCGCGAGCAGACCCTGAACCAGATCCTGACCGAGATGGACGGCTTCACCGGGACCGAGGGCGTGATCATCCTCGCCGCCACCAACCGGCCCGAGATCCTCGACCCGGCGCTGCTGCGCGCCGGCCGCTTCGATCGCCGGATCGCGGTCAACCCGCCCGACCGGGTCGGCCGCGAGAAGATCCTGCGCGTCCACACCCGCAGCGTGCCGCTGGACGAGCGGGTCGACCTGGCGACGATCGCGGCCCAGACGCCGGGGATGGTCGGCGCCGACCTGCGGACGCTGGTCAACGAGGCGGCGCTCGGCGCGGCGCGGGCCGAGCGCGCCGCGGTCGCCCCGGAGGACTTCGCCGACGCGCTCGAGCGGCTGATGCTGGGCGCCGCGCGACGGATCGTCCTCTCCTACGGGGATCGCCGTCGAACCGCCTATCACGAGTCCGGCCACGCGCTGCTGGGCGTCCTGCAGCCCGGCGCCGATCCGGTCCGCAAGGTCTCGATCATCCCGCGCGGGCATGCGCTCGGCGTGACGTTCCAGAGCCCCAGCGACGACCGCTACGGCTACGGCGAGCCGTACCTGCGCGGCCGCATCACCGGGATGCTCGGCGGGCGCGCCAGCGAGCAGCTGGTGCTCGGCGAGATCACGACCGGCGCCGAGTCCGACCTGGAGCAGGCGACCGCGCTGGCGCGTCAGATGGTGGGGCGCTGGGGGATGTCCGAGAAGCTCGGGCTGCTGACCGCGCTGCCGAACCGCGAGGGTGGGGTGATCGGCTTCGCCGGCCTGCCGGCCGGGACCTCGGAGCGCACGCTGGAGCTGATCGACGTCGAGGCCCGCCGGATCCTCGACGACTGCTACCGCGACGCGGTCCGCACGCTCCGCGAGCATCGCGACGAGCTGGATGCGCTGGCCGCGGCGCTGCTGGTGCACGAGACGCTCGACGAGGAGGCGATCTACGCCACCGTCGGCCGGACCCCGGTCGCCCCGGCCTCGAGCCCGAACCCGGCCTCGACCCCGACCCCGACTCCGGCCCCGACTCCGACCCCGGGGCCGGAGCCGGCCGTGGGCGCGTAGCCCCTTCAGCCGGCGCGGTCGCTGCCGGCGACCGGGACCGCGCCGTCGGGGGTCCGCGGCCCGTCGCCGCGGCCCGCCAGGTACGGGCTCAGGTGATGGCCGACGATCTTGCCCTGCGGCCAGGCGAGGCGACGGACCCGCGGCTCGCGGGGCGCCGGCGGCTGCTCCGCGGCGAGCGCCGAGCGCAGGTACTCCGGCTCCTCGTCGCTGAGCAGGATCCCCCGTAGGACCGGCCGGTAGGGCGCCGGCGCGATCGGGTGGCCGAGGTCGGCCAGGATCGCCTCGGCGGCCGCGTCGGCCTGCTGGCAGGCCAGCCCGCCCTGCTTGACGTCGCCGGAGGTCACGTCGCCGGCCGCGTAGACGCCGGGCGCGCCGAGGACGCGGGCGTGCTCGTCGACGGGCACGAAGCCGGCGTCGTCGGTCGGCAGTCCGGGGACCGTCCGCGGATGCAGCTCGGGCATCGCGACCACGTGATCGGCCGCGATCCGGCGGCCGTCGTCGAGCTCGATCCAGCCGTCCTCGCCGAGGCCGACGACGGCGGCGCCGGCGTGCAGCTCGATCCCGTGGCGGGCGAGCTTGTCGCGGGCGATCGCCTGGGCGTCGTCGCCGAAGAGGGCGAGCGGATCGGCCTCGTGCGTGACGACGAGGACCCGGGCGGGGATCTCGGCCGCCTGCAGGTGGGCCGCGGTCAGCAGCGCCAGCTCGTAGACGGGCAGCGACCACGAGACCGTCGCGGGGGCCACGAAGGCGACCGTGCCGCCGCCGTCCCTCGCCACCCGCTCCAGCAGGTCGGCCACGCGGTCGGCGTCGTGCGCGCCGCGAAAGGGGGTCGCGCCGTCGAGCGATCGGTCGGAGCGGGCCCCGGTCGCGAGCAGCAGCCCGTCGTAGGGCAACGCGACGCCCTCGCTGGTGCGGGCGACGCGGCCGGCGACGTCGACGTCGCCGAGGACGCCGTGTCGCAGCTCGACGCCGACGTCGTCGGCGAACGCCTGCAGCGGCATGCTCCACGCCGCGGCCGCGCCGAACGGCTCCAGCACGGCCAGCGCGGGGTAGCGGAAGCGGTCGTTGGGGGCGAGCACGGTGATCGCCAGGCGGTCGCTGTCGAGGTGGGAGCGCAGGGCGAGCGCGGCCTCGAGGGCCGCGATGCCGGCGCCGGCGATCAGGACCGTCCGGGGGCGATCGCGCGTGGGGGCGGGCGTGTTCGTGACCATGTCGTCACGGTCCCAGCGCCCGCGCGCGCGAGCATCGGTACTTCCCGGTGCCGGTCCAGCGGAGAACCACGGAGCGGCGCCCGGCGGGCGCCGCCGCGCGTTCGCACCGTGACGATCCGCGACGACGCTGCGGGCCCGTACGGATGGCGTCGGGGACGCCGCGCGGCAGGCTGCGACCCATGTCCGCCGTGATCGAGTGCGACCGCCTGACCAAGCGCTACGGCAGCGCCCGCGGCATCGACGAGCTGACGCTGCGGATCGAGCCGGGCGAGGTCTTCGGCTTCCTCGGTCCGAACGGCGCCGGCAAGACGACGACGATCCGGACGCTCCTGGACCTCCAGCGGCCGACCTCGGGCGAGGCGCGGATCTTCGGCCTCGACAGCCGTCGCGACAGCGTCGCGATCCGCTCCCGGATCGGCAACCTGGCCGGCGACTTCGCCCTCGAGCCACAGCTCACCGGACGCCGCGCCCTGGCCCTGTTCGCGGAGGTTCGCGGGATGACCGACCTGGGCCGCGCGAACGAGCTGGCCGAGCGCTTCGAGGCCGACCTCAGCCGGCCGCTCGGCGAGCTCTCGCGCGGCAACCGCCAGAAGATCGGTCTGATCCTGGCGCTCTTCCACGACCCCGAGCTGGTGATCCTCGACGAGCCGACCAGCGGCCTCGACCCGCTGATGCAGGCCGAGTTCCTGGCCGTCGTCGGCGAGCAGCGCGAGCGCGGGGCGACGGTCTTCCTGTCGTCGCACGAGCTCGACGAGGTCCAGCGGATCTGCGACCGGGTCGGGATCATCCGCGACGGTCGCCTGATCGCGACCGACGGCGTCGAGCGGATGCGCGAGCGCGCCTACCGCAACGTCGCCGTGCGCTTCGCCGGCACGCCCGACGGGCAGCGCCTGGGCGCGCTGCCGGGCGTCGAGGGCGTCGAGGTGATCGGCGACCTGGCCCGCTTCCGGATCCGCGGCAGCGTCGACCGCCTGATCAAGACGCTCGCCGGCGACGAGGTCGTCGACCTCGAGCTGACCCGCCCGTCGCTCGACGAGCTGTTCCTGGACTACTACCGCGAGGGCGACGCCCGATGAGCACCACGATCCCCGTCTCGCGATCGCGAGCCGCGCTGACGCTGCCGGCGCCGTCCTGGTGGCGCGCGCTGCTGGCGCTGACCCGTCACGGCCTCCACGAGCAGCGCCGCGCGCCGCTCGTCTGGGGCGGCGCGCTCGGCGCGATGAGCGCCCTGATGGCCGCGATCTGGCCGACGATCGAGGACTCGATGAGCCGGATGATGGACAGCTACCCCGAGCAGCTGAAGCAGGCGTTCGGGATCGTCCGGCTCGACAGCGTCGAGCGCTACGTCGACGCCGAGATGCTGAGCCTGATCGTGCCGCTGACCCTCGCGCTGCTGGCCGTCCGCTGCGTCACCGGGCCGACGGTCGCCGCCGAGGCCCGCGGCTACCTCGACACGATGCTGGCGCTGCCGCTGACCCGCCGGGTGCTCGCGATCTCGAGCTTCATCGTCGCGGCGCTCGTGGTCGCGGCGACGCTGGCCGTGGTCTGGGCGATGACGATGCTCGCCGGCGTCGTCGCCGGCACCGGCATGTCGGCCGCCGTCCTCGGTCGCGGGATCGTCAACGTCTGGCCGCTGGCGATGGTCTTCGCGGGGGTGGCGGTGGTCGCCGGCGGGGCGCTGCGCGGATCGGGCCGGGTGACCGGGATCGCGACCGGCGCGCTGCTGGCGATGTACGTGCTCGACCTGGTCGGCAAGCTGGCCCCCAGCGTCGACGGGCTGCGGACCGTGTCGGCCTTCCGCTACTACGGCTCGGCGGTCCAGAACGGCCTCGACGTCAGCCACGTGCTCGGCCTGACCGCGGTCGCCGTGGCGCTGGCGGCGCTCGGGGCCGAGCTGCTGCAACGACGCGACGTGCGCTGAGCCCTCGAGCCGTCTTTGCCGGACCTTTGCCGGCCTCGCCCTACCGTGCGCGGCCGGCCCACTGGGCCCGCCGCGGTGGCGGGTCGAGACCGACCGACCTCGAGAACTGGAGCATCCGATGGACATCGACCGCATCTTCGGCCTGCCGGCTCATCCGCTGTTCGTGCACGTGCCGGTAGTCCTGATCCCCGTGCTGGCGCTGCTGACGATCGCCCTGGCGGTGCGCCCGGCGTGGCGCGCGCGCTGGGGCGTCCCGCTGGCGATCGCCAACGTCGTGATGCTCGGCTTCATCCTGCTCGTGACCGGCAGCGGCGAGCAGCTCGAGCGGCACATCGGTGCCGAGCCGCTGATCGTCCGCCACCGCGAGCTCGGCGAGCAGCTGCGGATGATCTGGGCGCTGTTCACGGCGGTCACCGTCGGGCTGGCGATCGTCGACCGGCGGGCGCGGTCGGAGCGGGCGGCCGGCTGGATGGCGCCGGTCGCGACGGCGCTGACGGTGCTCTCGGTGGTCGGCGCGATCGCCTCGACCGTCTGGGACGTGCGGACCGGCCACGCCGGTGCGAAGTCCGCCTGGGAGGACACGCCGAGCGGGACGGCCAAGGGCTACGACGGCGGCGACTGAGCGACACGTCCGCACCGCCCGCGGTCGCGATCACAAGAGGTTCATGAGAGTACGCCGTGCCAGAGCTGGCCGGACGTAGGATCGTGCGATGGGTACGACGGCCGACGTCCTCGTGGTCGACGACGAGCCCGCGCTGCTGGCGGCGATCGGGCGCGCGCTGGAGAGCGACGGCTACCGTGTCCGGTTGGTCGCGAGCGCGGAGGAGGCGATCGACCAGTTGGCGGCGGCGCTCCCAGACGCGATGGTTCTCGACGTGCTGCTGCCGCGCCTCTCGGGGCTCGACCTCTGCCGGCAGCTTCGCGCCCGGGGCCAGCGGCTGCCGATCCTGATGCTGACCGCTCGCGACGCGGTGCCGCACCGCGTCGCGGGGCTCGACGCCGGAGCTGACGACTACCTGGTCAAGCCGTTCGATGTCGAAGAGCTGCTCGCGCGGCTGCGGGCGCTGATGCGCCGGATCGCGCCCGAGGCCGAGCATGGGCAACTCCGTGTTGGCCCGCTGGTGCTGGATCTCGGCCAGCGGCGGGTGCGTTGGGCCGACGGTGACGATATCGACCTGACCCACACGGAGTCGGCGCTGCTCGCCGTCCTGATGCGCAACGCAGGCCACGTTGTCAGCCGCTCGGCGCTCTTCGAGCACGCGTGGGGCTACGACTATGGTCCCGAGGGCGGAACGCTGAGCGTCTATGTCGGCTACGTGCGGCGCAAGCTGGCTGCCTGCGGGGCCGATCCGCAGCTGCTACGCAACGTGCGCGGCCTCGGCTACTCGCTGGATCGTCCGTGACGCTGCGCACTCGGCTGGCGATGCTCGTCGGCGTCGCCGTGGCGCTGGTGGTCGCGACGACGTCGGTCACGCTCTACCTCGCCACGGCGGACCGGCTTCGAGGACAGATCGACGCGTCACTGCGGAATCGGATCGACCGCGTTCTGAGCCTGACGCCAGCCGAGCGGCGCACGCTGGAGCGACGGCTTCGCGGAGCCGTGCCCGACGACCTGCTTGGCTCGATCGCGAACGGTGCGCAGTTGGTGCGTGCGGACGGTTCGATCCTCCGGGTCGCGCCGCGCGGCCGACCGCTGCCCGTGACCGCCGAGGTAGCGCGTCTCGCTCGGGCCGGCAGCGAGCGGCGGATTCTCATGGACGTGGAGGCCGACGGGCAGCACCTGCGGATCATGGCCGCGGGCGCCGGGCCGCTCGGCGCGGTCGAGGTGGCCCGCTCGCTTGACGAGGTCGACGATGCGCTGGCCGGCCTGTCGCTGATCTGCGTGATCGTCGGCGTCGTCGGCTGCGTCGTGGCGGCTGGCGTCGGGTTGCTGGTCGCACACCACGGGCTGCGGCCAGTACGCCGATTCACGGCTCGGACGGAGGAGATCTCGCGGACCGGGGACACGTCGGTGCGCCTGCCCGTCCATGGTTCCGACGAGCTCTCGCGCCTGGCCGAGGCGCACAACCGGACCCTGCTCGCGCTCGACGAGTCGGTGGTCGCGCAGCGCCAGCTCGTCGCCGACGCCTCACATGAGCTTCGGACCCCGCTGGCGGCGATTCGGGCCAACGTGCAAGTGCTGCAACGGACGCCGGGCATGCCCGATGTCGACCGGGCGCAACTGCTCGACGAGGTGCTGACCGAGACCGCCGCGTTGACGGCGCTCATCGCGGACGTCGTCGATGTCGCTCGCGATGGCTCGGCGGAGCTGGTGCTCGAGGAGCTGAGGCTCGACTGCGTCGTTGAGGAGGCGCTCGAGCGAGTCCGCCGGCGCTCGACGGACCGGGTCTTCGCGATGTGCGGCGGTCCGGTCGTGATCGTCGGCGACGAGCAGCTGTTGGCGCGGGCGATCGACAACCTCCTGGACAACGCCGCGAAGTGGGCGCCCAGGGGATCGACCGTCGATGTCGCGGTCGAGGGCGGGCGGGTCACGGTTCGCGATCGCGGACCGGGGGTGCCGGAGGTCGAGCTCGGACGGGTCTTCGACCGGTTCTATCGGTCGGCCGCCGCCCGCGGCACGCGGGGCTCCGGACTTGGCCTTGCGATCGTCCGTCAGGTCGCCCGGGCACACGGCGGCCGGGCGCGGGTCGAGAACGCCGAAGGCGGTGGCGCGCGATTCTCGATCGACCTCTCTGCCGCGGTTCGGCGACTGGACTGAGGAACCGGCCGCCGAACCGCCGCAGCGGCTCAGCGGCCGTCCCGCTCGGTCACCCGGTCGGGCGGAAGCCGCCGGCCGCGGCCGAGATCCGCGGCTCGGCCGCTCGCGGGATCGTCAGCGTGATCCGCCCGTGCTCGTCAGTGCGGCCCTGGGTGACCAGCCGCCCGCGGACGCGTCGCCGGCCGGGGACGGTGGCGCGGACCACGGCCTGCTGGACCGGGCGATTCAGGGAGTCTTCCGCGACTCGGGCGTCGACGGCGACGCGCACGCGCATCCGGCGTCCGGCGATCGGCCGTGTCCCGACGATCCGTGCGCGTAGCGCCGGCTGGCGGAGCCCGGGGCACGTCTCCTGGGTGGGGATCCCGCGCAGGCGGCGTCCGGCCACCTCGCTCTCGACGGTGCCGGAGAACCGCTCCTGGGCGGTCACCGTGACGTCTCCCCGCAGGAACCCGGGGCGCGCGCCGCGAGCACGAATGTCGGCACTCCAATGCCCGAGCAGGATCGGACTGGGCACGTCCACCCGCTCCCAGCCGTCCAGGAAGGTGCGGCCGTCGTCGCTGTAGCCGTCGTAGCGCACCGACCACGAACCGGCCAGGTAGGTGCCCAGGAACGTCATTGTCGCGGTGCCGCCGGCCGGTCCAGGCACCGTTCGGGCAAGGACCTGCCGACCGGCCATGCCGGTGTACTCGGAGGCGGGCGTCGTCCAGCGTCGGTAGGCGGTCCGGTCGACGTGGATCGGTGTCGGGGGCGCGGGCGCGGGGGCGACACCGGGCATCCGCACGACGCTGATTCGGGTACGAGCGGCCGGGTCGCTCGGGTCGGGGCGGTTCGGGAGCCGCGTCTCGGTGACCACGGCACGGTCGCCACCGGGCAGCCACTCCCAGCTGCGCAGGTTCCAGTCGTCCTCCAGCAGCGTGGGCTGACCGCCGTAGCCTCCGCGCTGCTGGCCGCTGGCCCGGTCCATCAGCCAGCCCTCGTTCATGCAGCGGCGGTTGTTCCACAGGCTCACGCGCCCCAACTGGCCGAACGCCGAAGCGTCGATCAGCGACGGTCGCTCGAGTTGGGTGAAGACGTCCATCCGGTCAAGCCCCCGCGCCGACGTGTAGTACATCCAGCGCCCGTCGGGGGAGTAGCGCGCGACCTCGTTGTAGTCGAGGTCGGTGGTCATCTGGCGTCGTTGACCGGTGCGCAGGTCCAGCAGGTAGGTGTCGTAGTTGAGGCCGGTCGTGGTCGCCTGGTACTTGAGGTACCGGTTCCCGTCGACGAAGCTCGCTCCCTCGTAGAAGCGCCCGCCATTGATCCAGTCCGCGATCGCGTTCGAGGGCCGGAACTGAGGGGTGACGACGCGCGGGTCGGTTACCACGTACTCGTCGGCGCGCCGCTCGAGCCGGCCGAGCGTGACGCGCGGGCCGTCGTGCATCCGAACTTCGTTCCAGGCCACGAACTCCCCGTAGGCGTCGACCGTCGCCTCGCGATTCTGCGCTCCCTGCAGAAGGCTGTCCAACGGGAAGCGCACCGGAACCACGCGGGACCGTTCGCATCGATAGACGCTCGGAGCACATTCCAGGATCGACCACTGGAAGTCGCCGGTGCCTCCGCTCAGTGGGTTGCCGGTGGTGGCCTGCCCGCTGTTGTCGGCCAGCCACATCCGGCGGCCGTCCTCGAGCAGGTCGGCCTTCTGAGCGGTCGGCACGCGCCCGCAGGTGATGCAGCGGTAGCCGCGGCCGTCGAGATCGGTGACCGCGATCTGGGCCTTGCCGCCCACGGTGACGGAGAAGTAGAGGTGCTTGGCGTCCGGTGCCAGGTGCGCGCCGCCCGTGTCCCCCTTGCCACCCGCGTCCGCCTCGGGCGGCAGTCGCAGCTGGATGCGGCGTTCGACGTCGAGCGACTGGAGCGGCGGCGGGACGGCCTGCGCTGCGGGGCAGCCCACGAGGGCCGGGGCCAGCAGGGCGGTCGTTGCGAGCGAGGCGCGATGCCACGGACGAGGGCGGAAGCTCATGCGGTGTCCTTTGGGAGGTCAGGCGGTCTTGGTGGCGGCAGGCTCGACGGGCCGCCCGTCCCGGATCTCGACGACGCGCGGGACAGCAGCCGCGATCGCGGGGTCGTGGGTGACGAGGACGACGGTCACCCCGGTGGCACGGTGCAGCTCGTCGAGCAGCGCGAGGACCGATCTGCCGGTCTCGGCGTCGAGGTTGCCCGTCGGCTCGTCGGCCAGCAGCACGGAGGGATGGTTGGCGAGAGCGCGGGCGATCGCCACCCGCTGCTGCTCGCCGCCGGAGAGCCGACCGGGCAGGCGATCGGCGTGATCGGCCAGTCCGACCTGCGCCAGCAGCTCGTCCGCTCGCGCCCGCCCGCGTCGCGGCGAGGTTCCGGCGGGCAGCGCCGCCTCCACGTTCTGTGCCGCGGTCAGGGTCGGGATCAGGTGGAACTGCTGGAAGACGAAGCCGATCGTGTCGCGGCGCAGGACTGCCAGGGCCCGATCGGAAAACGCCTCGAGGGCGACTCCAGAGAACCGCAACCGGCCGCCGGTCGGACGATCGAGCAGTCCGAGCAGGTGCAAGAGGGTCGACTTGCCCGCGCCGGAGGGACCGGTGATCGCGACGACCTCGCCGGGGTCGATCGTGAGGTCGACCCCACGCAGGGCCGACACCGATCCGGCTCGGGTTCGGTGGGTCCGGGCGACGCCGGTGAGCTGGTACAGGTGATCCACGGTGACTCCTAGTCGATCTGTCGCAGAGCGTCGGCGGGGCGAAGACGGGCGGCGCGCGCGGCACCGACCGCCCCCGCGAGCAGGCCGGCGAGGACTGCCAGTCCGAGGCCGACGAGGAGCACGCCGCCGTCGACCGGGGCCGTCAGGGTGACTGCCGCCGAGGTCGGCTCGACCGCCCCGCGACCGAAGCCGGCCAATCCCGCCAGCCCACCGCCGACGGGGTGCTCCGACGGGGCGACGGACGCTCGAAGGACGATTCCGGCGCGGCTGATGGCACAGGCGACGGCCAAGCCGGTGGCGACGCCGAGAAGGCCACCGAGGACACCCTGCAGCAGCGACTCACCGGCCAGCTGGCGGACGAGCCGCGCGCGACTCCAGCCGATCGCGCGCAGGGTCCCCAGTTCGCGGGTGCGCTTCCCGACCGATCCGAGCGTGATGAGGGCGGTCAGCACGAACGCCGCCGCAAGCGCGAGCAGGACGAGCGCGGTGCCGAGGCGCTCGACCAGGTCGTCGGCATCCGCCAGCGACCCGTCGACGTTGGCGGCGAGGTCCGCCGCGGTCGTCGCGGTGGTTCCCGGGAGGTCCGTCTCCAGCCGCGTTCGCAGCGCCCCGACATCGTCGGATCGATCGGCCCGCACGCGGATCTCGGTGACCGTGCCGGGACGATCGGCGATCGCCTGCAGCTCGCTCAGCGGCAGGTAGGCGTCTGAGCGTTCGGCGCCGAGCGGTGCTGAGACGAGGCCGACGACCTCGTAGTGGCGGGTGCCGATCGGGCACGTCGACCCGACTCGTAGCCCCCGGCGACGGGCGACGGCCAGATCGAGGACGACTTCGCGGTGAGCGCCGCGCGCCAGCCAGCGCCCGTCGGTGACCTGGTCGGGGCCGACGGTCGCCAACGCGGGGTGCGTGGTGTCGACCCCTGTGACGGTGCTGCTGGCGATGTCGACGCCTTCGAGACCAGCGGCCCGCAGCGTCTGGGCGCCTGGCGTCCCGCTTCCCGCGGACGCCGGGACTTCGCCGCTGACATCGATCGCGTCGAGGGTCAGGCTGCCGGCCGCCTCACGCACGTCGGGTGCGGACGCGGCGGCCTGGACGTCGCGGTCGTCGAAGCCGAGGCGGGCGCTGGACACGAACGCGGTCCGGCGGAAGCGGTCGCCCGGCTCGCCGAGGTCGTCGAGCGCGACTCGCGCCGCTTCGTTCTCCTCCCGCAGCCGTCGACGATCGGCGATCGACGGCGCCTCACCGCTCGCGGAACCGACCGGGCGGGCGAGGGAGAGGTCGGTGCCAAGCCCGCTCAGCGGCCGCAGGACGCGGTCCTGGGCAGCGGCGAGGCCGTCCGCGAGCGCGCTCACCGTGACCGCGAGCCCAACGCCGACCCCGAGTACGAGGGTTGTCAGGAGAGTGCGCCGGTGTCGCCGTCGAAGCTCGCCGAGGGCGTAGATGATGCCGAACATCGTGTGCTCGACTGTGGCTGGCGAGTTCGAGATCCATCCAAGAGCCTGCGCGACGGGGGCCGCTGCGACGGCGCGCCGCTCGGGGTTGGAAGCCGCTCGCGCGGGCTTACGGGGCCGCGGCCCGGAACACGGCCTCGAAGGTCGTCGGCGCGCCGCGCACCAGCTGCAGGTCGCCGCCGGCGCGGCGCGCCAGCTCGCGCGCGACCGCCAGCCCGATCCCGCTCCCGTGGCCGACGCCGCGGGCGAAGATCGCCGTCGTGCCGGTGCCGGCCAGCGAGCATCCCGCGTCGCCGACGGCGATCCGGACCCAGCCGGCGGCGCGGCCGGTCCGGACCGTGGTGTCGCCGACGCCGTGGCGCAGCGCGTTGTCGAGCAGGACGTCGAGGATCTGGCGCGCGCTCTCGGGCTCGACGTGCGCCGGCAGGCCGGCGTCGGCCTCGACCTCCAGCCGCCGGCCGGCGTCGGCGAAGCGGGTGCCCCAGTGCCCGGCCACCACGTGGTCGGCGACGAGCGCCCCGAGGTCGACGAGCCCCGGCTCGTCGTCGCGGTGGCGGGCGACGGCCTCGAGGTGCTCGATCGTGGTCACGAGCCGGTCGACCTGCTGGAGCGCGGCGTCGGCCTCGTCGGTCGCGTCGCTCGAGTCGGCCAGCCGGTGCAGCTCCTCCAGCCGCAGTCGCAGCCCGGTCAGCGGCGTCCGCAGCTGGTGCGAGACGTTGGCGGTGAACTCCCGCTCGCGGCGGATCGATCCGGCGATCCGGCGGTCGGCGTCGTTCAGCGCCTGCTGGACCTGGTCGATCTCGGCGAGCTGGCGCGCCACGGGCCGGTCGTCGTAGTCGGGGTTCCCGAGCCGCTCGACGCGGCCGGCCAGCTGCTCCAGCGGGGCCGCCAGCCGGCGGGCCTGGATCGACGCCAGCGCGATCGCGGCGACCAGGGCGGCGAGCCCCGATCCGGCGACCGCCAGCCACACGATCCCGACGTCGTCCTCGCGTGCGGCGGCGGGGGCGACCAGCGTCACGCTCAGCGGTCCGCCGTCGCCCGAGGCGACCTCGGTCCGCGCGCCGCGGGGGAGGCGGCCGAGCGTGATCCGGCGGCCGTCGGAGCGCGTCACCCGCAGCGCCTCGTCCGCCGGCAGCAGGTCGTCGACCAGCGCGAACGTCAGCGGCGTCCCGCGCGACTGCGCGCGGGCGATCCGCAGGGCCGCCTCGTCGGCGCGGCGCTCGAGCCGCATGTCGGCGCGCTGGCGCAGCAGCGCGGTCCCGACCAGCCCCAGCGGCACGCCGAGGACGAGGACCGTGGCGAGGGCGATCAGGCAGGTCGAGAGCAGCAGCCGGCGCCTCACGGCTGCTCCAGCCGGAAGCCGTAGCCGCGCACGGTGGTGATCAGCGGCGGATCGCCGAGCTTCTGCCGCAGCCATCCGACGTGGACGTCGAGGGTCTTGGTCGACCCCCACCAGTTCTCGTCCCAGACGCCGCTCATCAGCTCCTCGCGGCGGACGGCGTCACCGGCCCGCGCCGCCAGGAACAGCAGCAGGTCGAACTCCTTCGGCGACAGCGCGAGCTCGCGATCGCCGCGCCAGGCACGGCGCGAGCCGGGGTCGACCCGCAGGTCGGCGACCTCGACCGGGCTCGAGCCGGCGCCCGCCGCCGGCTCGCGCCGCAGCAGCGCGCGGACGCGGGCGACGAGCACCGCCAGGCTGAACGGCTTGGTCACGTAGTCGTCGGCGCCGGCATCGAGGCCGAGCACCTCGTCGAGCTCCGAGCTGCGGGCCGTCAGCAGCAGGACGCCGGTGCCGGGGTGCAGCTCGCGCACGCGCCGGCAGACCTCGATCCCGTCGATCCCCGGCAGGCCGATGTCGAGCACGACCAGGTCGACCGGCTCGCGCTCCAGGTGCTCGATGGCGTCCTCGCCCGACGCGACGTAGGCGACGTCGAACTGCTCCCGTCGCAGCGCTCGCACCAGCGGCTCGCCGATGCTCTCGTCGTCCTCGACCACCAGCAACCGCTGCACAGGCCGATCGTACGCGGCCCCACGGGCCCGGCGAGGGATCTTTGCCAAGCCTTGTCGCGGGGCTGCCGGGCGGTTGGGGGAGCACCCGCCACGATCGTCGTCACGGTCGACGTCCGTCGGCCGGCGCCTCACCCCGACGATCCACCGGAGCACCCATGACACACGACCACGAGACCCCGGCGACGACCATCCGCGACGGCATCGCGCGGGCCGTCGGCGTGGTCGGCATCAGCGGCATCGGCCTGATCCACCTGCTGGACGCCCCGGGCAAGTACGCCGAGACGCCCTACATGTTCTGGATGTACATCGCGTTGATCCTCGGCTGCATCGCGGTCGCCGGCGAGCTGATCCGCAGCGGGTCGCTTCGTCGGGCTCAGCGCCGCCGTCCTGGCCGCCGGCCGCCGCGTGGTCCGCAGCTCGCGCGGCCTCGTCGCCCAGACCTCGTGAGCTCCCGCGTCGCGGGCCGGTCGAACGGCCCGCGACGCGCCGCTCACCAGCCCTCCTGGCGCCCCAGCGGCGTCAGGTCGAGCATCAGCGCGAACGACAGCACGTTCTCGACCCCGCGGGCGTAGGTCGAGTAGGTGTGGAAGACCTGGTCGCCGTCGCGCAGGAACACGCTCAGCCCGTGCTGCTCGCCCTCGGCGAACCACGGGTGCCCGGCCCGCCGGTGGTCCTCGGCGTCGCGGTAGTCGTAGACCGGGGGAGCGATCCGCGCGTCGAGGGTGACCTGGAAGTCGTAGTTGAACTCGCTCCCGAACGAGGAGTACCACGGCAGCTTCCAGCCCCGCAGCCGGCGGTAGGGCTCGATCCGGTGCTGCGGCGCGCGCGAGACCAGCGCCAGGGTCGTGTCGCGCTCGCGCAGGTCGTCCAGGCGGCCGAGGTCGTCGACGAAGGCGGTGCAGCCGGTGCAGCCCGCATCCCAGCCGGGATCGAACATGAAGTGGTAGACGATCAGCTGGCGGCGCCCCTCGAACAGGTCGACCAGCCGGGCTGGGCCGTCGAGCCCCTCGAAGCGGTAGGACTTGTCGATCCGGACCATCGGCAGCGCGCGGCGGAGCGCCGCGATCGCGTCGCCGGCCCGGGTCAGCTCCTTCTCGCGGGCCAGCAGGTCCAGGCGCGCGGCCAGCCAGGTCTCGCGGTCGACGACGTGCGGCAGGGCGACGGCATGGCGGTCGTCCGCGTCGTCGCTGTCGCATTCGCTGCACATCGCTGGCGCTCCCGGGTCGCTGGCCGGCGGTCGATCGTCCGCCTCTGCCCGCTATGACCGGCCGTGGCGGCGAAACTCATCGCCGTCGCGTGCTCAGGCCGGCAGCTCGGCGGGCAGCCCGAAGCGCGCGAACTGCCCGGGGTCCACGAAGCCGGTGATCTCGACGATCCGATCGCCGCGCAGGGTCAGGACCTGGAGCACGGTCGGCCGGTGGGCGCCGTGCCCGGGGTCCCAGCTGTAGGTGCCGAACGCCGGCTGGCCGCTGGCGCGGGTCGGCACGACCCGCACGCGACGGTTGCCCTCGGCGTCGTAGACCCGCCCGTTGAACGCCCACTCGCGGAGGAAGACCAGCAGCTGCTCGCCGCGGAACCAGGTCGCCATCGGCGGCATCGTGATCGCGGCGTCGGCGGTCAGCATCGCGGCCACCGCGTCGACGTCGCCGCGCTCCCAGGCCTCGGCGTAGCGGCGGACGAGCGCCGCGACCTTCTCGTCGCCGAGCGCCCGCAGCGTCGCCTGCTGGCTCTGCGTCGGACGCTTGTCCTCGACGGTCTTGCGGGCCCGCTGGAGCGCGCTGTTGACCGACGCCACCGTCGTCTCCATCGCCTCCGCGACCTCGCGGGCGGAGTACCCGAGGACCTCGAACAGGATCAGCGCCGCGCGCTGGCGGGCGGGCAGGTGCTGGAGCGCGGCGATGAACGCCAGCTCGACGCCCTCGCGCTGCTCGTAGCGGGCGGCCGGCGCCGCGTAGCCGTCCTCGACCCCGAGCCGCTCGTCGGGGTAGGGCTCGATCCAGACCGACTCGGTCAGCGGCGGCCCGGGACCGTCGTGGGCGTCGGTCGGCGGGCCGTAGTCCATCGGCAGCACCCGCTTCGGGCGCTTGGCGATCTGGTCGAGGCAGGTGTTGGTGGCGATCTTGTAGAGCCACGAGCGCGTCGAGCTGCGGCCCTCGAAGCGGGCGAGGCCGCGCCACGCCCGCAGCAGCGCCTCCTGGAGCGCGTCCTCGGCGTCCTGGACCGAGCCGAGCATCCGGTAGCAGTGGGCGTGCAGCTCGCGGCGGTGGGGCCCGATCAGCCGGTCGTAGGCGCCCTCGTCGCCGCGTCGCGCGGCGGCGAGCAGGTCGCGCTGCTGGGCAGGAGTCGACGGGGCCACCATCCGGCTCGCAGCCTAGCTCGGCCCGAGGGCGCCCGGACGCCTCCGACGAGCGGCCGGGCGCCCGGTCGCCCGACCCGGGTTGCTACGAACAGTGCTGTTCGTGGATGCTGTGGGGCATGTGGGAGCGCAGCGGGCGAGGATCACGGGTGCGACGAGCGACGGCGGTGGCGGTCGCGGCGGCGGCGGCGCTGGGGGTCGGCCCGGCGGTCGGCTCGGCCGCCGCCGACGGCGCGGGCGCCGGCGCGGCGGTGGCCGCCGTCCGCGACGGCGACGGGTTGCGGATCGTCTCGCGCAGGGCGCTCGACGACCGCCAGCTCGACCTGCGGGTCGCGACCTCGGCGCTGCGCCAGCCGGTCGACGTGCGGGTGCTGCTGCCCGACGGCTACGCCCGCCACCCGGATCGCCGCTACCCGGTCCTCTACCTGTTCCACGGCACCAGCGGGCGAGCGTCCGACTGGGTGAAGGCCGGTGACGTGGAGGCGACGACCGCGGGCCGGCCGGTGATCGTGGTGATGCCGGACGCCGGCTACGACGGCGACGGCGGCGGCTGGTTCGCCGACTGGTTCAACGGCGGCCGCGGCGGGCCGCCGAAGTGGGAGACCTTCCACATCGGCCAGCTGGTGCCGTGGGTCGACGGCAACCTGCGGACGATCGCCGATCGCCGCGGGCGCGCCGTCGCGGGGCTCTCGCAGGGCGGCTTCGGCGCGATGACCTACGCCGCGCGCCATCCCGACATGTTCAGCTCGGTCGCGTCGTTCTCGGGCGCCCCCGAGATCACCCGCGATCCGGTGGTCAGCCTCGGCGCGATGGGGATCGTCGAGGCGATCACGGTCGGGCTCGACCAGCAGCCCTACGGCTCGATCTTCGGCGATCGCTTCGCCAACGCGATCAACTGGCAGGGCCACGATCCCGGGATGCTGGTCGAGAACCTGCGCGGGATGCGGATCGGCCTCTGGACCGCGTCGGGGATCCCGGGCGACCTCGATGCGCCGCTGGCGCTGGTGACCGGCCTGCCGGGGGTCCTGATCGAGCAGCTGACCCACCTCTCCACGGGTGCCTTCAAGCGCCACCTCGACGAGGCGGGGATCCCCAGCTCCTACGACGACTACGTCTACGGGACCCACGTCTGGCCGTACTGGGCCCGCGACCTGAAGGCGCACATCGGGCCGCTGATGCAGACCTTCGCCGACCCGCCGCCGGCTCCGTCGCCGGTCTCCTACCGCTCGATCGACCGCAGTTGGACCCAGTGGGGGTGGAAGGTCGCCTTCGACCGCGCCGCGGCGCAGGAGTTCAGCGTCCTCTCGGCGGCCGACCGCCACGGGTTCGCCCTCGAGGGCAGCGGCATCGCGACGGTCACCACGCCCGCGGCCTACGCGCCGGGGACGGTGGCCCGGGTGCGGATCGGCGCCGCCGACGGCGAGCGCAGCGAGCGCCTGCGCGTCGATCCCGCCGGACGGGTCCGGATCACCTTCCAGCTCGCTCCGGCCGGCGGCTCGGCGACGGCACGGGTGGTGATCGTGGCGGCGCCGAAGCCGGCCGCGGCCGCGTCGCCGGGCAGCGGCATCGCGCCGGCCGCGGTCTGCCGCGCGGGACGCTGGCTGACGCTGCGGGTCGGACCGCGCGGCGCCCGCCTGCGCAGCGTCCGCGCGTCGGTCGGCGGGCACCGGGTCCGCGTTCGCCGGGCCGGCGGCAACCGCGTCCGGGTCGCCGTCGGCGGCCGGCCGATCGGCCGCCGGACGGTGCGCGTCACGGCACGTGGGGTGGACGGGCGGCCGTTGACGGCGGTGCGGCGGATGCGGACCTGCGGGGCGCAGGGCTAGCCGGCCCGGTCGGAGGTCGGGGCGTCTCCGGAGCAGGCTCCGGAGACGCCCCGCTGCGCTGCCTCGCCCGGGCTCGGTGGGGCCCGGGCGCTTGAACCTCAGCGGCGCAGGGTGGCGCGGCGCGTGAGCGTGGTCCGCAGGCGACCGGGAGCGCTCCCGGTCAGCCGCACGGCGATCCTCGCCGTCGCGCCGGCCCGCCGGGACAGCGCGTCGCGCGTCCGGCGGGGAAGCGCGATGTCGATCGTGCGGACGCCGGGGCGGCGCAGCCGCGCACGGCCGCTCCCCAGCGTCACGGTCGGGGCGCCGCCGCGGACGCGCAGGCCGATCCGGTGCGCCAGCGCGCGGCCGATCGAGACCGTCGCCCGGCAGTCGCCCGCGGCGTCGAGCGCGCAGCGGACCTGGATCCGGCCACGACGCGCGACGTCCCGTAGGGACTGGCCCGGCACGCGGGCGGCGAGCACGACGCTCGACTTCGACAGGTCGATGGTCCGCGTGGTCGGGGCGAACGTCGTGCCGGCGCTGGCGGTCACCCGCGTCGGCCCCTGGGCGCTCGGGGCGAGCGTGATCCGGGCGACTCCGCTGCCGTCGGTCCGTGCGGTCTGGTCGCCGACCCGGATCGTCGCCCGGCTCATCGGCCGCTCGTCGCCGAAGCCGCCCTCGGTCCGCTGGGTCGGCGCCGGGTCGGCGCGGACCGTCGCGGTCAGGATCCGCTGGCGGCCGTGGCGCGCGACCGTGGTCTGCAGGTCCAGCGGTCGTCGCCGCGGCAGGTACTGGGGGCAGGGTCCGAGCTGCTGGATCCCGCCCGTCGTCCGGTAGCCGTCGATCTCGGCGTTGACGGTGCCCGAGGCCGTCGGGGTCCCGAGCAGCCGCCCGATCGAGAAGTCGGCGCGGAAGTAGCCGTTGCGGGCGCCGCTGATCCGGATGTCGGCGCGGTTGCGGGCCGGGATCGCCGGGAACAGCGGCACGTCGACGGACTCGGTGCCGTCGATGAAGCTCTTGCCGTCGTCGGAGTAGTGGTCGTAGCGGACCTCGTGGTGGCCGGTGAAGAGGCCGCCGATCGAGGTGATCGTCGCAGTCCCCGCCTTCAGGCCATTGACCGTCACCGGGCCGCCGAAGCCCGACGTCCCGCGGTAGCGGCCGGGCGTCGTCGCCCACGACCCGACCCGCGACTCGACGACCGGCGCCGGCTTGGTCGGCGGGCGGTCGAGCTTGGCGATCAGCAGCCGGTCGAGCCCCATCGCGGTCGTGTAGGACATCTCGGTCAGCGCGACCTTGGTGCTGTCGGGGCTCCAGGCGCCGCGGCCCGGGACGTTGTTCTGTGCGTGCGCGTCGCCGCCGGTGTAGACGGTCAGCGGCTGGCCGAGCAGGCGCCCGTCGTCGTCGCCGGTCGCCGGCAGCAGCCACGGCTGCAGGTCGCACTGGAAGCCGATCGGGGTGCCGACGTAGTAGATCGCCGCGTTGATCGAGATCGGGTAGTCGATGAACGACCGGCGGGGGACCATCCCGGCGGTCTCGACCCGGTGCATGCCGCGATCGCTGTACATCGACAGCAGCTGGCCGTCGGGGGACTCGCCGCCGTCCTCGTCCCAGTCGGCGTTGCCGGTCAGGCGGGTGCGGCGGCCGGTCGCCAGGTCGACCTCGTACATGTCCGGGTTGCCCTCGAACTGGCTGCTGACGTAGGTGACCGCGCGCCCGCCCTTGGAGAAGCTCTTCAGCTCGTAGAGCGCGCCGCCGTTGGTCCAGCCGCGGGGATCGGTGTCCTTGGGGCCGCTCGGGCCCGGCGGGTTGAGCACCCGCACGTCGCCGACGGTGTAGCGGTCGGCCTGGCGCGCGAGCTTGCCGATCAGCATCGTGCGGGTGTCGTCGCGGGTCGTCGTCCAGCCCAGGTGCTGGCCGTCGGGGGAGAGGTGCCAGACGCCGGGCCCGAGCGCCAGGCCGGTCCCGGGCTCGTCGCCGCCGCCGACGTCGATCGGCAGCAGCGTCCGCTGGTCGCAGGCGAGCACGCTGGGCGCGCACTCGAGGACGAACGCCTTGGTGAAGTCGCCGTAGAGGATCCGCTTGCCGTCGGGGAAGACGTCCTTGAACGCCTCCTGCACGGCCGGCTCGATCTTCGGTTCGTTGGGGAGCCCGCAGGTCAGGCAGCGCAGGCCCTTGCCGCTCTCGGCCACCAGGTAGAGCTGCCCCCGCGAGGAGAACAGCAGGTGCTGGCCGTCGGTCGTCCAGATCGGCGTGCTCGCTTCGAAGCCGGCCGGCAGCGGGATCCGCTGCTCGCTGATCGGCAGGAACGGCGGGTCGGCGGCTCCGGCCGCGGCCGGTCCGGAGACGGCTGGGGCGAGCCCCGCCAGCAGCCCGATCGCGAGCGCGAGCAGCCAGCGGCCACGGCTCGCCGCCGGGCGTCGACCAGCGGTACCCAGACGGCCTGACCGGCGAATGCGGCCGGCACGTTCCTGCTCCCTCATGCGTCTCCTCCTCAGAACGACGGTCGAGAGATATAACTGACGGAGAGTTATATGTCCAGGTCGAACGACGACCGTCCGATATTCAAACATCAAAACCTGAACTCGACAACGGCGCCGATCGCCTGTCGTAGCGGGCGATTCTCGCGTACACGCCGCTGTCAGGCGGAAAATTCGGCTTGACAGCGCGACCGCCAGCGATGTTTGATCGCTCATCAAGGTCTCCGAATCGCACAGAGCGATCGGCGACATCGAAGGGCTCTGGAGGAGAGACGAGGGATGCGGAGATTGCGACGTGCAGCCGGCCTGGCTGCGGTCACGGCACTGGTGCTGACCGGCTGCGGTGGCGGGGACTCGACGGCGGACGGGCCGCAGAAGATCACGCTGTGGCACAACAGCGCCGATCCGCCCGCGCTGCTGAAGCTCTACGCGGACTACGAGAAGGAGTCCGGCAACACGATCGAGCTGGTCAAGATCCCGTCGGCCGGGTTCGAGGACACCACGCTCACGAAGTGGGCCAGCGGGGCGCGTCCCGACGTGCTCGAGTACCACCCGACGGTCACGAACCTGCTGGCGCTGAACCCGAAGGGGACGCTGCGCGACCTCTCGGGCGAGGACTACGTCGGCCGCTCCGGCGACCTGTACAAGACCGCCGCGACCGTTGACGGCAAGACCTACGGCGCGATCCTCGGGTTCCCGCAGATCTTCGGCGTCTTCTACAACAAGACCGTCTTCGCGAAGGCCGGCGTCCAGGTGCCGACCAGCTTCGACGCGCTGAAGGCCGCCTGCGGCCGGATCAAGTCGGGGGCGCCCGGCGTCACCCCGATCGCCGAGTCCGGTGGCTCGCAGTGGCCGCCGCAGATCCTGCCGTCGATCTACATGGGCGACGCCAACGCCGGCAACGCCTACGGGATCGCGCTGCGCAGCAACAAGGCCCACCTCGACGACCCCGGCTCGCCGTTCGTCGCCGCGATGGCCGCCTACCAGGGGCTGCAGAAGGACGGCTGCTTCAACGGCGACCTCGTGACCGCGACCGTCGAGCGCTCGGTCAAGCAGCTGGTCCAGGGCAAGGCGGCGATGACCGCGCTGCACTCCGACATGCTGCCGGCGATCGTCGCGGCGGCCGGCGGCGACGCGGCCAAGGTCGACAAGACGATCGGGTTCTTCCCGCTCGCGGCGAAGAATCCGGCCGTCACCTACATCCCGAGCCCGATCGGCAGCTACTACCTGCCGAAGACCGGCAACGCCGGGCGCGAGAAGGCGGCGCTGGACTTCATCCGCTTCGCCACCGGCAAGGGCTACGGCCCCTACATCCAGGAGTCCAAGGCGTTCCCGGTGATCAGCGGCACGCCCGACCCGAAGGGCGTGTCGGCCCTGCAGCAGTCGTTCAAGACCGCCTATGACAAGGGCCCGTCGAACATCGCCTACGCGGCGGACGTCCCCGGCGTCGGCGGCGTGATCGTCCAGCTGGCGAAGCTGATGGTCGGCGAGACGACGCCCCAGAAGATGGCCGAGCAGACCCAGAAGCAGATCAACCAGGCCGCGAAGGCCGCGAAGCTGCCCGGCTGGTGATGGCGGCGACGACCGATCCCGCGGCGCCGGCCAGCCCGGCGCGCCCCGACCCGACGCGTGGCGTCGGGTCGGGGGCCGGTGACCGCGCCGCGGCCGCCGGCCCCCGGCGACCGGC